>CAMZGX010000001.1 GCA_947306585.1 uncultured Candidatus Saccharibacteria bacterium
CCACGACCCTCTGTTCCGAAGACAGATGCTCTAATCCACTGAGCTACGGGTGCAAATATTATCAATATTATACCACACTAGAGAGATGGTATAATGACGTTATGAATCTAGTGATTTTTATCGTCGGTATTATTGTTTTAGTTTTTGGCTTTACCGCTTTTACGGGTGCGCCATACGTGCCAAGTTTGAAATCGGAGATTAAAAAAGCTTTTACAGATCTTTATCCGCTTTCTAAAAATGATTTATTAATTGATCTTGGAGCTGGTGATGGTATCGTACAAAAGATCGCAAGCGAATTTGGTGTTAAATCGGTTGGCATTGAACTTAATCCGATCATTGCTTTGATTGCAAAAATAAGATTAAGAAAATATAAAAACGCTAAAGTAATTTGTAAAAACTTTTATAAGTATAACTTTCCAAAAGAAACGACGGTTATTTATGTTTTTGGCGACTCGCGTGATATTGAAAAAATCACCAAGAAAATCGAATCCGAAGCAAAGCGTCTAGAGAAAAAGCCATTACATGTGATTTCCAATGGCTTTGAGCTGCCAGGTTATAAAGCTGTAAAAACAGTCAGCGCGTATAAACTTTACAAAATCAACGTTTAGTGATTTTAGCTTATGTTTATGCTATAATATGGTTATGGCAAAACGTAGAAAACGCAAATCTTCAAGAGAAGCAGCTCCTGAACACGAGCTCCCGGGTGGTTTCTGGCGTCAAGTTGGCGCAGTTGTTCTTTTGGCCCTTGCGGTCGTATTAGTTATGACATGGTTTGGTTCCGGCGGAACCGCACTTAATACTGTTCATAAAAGCGCACTTTATGTAATCGGCTATGCGTCATACTTCATTCCAGTTCTTTTAGTTTACCTTGCGGTAATGATTTTTAGGGCTGAAGGAAATCGCTTACCAATCGTCACTTGGATTGCTAGCTTTTTAATGGTGGCATGGTTGGCTGGCATTTGTGGCATTCCAACTTTTGGCCAAGAAAATCCAACTGGTGGTGTTGTCGGTGAAGGCTTGAATAGTCTCATGACTCAAATACTTGATCATGCTGCAGTCGTCTTTATCTACGTTCTCTTAATCTTTATTACTGGAATTTTCATTCTTGCAATCTCTCCAGCATCCGTCTTCCGCTGGATTGCTAACTGCTTTAGAAGCACAAGAAGGGAAGAAGATCAGGAAAACGCTCGCATTGCTCGTCGTGCTAGTGCTGAAGCTTCAGTTTCAAATAAAAAGTTTGCTATTCGCGGAGGTATTTCCGATGCTGTAGCCGAAGCTGATCGTGAAAATAAGAAACTTAATATTAAGCATCCTGCTCCAGAGCCAAAGGCTCCAGCTGAAAAACCAAAAGAAACTGCACTTGTGGCGGTTTCTGATCCAAACTGGAAGATGCCTTCAACCGATCTTCTCTCAAAGAAGACTAATCCACCTGATGGTGGCAACATTCAGCAGAACGCTGCAATTATTCGCCAAACTTACGAACAATTCGGTATTAACGTTGAGATCGATGGTGCAAACGTTGGTCCACGTGTTACCCAGTATACTTTGAAACCGCCTGCAGGTATTAACCTCGGTAAAATTACAGCTCGTGACAAAGAGCTTGCTATGAACCTTGCCGTTGATAAGATTCGTATTGAAGCTCCAATTCCTGGTACAAACTTAGTTGGTGTTGAGCTTCCAAACGCTCGTTCTGAAGGTGTGACCCTTAGAAGCCTCTTGGAGTCACCAGCTTGGAAGAAAGCTGATAAGCCACTCACCTTTGTCGTTGGTAAAGATATTTCTGGTCAGCCAATTATGGCAAACCTCGCAAAGATGCCTCACCTTCTCATCGCCGGTACAACTGGTTCTGGTAAGTCCGTTATGACTAACATTCTTATCTCAAGCTTGCTCTACCGCAATTCTCCAAGCGATCTCAAACTTATCATTGTCGACCCTAAGCAGGTTGAAATGGTCCAGTATGATGGCATTCCACATCTTTTGACTCCAATTATCAACTCAACTGACAAGGCTCTTTCAGCAATGAAGTGGGCAGTTAACGAGATGGAGCGCCGCTATACTCAAATGGCTAGCGAACACGTTAAGAATATTGAAGACTACAACGCTAAGATTGCTCAAAAAGCTGCAACTGTTACCGATGAAGATGGTAACGAACAACAACAAAATGGCGCAAAGATGCCATATATCGTTATTATCATCGACGAGATGGCAGATCTTATGATGCAAGCAGGTAAAGACCTTGAACAACCAATCGTTCGTATTGCACAGAAAGGTCGTGCTGCAGGTATGCACCTTGTCCTTGCAACTCAGCGTCCAGTCGTAAAAGTCATTACTGGTCTCATCAAATCTAACGTTCCTGGCCGTATTGCCTTCGCCGTTAATAACAACCAAGACTCCCGCATTATGCTTGATATGGGTGGTGCAGAAAAGCTTCTTGGTTCTGGCGATATGTTGATGCTTACAACCGAAATGATGGGTAAACCTCGTCGTATTCAGGGTGCCTTTGCTTCGGATGCGGAAATTGAAAAACTCACCAACTTCCTCCGCGAGCAACGTGCTCCAGAATATAATGATGAAGTGATTGCGCAAGCAGTTTCTGTTGGTGCAACCGATGGCGGTTCAATTGGTGACTTCGGCCGTAAATATGATCCAAATGATCCACTTGTTAGAAAAGCTGTCGAAATTATCATTAACAACGGTAAATTCAGTACTTCAATGCTCCAAACCTATCTTGGTAAGGGTCACGGCTTCGTCTCTGGTCTCGCTCTCTGGTTTGGTGAAATTGGCGTAATTGGCGAGCCAAACGGTAATAAACCACGCGACGTCTTAATTTCATCACTTGAAGAATTTGATGAACTCGCAAATCAATAATTAATAAACTCCAGAAAACTGGAGTTTATTTTTTTTGATGTATAATTATAAACATAAGGAGTAAAATGAACGCCATTAAAAGAATCTTAAAAAATAAAAAGACATACGTCGTGATGATTGGGCTAATCTCGTTCGTATTATTTGCTCATGCGTGGGCAGGTTTTGTCCGTTGGTTGGCATATGATCCTGAGGCCGGCTTTAGAACTGAGCGTAGTGTTATTAAAAATATTGTTTACCCATTTACTGTTCTTGTATTAGCAATATTGAACGCATGCATCGCGCGTTACATTGAAAAGAAGAAAAAGATTAATAAAAATGCATTAGTTGGTCTTTTTATTGCTGCGACCGTTTTGTTTGCAGCGGTTATATTAATTGCAACTTGCGTGGAGTAGTATATGAAAAAGAAAGATAATTTATTGTCAAAAATTGAAGCTCGCAGCTCACTTGATTTAATCATGGGTATTGTCGCTCTGGTGCTTGGCCTTATTTTGCTAATCGTATTTTTAGTGGACTTTGCTAAAGATTCAGATCATTTGGCACTAACTACCTATATGAAATTTACGGGTTATTTTAGCGTATACGGCTTTATTACTGATGTTGTCCTTAGGCTGATCACCGGTATCGTTGCGGTCATTTTCGGTCTTAGAGTTCTTTTTGGGAAGAGTGCCCCAAAGTTTTTTAGAGCACTTTTTGTCTCTCTATTTATCATGCAAGTATTTTTCTTTCCATTTATAAATGCCCGTGTCTATTCTGCTAACTGGGAAAAAGTCACTGACTTCGTTGATGCTGTTGTAGAGGAGTCTTCTAAAGAGCAAGGCGAGGATGGCTACTCATATACCAACTACATACATGGCGACGAAGTGATTGAAAAAGATAATGAACTAGGTGTTGCGGTTAATGTCATGGCCGAGAAAAATATGATGATTATGTTTGCGGCTGGTATAGTTTCAACGGCAGCGTTCTTCGTTACCCTAAATCATAAACCAAAAACTAAAAAGTAGCTTCACCTCTAGACTTTTCCACAATTTTGTGGTAAAATTACAGGTAATATTAGCTCAGCAAATGACTATTATATGTGCATTTGCTTTAACCAAAGGAGTACAAAGTGAAACAGTACGAACTTACTGTTATGTTTCATCCTGATTTAGAGATGAACTTAACACCTGCTGTCGAAAAGGTGAACAAAATCATCGAATCGGCTGGCGGCAAAATCGTCAAAGAGACGAACGAAGGTAAAAAACACATGTGCTATGCCATCAAGGGCAATGAATATGCTGTTTACTACTTCTACGAAGTAGAGCTTCCTGCAGAAGCACCTGCAAAAATTTCGTCAACTTTGAACATTACTGACGAAGTAATTCGTTACCTTCTTTGTGCAGCTGATCCACGCAAAGCTAAATATGAAGCTTTGAAGAAATCAGATGATAAAGAAGAAACCGCTGAAAAAAGCGAAGAATAATCAATTTTAGGAGGAACTATTTATGGCGCGGGGATTTAGTAAAGCAATCATCACCGGAAACATCACAAGAGACCCAGAACTTCGTGCAGTCTCAAGCGGAACTCAAGTTTGTTCCTTTAGCGTTGCAGTCAATCGCAGCTTTAAGGGCGCAGATGGTTCTGATAAAGAATCAGTTTCATTTATCAACTGTACAGCATGGGGTAAAGCTGCTGAAATTATCGCTCAATACGGTAAAAGAGGCACTGGTATCCTCGTTTCAGGTCGTCTTGAACAGAGAAGCTATGAAGCAAAAGACGGTTCAAAACGTTCAACTACTGAAATCGTCGTAGAAGACTTCAACTTCCTCGGTGGCCGCGATGGTGGAGTAGATTACTCAACCGACGAAGCTCAAGCTGAGGCAGACATCGTTCCTGATGATGTTCCAGATGAAGAAATCGATCTTAGCGATGTTCCATTCTAAGAAAAATTAAAGGAGAAATATGAGAAGGGTTAAAAACGATCCAAATCTTTACTTCGATTATCGTGATGTAAAGACTTTGCAACGCTACGTTGACGCTTATGGCCGCATTGAGCCAATCTCAAAGACTGGTCTCTCTGCAAAGCAACAACGCCAACTCGCTGTCGCTATCAAGCGCGCACGCCACTTGGCACTTTTACCATTTGTAGCTGAATAATAATTTAAGAGGAAAAATATGTACGGACCAACAGATTTGAAGAAAAATGTGCTGATCACACTTGACGGGCAACCGTACAAGGTGGTTGAGTACTCTCAAAAAGTCATGGGACGTGGCGGTTCTATCGTTAACGTTAAGGTTAAAAACCTTATCACTGGCGCACTTCTTCCAAAGACTTTCAAAGGTCAGGAAAAGATTGAGCCAGCAGAAGTTACGAACAAACACGTTCAATACCTCTACAAAGACGATGAAAAATTCTATTTCATGGATCCAGAAACATTCGAACAATATGAGCTTTCAGCTGATATGGTCGGTGATATGAAAGATTTCATGAAAGATGGTGACGAGATGGATATTCAGTTCTATAACGGAACTGCAATCAACCTCGTTCTTCCTAAGAACCTTTGGCTTGAAGTTACCTATACTGAAACTGCAGTAAAGGGTGATACTTCAACCTCAGTTATGAAGGATGCAACTCTTGAAACTGGAGTCGTGATCAAGGTTCCAGCATTCATCAAGGTTGGCGATATCGTCTCTGTCGATACAGATACTTACGCTTATCGTGAGAGGAGAAAATAATTAACTCTGCATTTAAGAGTTTAGAGAATACGGGCTCCAGTTTTGCTGGGCCCGTTTCTCGTGCCGAAAATAAAATTGCTGGTGCAGTGCGTGAATTCAAATATGATTTTCGTGGCAAAACTGCACTCGATATCGGATCATCAACTGGTGGCTTTACTGAGTTTGCTTTGAATGCTGGCGCAAACCATGTTATCGCAGTAGAGAAGGGAACTAATCAAATGAAGAAACCACTTCGTTTTGACCCACGAATTGATCTACGTGAAAAAACCGATATCTTTAAATGTAATCGTGAACTTTTGGGTTTATGTGATTATTTTGAAACTGCAGAAAAATCACATAAAAACAAAACTCATCTTGATGTAATTTTGGCGGATGTTAGCTTTATTTCACTCCGCAAAGTTTTACTCCACGCTAAATATAATATTGCGTCACTCGACACTGATTTTCTCGTTATGTTAAAGCCTCAATTTGAAGCTAAACCATTTGAACTAAAACGCGGCGTTGTAAAAAACGAAGCTATTCGTCGTGGTATTGTCAAGGAATTCGAAGCATGGTTGAAAACCCAAGGTTTCATTATTGTGAAAAAGCGTGACAACGATCTTGCTGGTAGAAATGGCAATCTTGAGCGTTTTTATCTCTTAAAACTCGCAAAGAAGTATTAGATAACAAAAAACTTGCCTACGGCAAGTATGATTTTGTGGTGGGCGATAGAGGAGTCGAACCTCTGACCTCGTCTACGTCAAAGACGCGCTCTAGCCAACTGAGCTAACCGCCCGCTTCATTTATAATATCACAATCTCTATAAAATATCAAGCTTTTCTGTCATGGAACTTCTTTGACCTCCAAGAGAGATTTTTAAAAGGATGGACGTCAGCATTATTGAGCGAAAAAGGTAAAACAATTAACAAACATGTATCACAAGTGGGGGTACGAGGTCAAAGAAGTATGTGCTAGCAAGTTTGAGGAGAGCTTGCTCTAAACCTGGCGCGATATTAACAAAGAATTTTTATAATGCAAGCATAAGAGGAAAAGAAAGGTTTCTAACAGATAAGAATAGTGAATTAGAGCAATATTATATATAATGTAAACTTTTTTGCGATAAAAATAAGATTAAAAATAAACACTTTCATATCTGTAATTCGTGTACAATTTTAAACATAACAGGGAACGAAATCTTAAAAACCGCTACTTGCGCTTATGATAAAAACCCAGTACAATTAGATTAGCTAAAAGGCATTTTCACTAGAGTCCATCGGTATGGACGCGAAGCACCATAGGAGTGTGTATGGACACTTCTTGCTCGGTGCTTCTTTTTGGTCTTAGTGATTTTTAATCGCAAATGCATTTGCACTCAGACTGTCTATACAACAAAATACTTGTAAATAGTGAAAAATTTGTTAGTATCGTTTCGTATTCAAATTTTGAATACAAAAAACGATGTGGGGGAGTTGGTTTTAATCTTCTAACACTAGCTAAAGAGTCTACAGAAGATTCCCCACATCGGGTTAATTAATTATTTTTCTCCACCTAGAACAACATTGTTAGCATGGAGCCAGCCTTCGACAGTTCCACCATCGAGGTAGTCCACAGCTGTAAGTGCAACTCGGATGCAGCAGCATTTTTCAATTTACGATTCAAATTTATAGGTAATCATGTATTCCTGATCATTTGGTCCGAAGTCATGGGTTTTAACATATTCGACGATCTCGCGAAGCATTGAAGGGGAAAGAATGTATTTTGAAACTGAAGCAAGGCCTGTGACCTGTTCTGGTGCAGGTTTTTCGGTGATTTTTGTTAATCTTTCATTCTCGATTGTGAGCGCACCACCATTAAGAAGAGCCTCATATGGATGGTCAATGCCGAGAATTACGGATTCGTCATCGTCCTGAACTGCCTTGAGGAGAGACTCAGCTGAAGATTCACCGTCCGGATTCCAATAAAGTCGTCGCCCATGAAACAAAAGACTGGTTCATCGATATTATATTCTTCGACTACCATTGCGACTGGTACTGCAGTACCATAACGGCCAGATGGATCTTGAATTGTGTAATGGATTGTTACATCGTCCGGTAAGGTTTTAGCGAGTGCGAGACGGTCGTGTTTGCCACGCTCAATTAAATAATCGTTAAGTGCAACGTTATCTTTGTAAAACTCGCGAACCTGACATGGCTCAACGTTTGAAATCACCATGTAGATGTCTTTTACGCCAGCCTTGATTAATTCTTGAACTGAATAATCTACGAGTGGTCTGTTTCCAACTGGAAGCATTGATTTTTCAATGATTTTAGTGATTGGAAGCCTGCGCGTGCCCCAGCCCGCGACAGGGATAATAGCCTTTGTGATTTGTTTCATAATACTTTAATTATAGCATTTTTTCAGGATTCTGCATCTCTTGAGTTTGTGCAGCTGACTGATTAAGAGCAGCAGTCATTTGCTCAGTGTTATATCCTTGCTCTTTAAGCTTAGCATCGATTTGTTCAGAATTATCACGAAGAGCTTGTTTAACTTCTTCAGCCTTAGTTGGATCGGAAAGAGTTTCAAGACTTTCCTTCATTTCAGCTTTTTCTTGACCGGTCATTTTTGCATCAACTGCGGCGTTTGCTAGTTTACCAATAATACCATCATCATTCATGATATTATTCATTATTTGGACTGCTGGCTGCGCAGCATCGAGTTGATTTGCCATAGCTTCGCCAACCGTGTCTGCTGGAGCGGTTTGTGCTGGATCTGCTTGTATTGGAGCTGCTTGAACTTGAGTCTTGGCAGTAGGTGTTGCTTGGACTGGTGCGGTTTGTAGAACTGCTGGATTTTCGTCTTTCTTTGCAAGGCTATCTTTTACAGCATCACCGGCCTCGCCAACTTTTTCTTTTGTACCTTGAATTGCGCCACGAACAGCATCGCGCGCATCACTTCTAATTTCAGAGCGGATTTCGTCTTTTACTGCATACTTTGCATCTTTTAATGCATCTTTGAAGATATCTCCTAGGAATCCCATCTTGTTTTTTGCCTTGTTTATTTTTGATGAATATAGCTAAATTATACCATAAGCAAAAATAAAAGCATGATATAATAAGCATAAGAAAAAATAGTTAATTGAAAGGAAAAGAATGCTTTGTCCAAATTGTAAGACAGAGAATAGTGATGCGGCAAATTTCTGTACTAATTGCCGTGCAAACCTCAAAGAAACAATAACTCCAGAAACAGCTTCAGCAGCTCCTGTCACTGAACCAGTTGCTCCTGCAACATCTGCTGCACCAGCCACTCCAGTAGCTACTCCAGCAGCTTCAAGTGAAAAACCAAATTTTATTGCAACTATGATTGGTGTTTGTCTTAAGCCAATGACAACTTTCAAGGAAAATCTTCCAAAGTTTAATAATCCGAAAAATGCAGGTATCATTGCCCTTATTATCGTTGCTGCAATGACTATCCTTTCAACTATTACAACCGTTGTCGGTATCGTTTATTCAAAAGATTGCGTAAAGAACTGTTCAACTTTTAGTTACAAATTCTATTCCGACGAAGATGATGACGATAAGGCAGTTTACGAAACAAAATGGGAATGGAAGAAACTTAAAAACTATGACTGGTTCAAGAATGTTGGTCAAACCTTCCTTATGAATGCACTTACCGTTGCAATCCTTTCTGGCGCATACTTCGGCATGTCAAAGGCATTTAAATCGAAGACTGCAAACATTTGGCGCATGGTTACCGTAGTTGCTCTTGGCCTCATCCCAATGACCGTTACAGCATTTATCGCACCAATTCTTGGTGGCCTCAACTTAACTATCGGCGGCATTATCAACTGGGCAGGTATGCTTTATTCATTCGCTATTATCCTCGTTGGTCTTAACGAAGAATCTGGTGTCGAAGGCGATAAGAAGGTTTACCTCAACATTGCATCAGCAGCTTGTATCGTTCTTGCATACTACATCGTCTTCCGCTTCATGTACGGCGAAATTGCTGGTAAAGCATTTGAAACTTATCTCCAACTTGGTACCGGAACAACCAACTTGGGTGGTTTGAGTTCAGATATTGATTTAAAGAGTCTTAAATACTAGTTCTATTAGGTGGGCATGATGGAAGGGAAAAAATACTGTTCAAACTGTGGTGAAGAATTAAAGTTAGACGCAAAGTTTTGTGCTAACTGTGGAGCAGGCGTGAAGCCGGCAGAAACGCCGGCGCCTGCCGAAGCTGAAAAGACTTCATTCACGGATTCGATCGCCAAGAACAATCCTTTCCCAGCCCTCTTTAAAAAATCTAAAGAGTTCTTGATTAAACATAAAAAACCGGTGATTATTTCTGCGAGTGCGCTTGCAGTTATAATCATTGGCATTGTTCTGTTTAATGCCCTTTGGGATTTTACGAAACTTGAATGGGATAATGAGTATCCTGCTGTAAATATGAAATATACGGCTGGCCGTGAGCTCGAACTAAATGTTATTGCTGAAGATAAGGAACATAATAAAATCGAAAGCGTTAGCTTCGAGGTCTCAGGTGGTGATGTTGAAGTTGATGGTACAAAAGCAACTTGGACGCTTCCAGAAGATACTGGCGATTATAAAATCACAGCCATTGCTCCAAGTGGCAAACGTATCGAGAAAACTATTAAACGCATTATCACCAAAGAAGAGGATTATAAACACCTTGGTGGCTTAATTCAAGAAGAAGTAGATGACGAAGCGGCTGATAATGATGGTGACGGCTTAACAAATGCTGACGAAAAAGAGCGTGGCACTAATCCAAATCTCGCTGATTCCGATATGGATGGCTTGATTGATTCATATGAAATTAAAGAATCAAAAACTGATCCACTAAAGGCTGATACGGATGGTGATGGTCTTTGGGATGGTGATGAAATTGCGCTTGGCCTCAACCCACTTTCCGAGACTTCTAAGGACGATAATATTAAAGATGGTGAGCGTGAATTAACTTATACTTTTGAAGAAAATGGTATTACTGTTGAAATTAATGGTAAGGGAAATATTGCCAGCTCTTCAGTAGATATTACAAAAAATGCTAGCCTCGAAAATGTTGAAGGTTTGCTCGGTGATGTTTATAATTTCAGCACTTCCGGTAAACTGCAAAATGCTAAAGTTGTTATTAAATATGATGAGAATAAGCTAAGAGAAAAGGGAATTAAAGAAGAAGATTTGACCCTTTATTATCTCAATGATGAAACCAAAGAACTTGAAAAAGTTACCGGCACTGTAAATCCTAGTGCTAATACGATTACAGTTGAGCTCAAGCATTTTAGCAAATACATTCTCGGTGGTAAAACTGTTGAAAGTAAAGTGCTTGCTGTTAATATTATGTTTGTGATCGACAACTCCGGTTCAATGTATACCGAGAAGCAAGCCCATGAAGCTGGTTACGACAACGCAACTGGTGCAGTTGGTAATGATGCAAACTTCAAACGTCTCAGCCTTTCTAAGTCAATGATTGAAAAAATGACCGGAAGCTTTAAATTTGGCGTTGCTGAATTCTCTGGAAACTACGTAAATCTTCAGAAATTTACCGGAGATAAAGAATCTGCTAAAGCTGCCGTTGAAAAAATGCGCATGAATTGGAGCACTAATACTAATGGTACGAATATTACTGAAGCATTAAAATCTGGTATTAAGGAATTCTCAGATGATAAAACTGCGCATTACATGATTCTTTTGACTGACGGTAAGGATACCTACAGCAAGTTATCTTATAGCAAATCTGATATTATCAAATCCGCTAAACAAAACAACGTTAAAGTTTGTACAATTGGGCTTGGTTCTAACGTTGATACTGCAATCTTAAATGAAGTTTCTGAAAGTACAGGCTGTGATTACTATAATGCCAACGATGATAAGGCCCTTGATGAAATCTTCAATATCATCGGCGCAGATATTAACTTCGGTTACGAAGATACTAATAAGGATGATAAAACCGATGGCATGATTATGGCTGACTCTGGTTTTATTACTACACGTGATGGCTTCTCCTTCCATAACTATACGAGTGAGAAAAGCGCTGGGGGCCATTGTTATGGTATGGCAGCCTTCGCAGAAGCAAGATTTATCGGCACGCTTCCAACTAAGCTTTCTAGTCGTTCTGTGAAATATCACATCGTAAAAACTATGAATGCTGATGGCTACGATTTGTCTGATACCTACTTTGCTGGCTCTGGCAGCTTATATGACTATGAATTTACTACGCCAATGTTAAAGTATGTTATTCAGGATAGGTCAGTTCCTGATGATTATCGTGATCGCGTAGAAGATGGTACTTGGATGATTAAAAAAGAATACTATGATGAGATGGACAATCTTGGTTTCAACCTCTATATCCGCGATGCTAAAGACAATGAAAAGAATGATGAAATTAAGAAAGTCCAAGGCGCACAGCTTCGTGAGAATAATGAAAAACTTACCAAAAATGCTAAGGCTGATGACGCTGTATTACTTGATGCGATCTGGAGACTCTTTATTACGCAAGTTTCTAGCGACACAAAAAAGACTAGCTTCACGGCTGATCCAGATAAGGCTTGGGCACTCTTAAAAACTAAACTAGAAAGCGGTGATCCTACCGTGATTGGCATAAATGACAATCATGCTATTAATGCAATCAAACTAGTCCAAGACAATAACGACTCAAACGTCTTCAAATTAGCAGTTTATGATAATAACTATCCGGGTGAAACTAGATATATTGAGATTAAACGAAAGAAGATGAATAAAATTGCTCTTAGCTATACGAATTGGGTCAACGAATACTCATATAGCTTCACTTATGACGGCGAGGCATTATCAGCAATGTCAGTATCGGCAATTAGCCTACAATAATATACAAAATATTCATCATATGATATAATTTCCTTAGAACTAAAATACGGTTCTAAGGAAATTTTTATGAAAAAAGAGCTAACATATCAACAAGAAATTGGACGCGTTATTGAGGGGATGCGCAAAGAGAAAGGCTATACTCAAGCTGAGCTTGCAAAACGTATTGGCACTTCTCAGTCCGCAATTCACCGCATTGAAAAAGGTGATCAAAACATCTCACTCGAGATGGTAAAAAAGGTCTCCCAAGAACTTGGTGGTCAAATTCTCTCTATAAATGATTCATCATCTCAAAGTTATCGCATTAATGGTGGCAAGACTCTATCTGGTGAAATCACCATTAACACCTCAAAGAACGCCGCAGTCGGCCTTCTTTGTGCTGCTCTTTTGAATTCCGGAAAAACCGTTCTTCATCACGTTGCTCGCATCGAGGAAGTCTTCCGTATTATCGAGGTTCTCGAATCGGTTGGTGTAAAATGTCGCTGGGTTAACCGCCGTAAAGATCTTGAAATTATATCACCAAAAGAATTGAATCTTAAGAATCTCGATGTTGAAGCTGCTCGTAGAACCCGTTCGATTATCATGTTTATGGGTCCGCTTCTTCATAAATTCAAAAAGTTCGAGCTTCCATATGCTGGTGGCTGTTCACTTGGTACTAGAACCGTTGATCCACATCTTCGCGCACTTTCTTCATATGGTCTTGAGATTGATGCAAAGCAAAAGACCGGTTTTTATGAAGCAACTGTTGATCAGACATTATTAAAATCTAAAGCTCCAAAGAAAATCGTTTTGATTGAACGTGGCGATACTGTTACTGAAAACGTTTTGATGGCCGCCGCACTTTATCCAGGCAAAACTACCATCATCGGTGCATCACCAAACTACATGGTGCAGGATGTTTGTTTCTTCCTCGAAAAACTTGGCGTTAAAATCAAGGGTATTGGTTCAACCACTCTTGAAGTTACTGGTGTTGAAAAAATCAATAAAGATATCGAATACTGGCCAAGTGAAGATCCAATTGAATGTATGAGCTTTATTGCAGCCGCACTTGTCACGAAGTCTGAAATTACAATTACTCGTGCTCCAATTGAGTTCCTTGAAATCGAGCTTGAAGTTCTTAAATCAATGAACGCAAAGATCGAACTTTCTGAAGAGTATAAGTCTAGAAACGAAAAGACTCGTTTGGTTGACCTTACGATCAAGAAATCAAATCTTAAGGCACCAATGGATAAAATTCACCCAATGCCATTCCCAGGCCTTAATATTGATAACCTCCCGTTCTTTGGTGTGATTGCAGCTGTTGCTGAAGGCCGTACTTTGATCCATGACTGGGTGTTTGAAAACCGCGCAATCTATACCAGCTATCTCGCAAACTTGAATGCAAAAGTAGAATTGCTTGATGCGCACCGTGTTTACGTTGAGGGTCCAACCAACTGGCGTCCAGCCGAACTCGTTGCTCCTCCAGCACTTCGTCCAGCAGTTGTGATTTTGATCGCTATGTTGGCTGCTCCAGGTACATCTATTTTGAGAAATATCTATTCAATTTCTCGTGGCTACCAAGATTTCGCTCGTCGTCTTAATCACTTAGGAGCAGACATTCAACCATTGGCTGGCATTTAATGCTATAATGGTTAGTATGTTTACGGAGGGATTAAATAAAGAACAAGCCAAAGCTGTCGAAACGACTGAAGGTCCAGTCTTGATTTTGGCTGGCGCAGGTTCTGGCAAAACTAAAACCCTCACTCATCGCATCGCAAATCTTTTAAATAACGGCATTTCTGAGCGTGAAATTCTTGCGGTCACCTTTACTAATAAAGCTGCAAGGGAAATGCGCGAACGTCTTTGGAATCTTTTGTACCCAGAAAGATTTGATGAAGTTCCACGCGAATTTATGCCATACATGGGTACATTCCATTCGATTTGTGTAAAGATTTTACGTATCGAACATGAAGCCGTAAATCTCGATCAGAATTTCGTGATTTACGATATGGATGATCAGATTTCTTTAATTAAACGTGCATTTAAAGAACTTGGAATTGATACTAAATATCTGAAACCTAAAGCTGTTCAATCGATTATTTCTCACATTAAAAACTCTGGCGAAACGATTGAAGATTATGAAGCTGAGGCTGTATATCCAAACCAGAAAAACACTGCAAAAGTTTTCCGTCTTTATGAGAAGATGAAAGCTGAATCAAACGCGTTGGATTTTGATGATCTTTTGATTCGCGTAGCTGATTTGTTTGATCGCAATATTATGGTCCGCAAAAAATGGCAGGATAAATTCAAGCATATTTTGATTGATGAGTATCAGGATACGAACCATATTCAGTACCGTTTAGTAAAGGCACTTGTTAATGAAAAACGTAATATTTGTGTAGTTGGTGATGACTGGCAATCAATTTATTCATGGCGTGGTGCTGACTTTACTAATATTTTGAATTTCGAAAAAGATTTTCCAGGTGCAGTTGTAATTAAACTCGAACAAAACTATCGCTCAACTGGTAATATTTTGAAAGCCTCACAAAAGGTTATTAACTGTAATAAAACCAGAACCGATAAAACTTTGTTTACTGAAGCTGGTGACGGTGAACCAGTTGATATTGAAAAACTTGATGACGAAGGTCGCGAGGCAAAATTTGTCGCTTTCAAAATCGCAACCATGGCAAGGTCACGTGACTACTCAGATTTTGCCGTTTTATATCGCACGAACGCACAATCTTATAACTTTGAGAAAGCTTTTATTGATTTACATATTCCATATAAAATCGTTGGTGGCGTTCGCTTCTATGATCGCAAGGAAATTAAAGATACGCTCGCAATTTTGAAAGTTTTAGTAAATCCAGCTGATCGCGTTTCATTTGAACGTGTTTGCAAAAATGTACTTTCTGGTGTTGGCGCAGCATCGATTACAAAAATGCTGACCGCTATGGATGGATTTACTGGCGGAAATATTTTCAAAGATGCGGATATTTCAGAAGTTCTTTCCGGTAAAGCGAAACTTGGGGTTGAGAAACTAGTAAACTTTATCCGTGGCGTTGATTTGGAGTCAGAGCCAAGCGAAATCGTTTTGTCAGCAATCCAAAAATTCGGCATGATTGAAAAAGTCCAGGATGGTACGCCAGCTGGTGACGAACGTGTCTTAAACCTTAATACCATGGTTTCTAATGCAGCTGAATTTGAAACGCTTGATGAATTTTTGGCAGAGGCAGTTTTGATGTCGTCAGCCGATGAAGAAACTGCAAAAAACTCGGTCACTTTAATGACGCTTCATGCTGCAAAGGGCCTTGAATTCCCGGTGGTCTTTATCGTTGGTATGGAAGAAGGTTTATTCCCATCCATGCATGATGATACAGAAGCTGAACTTGAAGAGGAGCGTCGCTTAGCGTATGTCGGCATGACTCGTGCAAAGGAAAAATTATTCTTAACTTATGCTTCAAGTCGCTATGCAATGGGGCAAAGAAGCTATAATTTGCCGTCGAGGTTCTTAACTGAGCTTGGCTATAATCCTTATCAGGGTCAAGGTGGACAATATGCAAATGAATCTTATGATGCAGTTGACGAGGAATATGATCCATATGCTCCACATGAAAAACGTGTTAAAAAACCATACGATCCATTCCAAAGATTTTATAAGAAACCAAATTTAAACAATAATAATGACTGGAAAGACGATATTGAATACGATAATATCGATCCATTTCCGGATTATTAAAAACATATGTTATAATGGTTACGTATGAAACTGCGTGAGTCTACTATTTCTGTAGCTCGATTATCTTATATCGGGACTTTTGCCCTCGTTGGCATGATTTTTGGCGCTCTCGTTGTAAGTAATATTTCTAGAACTCATGCCGAAAGCGTAGCTGAAGCTGTTGAAAATGAAGATACTGAGACAATTTCCGATAATCACTTTGTTACTTTCCATGAAAATGGTAACAGTCTAACTATTAAGACAGACGCAAAAACCGTTGAAGAAGCAATTGGCCGCGCTAAGATCGACCTTGCTGATGCTGATATTGTCGATCCAGCTCGCACTGAAAAAATTAATTCAGATAATTATCATATTAATATCTACCGCGCTCGTCCAGTAATTGTTACAGATGGCGTAACCAAGAAATATTTAATGTCCGCAAGCTATGACAGGGAAACCGTAGCAAAACAAGCTGGCTTTACCGTTTATGATGGCGATAAAATCGAACTCAAAGAAGATCAAACCAATATTCTAGAGACCGGTCTTACTGAAACCTATGTCATTAAGCATGGCGGCGGTGCAACTATTACAGTTGAAGAAGAAATACCTTATACTGAAAAAACTGAACCAGATAGCTCACTTGACGCTGGCCAACAAAAAGTTAAGCAGATCGGTGAACTTGGTACTCGTGTTACTACTTACAAAGTAAAATTCAAAGACGGCGAGGAAGTTGAACGCGTAAAAGTTTCTGAAAAAGTCACCAAAGAACCAGTCGAAAAAATTACCGCAGTTGGTACCAAGGTAGCTGGCGTAACCGCTAACCCAGATCGTGCAACTTGTGAATCATGGATGCGTGCAGCTGGTATTTCCGAAAGTGATATGGAAGTCGCCTACACCTTAATCTGGCATGAGTCAAAGTGTCGTTATAATGCAAGAAACGCTAGCTCCGGAGCTTACGGTATTCCACAATCACTTCCTGGCTCAAAGATGGCATCTGCTGGTTCAGATTGGGAAACTAACCCAGTGACCCAAATTAAATGGATGATTTCTTACGTTAATGGCCGTTATGGTGGCTGGCAACAGGCTTGGTCGTTCTGGAACTGTATCGGTCAATGCGGTAGAGTATATAAAACTACAACATGGTATTAAAATATGGCATTACAGAATAATAAATCACTCGGACAACACTGGCTAAAAGATCGCGCAATTCTCGAAGAGATTGCTGATGAATCAATCGACGAGGCTTCTACTTGTCTCGAGATCGGTCCGGGTCTTGGAACTTTAACTAGCAGTTTACTTAGACGTTTTGAAAAAGTTGTTGCAGTTGAGTTTGACCCAAAACTCGCTCACAATCTTCCAAATTCATTTCCAGGTAAAAACCTCGAAGTTATTAATGAAGATTTTCTAAAATTCGATCTAAATCGTTTACCAAAGGAATACGTTGCTTCTGGTAATATCCCTTATTACATTACTAGCCCAATTATTGAAAAACTCTTAACTGCTGAGAATAAACCGCAAAGAATTGTACTCTTGATTCAGAAAGAAGTTGCAGAGCGTATCTTGGCTGAGCCAGGAAAACACACTTATCTTTCCTTGGCTGTGCAAAACTTAGCAGAAGTTGAGCCGGGAATTATCGTACCAAAAGGTTATTTCACACCACCACCAAAAGTTGATTCTGCTACTATCATCCTTAAGCCAAGAAAGAAACCTTTGGTTGATGATGCTGTGATTCGCTTCGCTAAAAGAGGCTTTAGTAATCCACGTAAGAAGTTAATTAAGAATATTCCATACGATAAAGCCAAACTAGAACAGGCATTTTCAGAGTTGGCATTTGATCCAAATATCCGTGCACAAGATCTTTCTCACAAACAATGGAAAGAACTTGTTGACAAAATTCTTAAATGTAGCTAAAATAAGCGTAAACATTATAAAAACATTGCGTACTCCTGAGGTACGGATGTTTAAAAATAAATGAAAGGATTAAATGAAAACAACCAATACAAATAAGAAGGGTTTCACGATCATTGAGGTCGTCCTCGTGCTTGCAATTGCAGGTCTCATCTTCATGATGGTCTTCATCGCACTTCCAGCACTTCAGCGTTCACAGCGTGATACACAGCGTTCAAACGATATCGCTCGTGTTCAAACCGCTCTTAACCAATATCAAGCTAACAACCGTGGTGCTATCCCATCAGTTGGTACCTATGTTGCTGGTCACGATACTCCAAACAAAAAAGTTGCTAAAACTGCAACCACAAAGTCATGGATGTACTTCTATGATAACTACCTCATCGTCGGTGAAGCAGGTGCTCAGGACGTCTTCGCTGATCCAGATGGTAGCTTCTACTCACTTTGGATCCAAAGCTGTAAGGGTGCTAAAGAACTCGCAGTTGGTGAAGAATGCCAAGCTGGCGCACAAAAGTTCAACGTAACCTTCGACGAACAGTCAACCGCAGTCAAAGAAGCATCAGTCACTGCTGATAAAGATGCTGACGGTAAAGCAGTTGGTGAAAAGGGTCACGCTATCAACGTTATTACAAACGCTACCTGCCAAGGTGAAGTTGCAACCTACTCAACTGGTGCTCGCAAAGTCGCTATCCTTTACAAGAAGGAAGGTGGTGGTACCTTCTGTCTCAACAACTAATTTCGTTGCTTGAAACTGAAAAATACCCCTCTAAAAGGGGGTATTTTTTGTGCTATTTTATAGCCTTTTATGGTAAAATAAAAAGTATACTGATTTAGGAGATTTATGGTTGAAAAGAAAATTAATAAAAACATGAAAAGTCTTAAGAAAAATTCATCAAACGGTGTTCGTAGCTTTTTCTTCTTTGTAATCGTTTTGCTGTTTTTCTATGCTCTCATGAACGGCGTAATTGGCAATAATGCTAATATTGAAGAAGTCGCTCTTTCTGACGTCATCGCACGTGCAAACGACGAAAACGGTGACATTAAGAAAATTACCGTGTCCGGCAGTGATCTTTTGATTACCTTAAAAGACAAAGATCAGCCAACCCAACACTCAAGAAAAGATGCTTCAGGTACACTTTATGAGCAGGGTCTCCTTAATAACTGTGAAGGGATGACTGGCGATGAGCTTAAAGCTTGTTCTGAAAAATATCCAGTAGTTGAATACGAAGAACCAGTTGATTATGGCGAGATCATTATGAACGTCGTCACTCTCGGTTTGCCAATCCTCGCAGTCATCATTTTCTTCTCTTACATGATGCGTCAAGCTCAATCAATGAACAAAGAGAATATGGGCTTTGGCAAAGCAAAAGCTAAACTTTATGGTCCAGACAAAAAGAAAGTTACCTTCAAAGATGTTGCTGGTAACGAAGCTGCAAAACAAGATCTCGAAGAAATTGTTGATTTCCTTAAGAATCCAAAGAAATATGAAATGCTTGGTGCAAAGATCCCACGCGGTGTTTTGCTCGCTGGTGATCCTGGTACCGGTAAAACTTTGATGGCTCGTGCGGTTGCTGGCGAAGCCAATGTTCCATTCTTTAGTATCTCTGGTTCTGAATTCGCTGAGATGTTCGTTGGTGTCGGTGCAAGCCGCGTCCGTGACCTCTTCAGCAAGGCAAAGAAAAACGCTCCATCAATCATCTTCATCGATGAGATCGATGCTGTTGCTCACAAGCGTGATGCTCGTGGTGGTGCTGGTCGTGAAGATGAACAGACCTTAAACCAAATTCTTGTTGAAATGGATGGCTTTGATAATGAATCTGGCGTGATCGTTATGGCTGCAACTAACCGTGTTGATATGCTCGATAAGGCATTGCTCCGTCCAGGTCGTTTTGACCGTCACGTTGACGTTACTCTTCCTGAAAGAAAAGATCGTCTTGCAATTTTGAAGGTTCACTTCAAAAATAAACCAATCGATGACGATGTTGATCTTGATGCGCTCGCAAAGAAGACCGCTGGCTCTTCTGGTGCTGATCTTGCAAACATTGCAAACGAAGCTGCAATTACCGCTGCTCGCGAAGGTCACAAATCAATCTCTGGCAATGACGTCACTGAAGCTTTTGAGCGTGTTGCAATTGGTCCAAAACGCCAAAGCAAAGTTATGAACGAGTATGAAAAGAAACTTACTGCATACCATGAAGCTGGTCATGCTGTAGTTGGTCATGTTCTTCCAGATTCTGACCCAGTTCACAAAGTCACAATTATTCCACGTGGCCACACTGGTGGTGTTACCTGGTTCCTCCCTCCAGAAGATAGAAGCTACAAGAATGTTTACGAACTTAAAGACGTCTTAGCTCGTGCTATGGGTGGTCGTATTGCTGAAAAACTAATCTTCGGTAAAGATGATATCACTACTGGCGCAAGCTCGGATCTTAAAAACGTTGCAAGCCTTGCTAAAGAAATGATCGTTGAAGAAGGTATGGGTACTGAAACTCGTAACCTCGTCTTCCCAGAAGAAGCAACTGGCTATTACACTATCTCAACCGGCAAGCCTTATTCTGAAAAGACTGCTGAAACTATCGACAAGGAAATTAAACTTCTCTCTGATGAAGCTGCAAAGCGTGCAGAGCTTGTTCTTGCTGCAAACAAGGAAGTTCTCGATCGTCTCGCAAATGCTCTTCTCGAAAAAGAAACTCTCGAGGAAGAAGACTTGCCAGAACTTCTTAAGGGAACCACTCTCCCAGAAGGGGCTAAACTCCACTAATGAAAAAATTCCAATTCCGCTCAGTTGTAGCGCTCGCAAACAGTAGACTTAGTATCAAATTTGCTGCTATTCTACTTTCAACTTCGACGCTCATCTCAGCTTTGCTTGGAATTTTCCGCGATCGTCTTTTGAACTCGCTTTATCTCGATACCTATCCAACCGGTATTGATGCTTATACTGCTGCCTTTACCGTGCCAGATTTCATGTTCTTCATTTTGACATCTGGCGCACTCGCAGTGTCATTTATTCCAGTCTTCAACCAACGTTTGGCGTCTGGTAACAAAAAATCAGCTTGGGAATTATCAACCAGTATTCTCAACCTCTTCGCAATCATTACACTCATTACTTCAGTTTTGATTATGATTTTTGCTGATCCTTTGATTCGCTACATTGTTGGTCCAGGCCTCGATGAATCTGGTACGATTCTCGCCATCAACATGATGCGCGTGATCGCTATTAACCCATTCTTATTCTCGATTGCAACTGTGCTTTCTTCAATGCAACAGGCAGTTGGACGTTTTGTATTCTACTCCCTCGCTCCAGCTCTCTATAACGTTGGTATTCTTATCGGCATCGCCGTCTTTACTAATGGCATTAATCTCTTTGGTGTCCAATTCTTTGAAGGCGGTATTATGGGTGTTGCTCTTGGCGTGGTCTTTGGCGCAGTGCTTCAGGTTATTGTTTCGCTTATCGGCTTGGTCGGACTCGGTTTTGATTACGAATTTAAGATTTATTGGAAGAACCATGGTTTTCGCTCAGTTTTGAGACTTCTCCCAGCTCGCTCACTCGACCAGGGAATTGACTATGTTTCTGGTATCGTAAATACTAATCTTTCATCACGTATGGGTGCTGGTGCGCTTCGTTCATATCAGCAAGCAAACACTCTTCACACTATGCCAGTAAACTTGATTGGCGTAGCTATTTCGACTGCCTTCTTCCCAAAGATGACCGAGGAAGTTGGTGAAGATAATCTCGATGAGTATAACGATACCTTTAGAAAAGCTCTCCGTATGATTGTCTGGATTTCACTTCCGGTGACAGTGATTGCTTACTTTGCACGTGGTTACGTTGTAAACTTTATTACAAACGGTGGTGATCCAATGATTGCATCAATTCTTGGCGCACTCGTGCTTGCTATCTTTGCTCAATCTGTCTTCCATATTGCTTCACGCGGCTTCTATGCTCGTCAGGATACCAAGACGCCATTCATCGTATCAATTATTGCAATTGGTCTCTCAATCGTACTCTCGATTGTCTTTACTACTATGGGCTTTGGTCCAGAAGGACTTGGTTGGGCACAGAGTATTGGTGCTGTGATTGAAATGTTTATCTTGCTTGGTATCTTGAATCGCCGTTCAGCAAAAAAGCTCTTTAATAAAGCCTTCTGGGCTGCTACTTGGCGTATGACTATGGCATCAGTTGTAACTGGTGTCACGGCCTATGCTATGACTAAGTTATTCCCATTGCTTGCAACTGATAATTCATTCTTTATTACTTTCCCGAAGTTCTTGCTTATTAGCGCAGTTTCGATGCTAGTTTACTTTGCTGCTAGCTATCTAATGGACCTCGAAGAAGTTACTCCAATTTTTAACTGGGTAAACAAGGCTCTATTTAGGAACGTAACAGAGAAGAAGACCGACAAGAAAGACTAAATTGTCGCTTGAAAAAACGATTATGCTCGTGTATAATTGTTTATAGAAAAGGAGGTCAAGTGACGAAGAGTCATTTTAAATCATTTGTAGCTGCCTTTATTGCAGCAATAATTATTGGTATTACTGGTGTTTTTGGTGGAAATCCAGTCTATGCAGACGAGCAATTGCCTGTGCACCTTTTAGTCTCTCCAGCAAGCCATACCTTAGGTCAACTTGAACCTGGAAAATCATATGAGAGCACCTTTATTGTAAAAAATATTGGAACAGAAAAAATTTCTTTCAATGTTTATCCAGCTCCTTATTATGAGGATGGTGAAAATGGTGACAAAACTTACGATGTCATGAATAACTACACTCACCTTTCTGAGTGGATTACTTTTGATATTAACGAAGGAACTCTTGAGCCAAATGAGACTCGCAAAGTAACCTATCGCGTGAAGGTTCCAACTGGAACTGCCGGTGGCGCACAAAACGCTGCGATTATGGTTGAGTCAAATGATGCTATTGATGAAACGAAAGTAGTTTCAGCATCATCACGTATTGCACTCATTCTTTTCTCTCAAGTTTCTGGTGAAACTAATGCCTGTGGTAAGATCCTTGATAAAAACATCCCAGGCCTATTGTTGAACCCACCTATTATCGCATCTGGTCGTGTTGAGAACTGTGGTAACGTCGACTTAAATGTTAAGTATGCTATGAGCGTTTACCCAATTTTCTCAGACGAAGAAATTTATACTAACGAAGAAGATCCATTAGTTCTTGCAACTCTTCCAGAAACTCGTCGCTTCACTAGTGTCGATTGGGAGGGAACACCAAGCTTTGGTCTTTTTAAGGTTAAACTTGATATTACTTATGCCGGAAATACTGAAACGATTGAAAAGATCGTTCTCGTCTGTCCTCTATGGCTAATTGTTCTTATTATTGTCTTTGTAGGAGCTATGGTATTTTGGCTCGTATCAAAGAACCGCGAACGTAAAAATTCTAAGAAAGTAGTGGAGTAAAAAAATGAAGAATACTATTAGAAATATTATCGCAGCAATAGCATTTATTACGGCGAGCTTTCTCCCAGCAGTAAACGTTTTTGCTGAAGGAGAAAAACCAGATGTCTGGCTTCAAATCTCACCAGTTGCAAACCGCGTGACTTTGAACCCAAGCACAGAATTTACTGACAAAATGGAAGTTGATAATATCGGCGGAAAAAAATTTAAATTCCGCGTCTATGCAACTCCATACTCAATCGCAAACGAAGCTTACGAAGTAAACTTCAGTACTGAAACTAATCGTACTCAAATTTCACGTTGGATCACCTTTAACCAAAATCCATCTGCAACTAAAGACTCAGAAAAAGACTGGCAGAAAGAAGTAGTCTTTGAACTTGATCCAGATGGACGTCAGGAAATTGAATATAAAATCAATGTTCCAGATGATATTCCCGAAGGCGGCCAATATGCAACCATCTTCGCAGAATCAGTTCCTGAAGATACTGCATCATCTACTGGTGTTCGCGCAATCTCTCGCGTTGGTCTTATCCTCTATGGTTCTACCAGCGGTAACACTGTAGAAAAAGTTGAGATCTCAAATCTTAAGACTCAATCATTCCTTACTAAAGGAAAAATTACTAGCGAAGTTGATATCAAAAATACTGGTAACACCGACTTCAATGCACTTGTAAAAATGGAAGTTGAAAAACTCATCGGCGGTAAAGTTGCTGAGTTTGATAATCCATATCCAGTAATTCCAGATGCACCAACTCGTCACGCTGTCATTAGCTGGGAAGACACTCCGTCATTTGGTATCTTCAAAGTTAAAACCACCGTTCAAGCACTTGATCAAACTGTTGAAGAGACTAAAATTGTATTGATTCTTCCGATCTGGATCATCGTCATTATGCTTGTGCTATTGACAATCATTATTGCATGGCTTATAATCCTAGTTAGGAAGCGCCGTGCACAAAAGTCACGCCTTATCGTATAGCTATGATAGACTAACTTTTAGGCAGGAGCTCCGATTCGAAACTGCGAACTTGAATCGGAGCTTTGGCATTTCAAAATAAAAATAAAAAAGCGAGTGTGAAATGAAAAAACATGCGAAATTTTTAGCTCTCGGTGCTATTTCTGCACTTACGATGGGCGTTTTTGCTGTCTCCAAACCGGCTATGGCAGCAAATTTACTACCGCTAGATGCTACCAGGGGTACATCTGCGGATGTCACTATTAAAGTTGTTGTTGCGGGCGAAGCTCCAACAATTAACATTGAAAACCCACTTGATGGGGCTGTTTTTATCGGCAAGGAATTTCCGGTATCAATTAGCTATACAGACTCATCATCGCTGGAATATGAACTTATTCATGTTGCCAAAGATGGCACAAAAACCACCTACAATCTTCCTACTGATGTTATCTCGGAAGAAGGCGTTGCAACTGGCGTGAAAGATTTCATGCTTAATGTTGATAATTATGGCGGAAAATTTGGTCAGTATATCCTAAATGCTAAGGCTATCGGTTCAGGTACTGCTATAGATTCTGTTTCATTTAAGATTATTCTCTTCGACTTCTACGTAAAGGGAATTGAAGAAGATACAAATAACCCAATTATCACTATCCCAGAAAATCCAGATGTTTATAAAGCACTCATTCAAATCTTTGATGAAGACGGTAATGCAATCTTCGACGAACCAGTCGAACAGGTATTAACAAGTGGTGCTGATACCGATGTAACTCTTCCCTTGGCAAAATATGGTGTTCCAGAAGGAACTTATCGTATCCTCGCTACTCCATATGACAAAGATGGCAACATCATTGATCTTAATGTTGAGCGAACTGTAAAATATAAACCAGCACCAGCTCCAGAAGTTCCAGATACTGGTGGATTCTTAGGCTCACTTAACCTTTCTCGTCAAGATATGGTTTCAACCGGCTTAGCTCTCCTCTTTGTCTGTGGTTTCTTCGGCATCCTCTTGATTGTCAGAAAAAATAAAGCCGACAAACGTCGCTAATTAGATTAAAAATCACTCGCTTTAAAAAAGGCACCTAGTTTTGAGGTGCCTTTTTATTAGATTGTGACAATAAGGATAAGAGAAATAAGTGCAAGTCCGACGAGTACGAACCATATCCAAGTGAACTTACCAGTCTTCTTGAGGTCTTTGACATAGTCTGCATCCTCAACGTAATCTGGATCATCCATCTCCTCCATCTTTGCACGTGTTCTAAGGTCGGCCGCAATACGGTCGTTTAGGTCACTTTTCTTCTCTGTCTCTTTATGAACAATCACGCCCATAGTGTACCTCCAATTTTCTTATGCTAAAAACAATTATTTATATTTTATCATAGATTGTGCTATAATGAAATTAATATTACTTAAGGAGGTAAAATGGCTAACACAAAGTCAAAGAAGACGACCAAAAAATCGACTTCAAAAGCCAAAGCTGTTGCAACCAAATCAGTAAAGACAGCAAAAGCAGAAACAGCTAAAACCGTTACTACAACGGCTACCGCCATCGCTTCTAAAGGTGGAAATCCTTTCAAAGGTTTCTTCAAAAAGAAGTATAATGATGACGAAAACATTTTAACAATCTTTAAAAACCCAAGAATCTGGGGTGCACTCGCTGGCGAGCTCGTCGGTACTATGCTTCTCATGGTTCTTTTGCTCACCCTTGGTGTATACCAACCACTTTACATCTTGATCGGTGTAATTGGCATCACTATGGCAGTTTATGCTCTTTCTGGTGCACACCTTAACCCAGCAATCACTGTAGGTATGATGGCATCACGCCGCGTTTCAGCAATCCGTGGTGTTCTCTACATCGTTGCACAGGTTATCGGTGCTTGGATCGGTGTTATCATTATGAGCGGCTTCCGCTCACTCGGTGAGGATGCAGTTGATCTTCCAACCATCACCGCTCTTACTGATGAAACTCTCTGGAAAAACATTTTCGTTGAGCTTCTCGGTGCTGGTGTTATCGGCTTCTTCTTCTGCCGCGCACAAAGCTACAGAACCGCAAAAGGTGCATTCACCTATGCAGCTCTCGTTGCAGGTGGTTTAACACTTGCTATTCTCTTCAGCGTAGTTATCTCATCACAATATGTTGGTCTCAACAATAACTTCGCATTAAACCCAGCAGCAGCTCTTATGGAACAAATCTTCCCAACAGTTTCAGACAACTTTGGTGAACTTATGGGTGACGTTGCTAAAGCAGCTCTCACTTACATCATCGTTCCTATGCTTGGCTCAGTACTTGGCTTCGCACTTGCTGATGCTTCAAAGAAGCTCGCTGGTGAAGAATAATTATCATTCTTAAAACCTAGAAATTAAAGGAAATGTTCTCCAGCTATCTGGAGGACATTTTTTTGAATTTGCAAAAAATAAAGATAAGCTTTATAATAATTGTATTATGGATCCAAATACAAATACTGAAGAAAACCCTGCAACAACTGTCGCAAACGCAGCAATGAGTGGCGCTGCTCCTGTTGTTACGACGACAGATCCAAACGCAATTGACGTAAATCCAGAGCCAACTTTGCAAGCTCCAGTGCTTGATCCAAGTGCACTCGGAATAACTCCAGAGGCACCAGCAGCTGCTGCTAATGGTTCAGTTACGATTGCTCCTAGCGCTGATTTTCAAATGGGTGCAGTATCGACTGTCTCAGCTGTTCAGAATGGTTCTGACGGCAATTTAGCTGCAAGTGCTGATACTATGGTCGGTCAAACTGACGAACTCGAAAGTAGCCTCGATAATGCAACAATCGATCAGTTAAAAAACACTGATCTTGATTCTAGTGAAGAGAAAAACCCTAGTACAGCTGTAGACTTTAATGACCCACAAGCTGCTGCTGCCGCTGAAGCTGCTGCTAAAACTTCAAAAGATGAAGAAGATGATGACGATGAGCCACTCGTAGCTGCAAAGCCAGTTCCTGGTTCAATCGGCTCAGCAAAATCATACTCTGATATTCAACGCGCTGAAGCTGAGAAAGCTGCTAAAGTTGCTGCAAGATTAGAGCGAAAGGGCAAGATGGATAAAAAGACCCTTATTGCTATCATTGCAGGCGCTGTAGTCGCCGTAATTGGCATTGGTGTCGGTGCATTTGTCTTAATGTCTGGTAATGGTCAGGAGCAGGCTCAGGTTTTGCCTACTCCTACTACCTATCCAGATGATGGCGATCATGAATATTCAACTTTAGCTTGTGCTCGTATTCTTGCACCTGAGGAATATGCTTCATATGGTGCTATTTCTGGTGAACAGGAAAATATCTTCTATTTTCAAGACGATGAGCTAAATGGCCTTGTGACAAACTTTAGTTATACCTACGCTAGCAAGGCTCTTTCGGATGTCTGGCGCGATAAGCTCGCAGCTGACTATGGAGTTACTCCAAATGACGGCGTAAGTGAAGATGACGCAATCGTAGAGAGTGAAGAAGAGGAAGAAGAGTCCGAAGAAAAGAAGACTACTACAGAAATGCTCGTTCATTATGTCAATACTAAGGATCTCACCGTTACTCACGGCATGATGATTAAGTCCGTCGACATTAAAGATTGGCTTGAATCTGATGCTTATAGTGACGTTACATATGGCGCAACCTCAAATGGAGCATCTACTTCATCTGATGACGAAGAACCAACTGACGATATAACTAGAAATCTCGATTATTATAATCGCCTTCAAAATAGCATCGGTTATACCTGTAACATTAGCAAGGGATACTAAAGAAAAAATAGACCATTCTTAGGGCTATTTTTTTGTGCTTTTTTGAAAAAATAAAAACTAAAAATTATAAAAAACAAGTCTTTATTTTTAAACATTAGTATTTTAAAATTAAACATAAGTAAGAAGGAGGCATTTTTTATATGAAACAAAAAATGGGGGGCATAATAACTGCGATATCTGTTGCGGCTTTTGCTGTTTCGGTTTTTGCAACGATTCCAACTTTTGCAGCAGCAAATATTTTTAAGATTCAAAACGCTGAGTTTGGCGAGCTTTCGAAAACTGCTGAAGTCGCTAATACTAGTTTTGATGAGTCGAAAATTATTAGCGATTTCACAGTTCACGAATTAAACGACGCCGTAGAATATCGCGTTAACCTTAAAAACACTGATGATAAGGCGCATATCATTAAAGGCATTACGGATGATGCTAATAATAATTCATTCATTACCTTTAAATACGACCAACATATTAATGAAGTTATTGAAGCTGGCTCAGATCTCGAGCTTGTCGTTACTGCTACATATGCCAACGACAATTATACTAATGGTAGCGCTCGCGAATCAGTAATTAATACAAAATTTACAATTCAATATGCCGATGTTGCTCCTGCTAAGTCAGAAGAAACCCCTGCTACATCGGAAGAAGAAACTCCAGCTACACCAAACGCTGAATCGGTTGAGATAGAGACTCCAACTGTACCAGATACTGGTGTCAATTCAAGCTTTAGTGAATATGCTAAGCTTAGCATCGTTTCACTCGTTGTTTCTGCTGGCTTTATGATTATCTGCTTAGTTGTCTTTAGAAAGAACAAGAAAGCAGGTAAAATTATCATTGCTGGTATTATTGCTGTTGTGGCGTTTACTGCTACTAATACAGTCAAGGCAGAAACCGTAGAAGAAGATAGCTTCACAATTGAGACCAATTTCATTCTCAGAGATCGTTTGTATGTTACCTGGGAAGATAGAAACGGAAGGAAGCATAAAGATCTCGTTTACTATAATGACTATTTGGGCGTTAAGATAGAAGAAAAAGAAGGCTACACTTTTACTGGTTGGGTAGATAACAATGGTAGACAAGTTGATTTGAATGAGCCAGTTACGGACGATATGGAAATTCACCAAACCTTCCGTCCAAATCAATATTATATTAGCTTCAATGGCAATAAGGCTGATAGCGAAGATCCTATGCCTATTGAAATGGTTTATGATGAAGCAGTAAAACTTCCATCTAAGCCTTATACTCGTGAGGGTTACTACTTCATGGGTTGGAATACTGAGGCTGATGGTAGCGGTGATAACTATGCTGACGGTCAAGAGGTTAAGAACCTCACTACAATGGACAACGGAGAAGTTACATTGTATGCACAATGGCAAAAGAAGTATCTCCAGATCATGACTAATGAACTATTGGAGCAAGAATTGCCAGAAGTTGGTGCTACTGCAGTTCTTTACGATAATCGTGACGAGGAAGCCTATGTTGTTGGTAAACTTGCAGACGGTAATTACTGGTTACTCGATAACCTTCGCCTTGATCCAGCAGAAGTTTCACTTAATACATTAAAAGGAAACACTAACGCTTCAGATACCACACTCGAATATCTCAAGGGTGTAAAAACTGGTACCGTTTCGGATCAATATCCGCTCGCAGCCGTATCAAACAAATGGCCAGAATCGTATGACGTTTATGGTATTCCATATGTCAAATCTGATCTTAAGAATAATATTGCCGAAGAGGGTTATGAAGCTAAAACCGGTGTATATTATAACTTCTGTGCTGCATCAGCTGGTGCATACTGCTATGGTAGCGATGAACAAATTGTATCTTATTTCGGTCACGGCAGTATTAACAATCCAAAAGAAAGTTGGGGTGAGCCAGAAGCTAAGGCTGTAGTTAACGAAGATATCTGCCCTGCTGGCTGGCAATTGCCAACTAGTGGTGGTAAGTCTACAAATGGTTCAACTGATTATAGTGATTACAAGATTCTCGCAGATGCCTACGGCAGTAGTGCTGACTTTGAGTCAATCTTCAGAATCCCTAACGTAAACCACATTCAGGATGGCGTTGTCTTTGGTAATACTTCATATTGGGGGAGAAATAACACTTCAGATGCAAACTATATGTCTTCGCTGCTTATTGCAGGAAAAGTTAATCCACTTTACGCTTCCGCATCTGGACGCCAAATGGGTCTTCTCGTACGCTGTATGAAGAAATAGTAATATAAATAACCAGCCTTTCGGGGCTGGTTTTTTAGGCATAAAAAATCGAGCTACAAGGCTCGTTTTTTTGGTGCCCGAGACTGGACTCGAACCAGCACGCACGAGGCATATGCTCCTAAGGCATACGTGTATACCAATTTCACCACTCGGGCTTATTTAATTATTATATCATAACTTCACGCAGTTTAGCGTGATTTCCATGTCGTAATCTTTTTTGCCGTATGGTTCATGTGGTTTAAAGACGACATCAGAAGTGTTTGTATCGCAGGTATATGATTTTGTGTCAAAGTACGAACGATAGTTTTGGTTACTATTTAGAAATTCAGAGTTAAGGATTTGGCGGAGCTTTACTCTAAATCCAGCTGGGATCTTTTTGAAGGCTTCTCCGATATCTTCGCCATCATGATCGGTAATGAAATCCTCGTAAAGGGTATTTTCATAATAATTTTTTGCAAGTTCTTCGAATTTTTTCTCGGCAAAATAGGAATTGTCATAAAGATGAGTGAAGACGATCGCCAGCGCTGCCGCCACGATTCCAACTAGAATCAAAATCACCGTCACTTTCATGACAATGTTGCTGTGATTTTTGACCATCTTCATGATACAAGTATATCATAACATAAGCGTTTTCATGTGGTAAAATAGAAGTATGAGAAGAATTCTAGACAAGAATGGCCGTAGAATTATTACGCGCCTTCTGATTATTGCTGCGATGTCGTTTGTGACGATGGCTTTTATTGAATGGCGTTTTTTTGGCAACGATTATAACCGTTTGATTGATTTTTTTACTTATAAACATTTAGTGTTTTGGTATAACACAATGCTCTTATTCTTTATTGAGCTAATTGTTTCTTGTTTCTTTAAGAAGCCTTGGACTGGCCCTGGCGTGATGTTTATCGCTGCAATTATTGTTTCTTATATTACAGTCCAAAAGCAAAACTTCCGCGGACAGCCACTTTTGCCAGAAGATTTCATGTTAGCTGACCAAACCGGTACAATCACTAAGTTTATTGATTTTGGATCGCTTATCCGCACAATTTTGGCATGTCTTTTAACTCTTGGTCTAATTATTCTTTTGAACTATCTCACAAAGACTTTCTTCGATGTAAAAGATCGCAAAGAACCAAAGCGTTTCTGGAATAAGAACTTGCACATCTTCCGCTTCGTAATTCTTGTAGTTGGTATTACGGGCTTTGTTCATTATTCAGATTTCGCAGTCAACCACGCTGGTGGTCGCTATGAGGACATTCCTCAAATTCAATCTTATTTCATTGCTTGGAACCAGATGTATAACTATGAAACCAACGGTTTTATCTTGGGCTTCCTCTATAACTGGTCAAAGCTTGATTTGAAAGCTCCAGATGGCTATTCAGAAGATAAGATTGCTGAGATTAAAGATATGTATTTATCTGAAGAAACTGAAGAAAAGAAGAAAACTCTCTCAGAAGAAGATTATAATATCGTCGTAATTTTGGATGAGTCATTCAGTGATCCATCAGTAGTCTCTAACTATTATCACATCACCCCAAATAATCTTGGTGGCAAAAACTCCATGGACATTGAAATTACCGAAGACGTAACTCCAGTCCTTCGCAACTTAATTAATAATGACAAACAATCAAAGAACTACGCTATCGGTCAAATGTATTCAATTGACTACGGTGGTGGTACTGCAAACATCGAATTCGAAGTTGACACAACCATGTCAAACTACTTCTTAAATACTGTGCCATTTGTTGATCTTCTCCCACATACTGAAAGTGTGCCATCGATCTATCAAATCGCAAAAAATGCTGGCTATAACACCCTCGCAATTCACCCATTTAACGGCGGCATGTATAAGCGTAACATCGCTCTTAAAAAAGAGGGAATTGATCGCTTTATCGATGAAAGCGAAATGGAATATACCGACAAAGATGATAATCGCGAATACATTAACGATCGCTCAGCTTACAAAGAAACTTTAAGTTATTTGAAAAATAATAACAATAAAATGATTGTTTCACTCATTACCATGCAGAATCACGCTGGCTACTATACTGACGGTTATAGTTTTTATAGCTACAATGTTGAGGGTGACGTTAGTGCCCGCGAAAAAGAACAACTCCAAGTCTATCTCGAATCGCTTCATAACTCCGATTATTATCTCGGTGAGTTCTTAGAAGAGCTTAAAAACTTCGATGAAAAAACCGTAGTCTTATGGTATGGTGATCACTATCCAGGCATCATTGAGACCGTTGAAAAGAGCGAAGATAAATCAGTCCGTGATCTTTCACGCGTAACCCCATATTTAATCTGGGCAAACTTCGACTTGGAAGACAAAACCTATGACAATATCCAGCGCTTCAATCAGACCAATACTAACCTTCCGACCACTACTCCAAACTGTCTTACTAATACTATGTTTGATCTTTTAAATCTCGAAAAACCAAGCTATATGAAGTTAGTTAACGAAGTTTGTGCAGAAACTCCAATCCTCGCTCAGGCTTACTACAGCGAAGAAGGACCATTCAAATCCACCACTTTTAGCAACTACGAGCTCTTCACTTATGACGTCTTAGGCGGTAGCCAATATTGGTTCAAAAGATAGATAAGCATAAGCCCTATTGCATTTTTTGGCATTTTATGCTATAATATAGTTATTGTTACGGGGTAATACCGGGCAAATCGCCCATAAACCTACTAAACACGCACATTAAGGAGGAACATGTATGAAAACATTCGAACAGGTTTTTGATTTCTTTGCTGGTAACCGTATGTCACTCGATCCTGGAGCACCATCTTACATTGCAACATTTGGTGTAGCATTTGTTTTAGCTATAGCTGCAACCGTAGTTATCGTTAATCTTATGCACATTGATCTCTATGTTGACAACGTACGAAAGGCTGGTCTTTCTGGAATCGTAGATGCATTTCACGGACAGGTAAGCATCCGCAGAGAAAGAGTCGTATCGGTGGTAAGAAGAGCTGATGGAGTTGGATATAATGTTACTACTGTAGAAGGTAGACAGAAATCAAGATATCTCGTACTCATATCAGACAAACTTGGAACCGAAGATTTTAAAGAAGCAGAAATGCTTGCTGGGGGTAATAAAGAATTGTTCGATCGAATCCGTCCGGATTCTTGCGTTAAGGCTTGGACTTCTAATAATATTTTCTTTGTTTATCTAAACATAGACAAGGAAAGTTTTATCAAAGAAGAAAACGAGATCAGATTTATCTTAAATAAATATTTTAGAGATGAATACAACGCGCTTGTAGCATAACATTTCCCCCGAAATCGCCCCGCATTTGCGGGGCATTTTCTTGTCTTATTTATGGTAGAATATAGATATGAAAGACATTGAGACGACCTATTTCTTCTATGACCTTGAAACGTCTGGACTTAGTCCAAGAACCGACCGCATTATGCAGTTTGCAGGCATTCGTACTGACACGGAATTCAACCAAATTGGTGATCCAGTAAATATTCTAGTAAAACTTTCGGATGACGTGTTGCCAAATCCTGGTGCAATTAATGTCACCGGCATTACTCCTCAGCAGACTCAACTCGACGGACTAACTGAGCCGGAATTCTGTAAGTATGTTCAGGAGGAGATTTTTACGCCAAAAACCATCGCGATTGGCTACAATTCGATTCGTTTTGATGATGAACATATGCGCTATACTTTTTATCGTAATTTTTATGATCCATATGAATGGCAATGGAAAGATGGTCGTTCACGTTGGGATCTTCTTGATGCTGTGCGTATGGTGCGCGCTTTGCGACCACAGGGAATTAATTGGCCAGTTTCAGAAGATGGCAAACCAAACAACCGCCTCGAAAATCTTACCAAAGAAAACAATCTTCCTCACGAGCATGCGCACGATGCACTTTCTGATGTTGAAGCCCTTATTTCTGTCACTAAAATGTTGAAAGAAAAACAGCCAAAACTTTATGAATATCTCTTTAGTATTCGTGATAAACGCGTGGTGATGCGCCCATTCATGTTGGATTCAAAAACGCCAATCGTCTATACTTCTGGTCGTTTTCCATCGAAATATTGGCATACGAGTGTAGTTTTACCGATGATTTCTATGCAGGAAAATCAGTCGGCATTGGTCTTTGATCTACGTTATAATTTGGATGAATTATTGGAACGCGAAAAAGTTGAGCCAGACTTTGCTTGGACACCAATCGTCAAGGAAATCGCCTTTAATAAATGTCCAGCCATCGCGCCAATCGGCGTTTTGGATCAAGAATCAGAAAAAGGTAAAACTGGTTGGGAACGCATTGATCTTACCAAGGAACAAATCGAAGCTAACATTGAATCCCTCACGAAACATGCGCCAGAATTCTATCGTCGCATGAAAGATCTATTTAAGAAGAAAAAAGAAGCCTTTCCAAAAGCTAAGGATGTAGATGCACAGCTTTACGATGGCTTTATTCCAGATGGTGACAAGCTAAAAATGCGCGATGTGCGCGAGCGTAATGCGAATGAGCTTGCCGATTTTCATCCAATGTTTGAAGATCCAAGACTTTCAGAATTATTGTTGCATTATAAGGGCCGTAACTTCCCAAATTCTTTGGATGAACATGAACAAAAACAATGGGAAAAATATCGTATTGCTCGCCTCCAAGAGCAAGAGCAGACCTTTGTCTCTGAACTTGAACGTTTGAAGGATGAAATGGACCCTGGAGTAATGGAAGATTTGCTTTTGTGGTACCAAAGTCTCGCTTCAAATGACTATGAATAAAACTGGCATGCGATGAGTCCATATCTGGACTTTTTCGCATTTTTGTGCTAAAATATACGCGTTTTATAGGAGACAATATGGCAAGTGGATTACTTAGTCCTGGTGGTGTGAAGATGCAGGGTGGCGCGGACAACTGCATCAAAATTCGCGGTGCCAGACAGCACAATTTAAAAGACATTGATATTGATATTCCGCGTGAAAAACTCGTGGTTATTACTGGTCTTTCCGGTTCCGGAAAATCAAGTTTAGCCTTTGATACGGTTTACGCTGAAGGCCAGCGTCGCTATGTTGAATCACTCTCAAGTTATGCGAGAATGTTCCTTGGCGTGATGGATAAGCCAGATGTTGATACGATCACTGGCCTTTCTCCAGCAATTTCAATTGATCAAAAATCCACTTCTAGAAACCCTCGTTCAACTGTTGCCACAGTGACTGAGGTTTATGATTATCTCCGTCTTCTCTTTGCCCGCGTTGGTGTACCACATTGTCCAATTTGTCACCGTGAAGTCTCCAGACGCAGTGTCGAAGACATTGTGAACGAAGTGATGAAACTTCCACTTGGTAGCAAATTAATGCTTCTCGCGCCAATTGTCCAACAGAAAAAAGGTGAATTCCAACACGTTTCTGAACAATACATTCAGAAAGGTTTTTCACGTGTACGTGTAGATGGTATTGTTTATGCGCTCGATGAATTCCCAGAACTTGAAAAGAACGTCAAACACGATATTGAAATCGTAGTCGATCGTTTCATTTTGAGCCCAGACTTATTATCGCGTATTTCTGGTTCAATCGAACAAGCGCTTGATCTTGGCCAGGGAATTATTAAACTTTTGAAGATTAACGATAATTCTTCAACCATTGAAAAGAAAAATCTGAGCGATGATACTGAAATTCTCACTTATTCTCAGCGCTATGCTTGTGAATATCACCCAGATGAATTAATTCCTGAACTTGAGCCACGTCTTTTCTCATTCAACGCTCCACAAGGCGCTTGTCCAACTTGTACTGGTTTAGGTTCTCGTCTTGAAATCGATCCAGATCTCGTCTTTAATAAAAATCTCACAATTGCTGAAGGTGGCATTCGCCCATTCAACCGTATCCGTGATGATTCATGGTGGATGAAACGTTTGAATGCTGTAGCTGTTCGCCATGGCTTCTCAATTCATGTACCAATCAAAGATCTCACAGACGAACAACGCCACATGATTCTTTATGGTACTGGCGATGAAAAATATAAAGTCAAAATCGCCGGCACTGGTAAATTCCAGGAAGGTGCAGTTTATGAATCGACCTATGAAGGTGTTATCCCAACTCTTGAACGTCGTCATAAAGAAACCGATTCTGACTTTATTAGAAAAGATATTGAACGCTTCATGCGCGTACGTGAATGTCAGACCTGTCATGGTGCAAGATTAAAACCAAGTGTGCTTGCTGTTACAATCCACGATTTAAATATTGTTGATTTCTGTAATCTTGATGTCGACTCAACTCTTGAAGTATTGAGCCAGAACCTGGGTTTCTCGGAATCTGAAAATATGATCGCTCAACCAATTTTGAAGGAAATTAAAGAGCGTGTAAAATTTATGCAAGACGTTGGTTTGGGCTATATCGAACTTGGCCGTGCAGCTAACACTCTTTCTGGTGGTGAGGCTCAGCGTATTCGTTTGGCTACCCAAATCGGTTCCGGCCTTCAGGGTGTGCTTTATGTTCTTGATGAACCATCAATCGGTCTTCATCAGCGCGATAACGATAAACTTATTGCAACTTTGAAACATCTTCGCGATCTCAAAAATACCGTCTTAGTGGTTGAGCACGATGAAGATACCATGCTTAGTTCAGACTACCTAATTGATATCGGTCCAAAAGCTGGTAGCCGTGGTGGTGAAGTAGTTGCAGTTGGTACACCAGAAGAAGTGATGAATAATGAGAACTCGATTACTGGTAAATACCTCTCTGGCAAAATGACTATTGCTGTACCAAAGAAACGTCGCAAAGCTAAACCAGGCAAAGAGTTGGTCGTTCGTGGTGCTCGCGAAAACAACCTCAAAAATATCGACGTCAGATTTCCACTTGGTGTAATGACTGTTGTTTCTGGTGTTTCTGGTTCTGGTAAATCAACTCTCGTTAATGAAATTCTTGCTAACGATTTATTAGCTCGCTATCATCATGCTCAAACCGTTCCAGGAGCTCATGACACGATCGAGGGCACTGAGAATCTTGATAAATGTATCGTGATTGATCAGTCTCCGATTGGCCGTACTCCACGCAGTAACCCCGCAACTTATACTGGCGTCTTCAATCAGATTCGTGAACTTTTTGCAAAACAACCAGAAGCTGAAATTCGTGGTTATAAAGCTGGTCGCTTTAGCTTCAATATTAAGGGCGGCCGTTGTGAACACTGTCAGGGTGATGGTGTAAACAAGATTGAAATGCACTTCTTACCAGATGTTTATGTAACCTGTCCGGCCTGTCATGGTCGCCGTTATAACCGTGAAGCTCTTGAGATCAAATACAAGGGCAAAGATATCTCGCAAGTGCTTGATATGACTATTGATGAGGCTGTAGAGTTCTTTAGCAATATCCCAACTATCGCACCAAAACTCAAGACTATCCAAGAAGTTGGCCTTGGTTATATCCGCCTTGGTCAGCCAGCTACTACCTTCTCTGGTGGTGAAGCTCAGCGTATTAAGCTTGCAACCGAGCTTTCACGTCGTTCAACCGGTAAAACCCTCTATATTCTTGATGAGCCAACTACTGGTCTTCATACTGACGATGTCAAACGCTTACTTGAGATCTTAAATCGCCTTGTTGATGGCGGTAACTCGATGATCATCATTGAGCATAATCTTCACGTCATTAAAAGTGCCGATTGGATCATCGATATGGGCCCTGAAGGTGGTCAGCACGGTGGCCTCGTTGTAGCGGAAGGTACCCCTGAAGATTTGGCTAAAAGAACAGATACGCCAACTGGCATTTTCTTGAAAAATCTCATAAAATAGTGTATAATAACCGTAATCGTAAAAATAAGGAAAAAATATGTCTGATATTAAGTTACAATTGAATGCTCGTACTGCAACTGGTAAAAAAGCTGCTGCTCTCCGTGCTCAGGGTATCATTCCTTCTGTTATCTATGGTGAAGGCGAACCTATTCTCGCACAAGGCGCTTACAACGAAACCGAAAAAGCTCTCGTCGTCGCTGGTTATCACTCAACTATCGACGTTGATTTCGATGGTAAAAAGAAAATGGTCATCGTTAAAGATGTTAACCTTGATCCAGTTTCACGCAAGATTGTAAACGTTGAATTCCAAACTGTTAAAGCAAATAAAGCAATTGAAGCAACTACTCCAATTATTATTGAAAACTACGAAACTTCAGATGCAAACAAAGCTCACCTTGCACTTCTCCAGGTTATGGAAGAAGTTGAAGTTAAGGCAAAGCCAAGCGATCTTCCAAAAGAAATCGTCATCGATGGTTCAAAGATGGCAACTCTCGAAGACAAGCTTACACTTGCTGATATCGAACTTCCAAAGGGTGTTGAATTTGCAGATAAGGAAATCGAATTAACTCAAGCTATCGCAATTCTTACTGATCCTGCTGCTGAAGCTGCTGCTCGTGAAGCAGAAGATGAAGCTGCTAAGGAAGCTGGTGAAACCGCTGCTGCTGATGTTCCAAGCGACAATGGTTCAAAACCTGAAGCAGAAAAAGCTGAATAATTATAAAAAGGGCCTCTATGCGGGGTCCTTTTTTGTTGCAAGATTAAAAGCCTTATGCTAAACTAAAAACAGTATGGCTATGTTGGAAAAAGTTTTGAATAGTAGAGGTATTTTATCCAATATAGGTATTTTCGCGAGCTCACTTCTAGTCACGGTTATAGCCGTGTATTTTTATTCTCCAGTGATCGGCTCTCATGCTGATGAAGCTAGAATGAGTGTAGCTACTACGGTAAATCCGATTATCTCGTTGTCACTTGATACGAGTTTGGTTTCTTTTGATTTAACTCCAGGTGATGGCGCAACATTCTCTTCGCTTCCCATCAATGCGGTTGTTGATACTAATAGTGCTTCCGGATATGATTTATTCTTTTCATCTGTAGATGATTCTGCAGATATGGCACATACTGGTGGTGTTGCTGGTCAAACAATTAAAAGCATGACGGTTTCAAATTGGCTTCCGGATGATATGAGTGTTAATTCATGGGGCTATTCATTGGATGGAGCTAGATATTCGGCAATTCCATTAGTGGATGCTCCGGCGACCATAAGGACGATTAATCAATACCCATCTAGTTCTGAGCGTACTACTACAGTAAACATTGGCGTAAAGGTCTCTAGAACTCTCCCTTCTGGAAGTTATGAAAAAGATATTGTTTTTTCAGCAATTGCACACCCGGTAATTAAGACTATTCATGATATAGAGACTATGCAAGAGATGACCAGCGAAATATGTACGCACACAAATACGCCGGCAAAAACTGCTACAACGATCGATTGGAAGGGTAATCGTCTTAATGATGATAGCTATGTTCCGAGAACGAGCCTAAGAGATACTCGTGATGGTAATTATTATCTTGTTTCCAAACTTGCAGACGGCAACTGTTGGATGTCTCAAAACTTAACATTCGATCTGACGGCGGATACTCCGTTTATTGCTTCAAATATTGATGGTACTACTATGGAGGTAACGCCAGATAGTACAACCCAAACCACCACTGGTGAAGCTTGGGATCAAGAAACTGACGTCTGGCATAGTTATCATCCGGCGGCAGATGAAAGATATTATCAGGCTGGTATTACAAAAGCTAGCACCCCTAGTGAATCCGGTATTGAATATGATTGGGAAAAGACTGGAAATTATTATAACTGGTATACGGCTACTGCAGGGACAGGAACCAGTGCTATGACGTATGGCGATGCATCAGCAAGTATTTGTCCAAAAGGCTGGAGAATACCAGCATATAGCGCTTCTAATGCAAGAAGTTTTGCAAATCTTATTGGGTCTAACACATACGCTCTTTCTGCTGCTGCACTTCGCATAGATCCAATGAACTTTATTTTGTCGGGCATATATATAGCTAGCAGTGGTAATATAACTAATCAAGGAAATAATGGCTATTATTGGAATTCTGTAGCTACTAGTTATCCAAGAGCTACTATGTTTTTGAGTAGTAAGACAAGTATTAGCTTACAGCAGTCGAATGATAGAAAAAATGGTTTACAGGTCCGTTGTGTAGCAATTTAATGAAGCATAAAAATAAGACCTCGCCTAAAGGTCTTATTTTTATATTTATGATAAGTCGTTTTTAGTTAAGGCTTTACAGTTTGCAATCAATCTTGCAGCAAAGGCATTACGAGCGGCATCAGCGTTGTTGTTGTCGCCTCTCCACGCGTCAAGTGCAGGTCCTTGGAGCGCACGTGCATAAGAGAAGGTAACTGGCCAAGGGAATGGGCCGTTGTTAGTGACGGCTTGAAGATTCTCGGTTGCCTGTTCGACGCTTTGTCCACCTGAAAGGAAGACTACACCAGCCAACTCTTTTGGACAATGCTCTTTAAGAACTTTTGCAGTCCATTGACCAACTTCAGCAGGAGACGATTGTGATTCGTATTTCTTGCCTGCGAGTACCATATTAGTCTTAAGTACACAGCCTTCAAGATTGACGCCGAAGCGATTAAGTTGATCGAAGAGACAATCTAAGATTTCACTAGTAATCTTTGCACAAGTTTCGACTGAATAATATCCATCGTGAACTACTTCTGGCTCGACAATTGGGACGATACCAGCGGTCTGACAGTCGCGAGCGTATTCAGCAAGGATTTCACAGTTCTTTTCAATTGCGAAGTGTGAAGGGGTACGGACAGTAACATTGTCGCTGCCTACACCATCAAGTGTAACCTCGAATGCTGCGCGCCATTTAGCAAACCTTGCGCCCATTTCGTAGTATTCAGCGAGTCTTTCTGGAAGGTCTTCAAGACCTTTAGTCCATTTTTCATTTGCGTGTTCTGGTTCAGTGAATGGTTCGAGACCTTTATCAACTTTAATACCAGGAACAATGCCCATTGCAGTGAGATAGGAAACAAAATCACGTCCATCATCTGCTTTCTGGCGAGCAGTTTCATCGAACAAGATTACACCGTTTACGAATTTCTCCAAATTGTGAGTGGTAAAGAAGATATTACGATAATCACGGCGGTGTTCTTCGTCGTCTGGAATGCCTGCTTCTTCGAATTTCTTGTGGATTGAGCCACCACTTTCGTCTGCAGCAAGAATACCGCGACCAGCAGCAACCATAGTCTTTGCAATTAAGCGAAGGTTGCTTTCAGTTTCATGACGCTTAGTGATTTCAGCCTTCAAACGATCAAGGCTCAAAGTTTCTTTAATAGTTGAACTCTCGACGTTGATAGCTGCCATTTCGAGTGCTTCTTTAGTAGACAAACCATTAAGCATTGCGCCAAAGATTGTAGCGGCAATGATTGAATGGCTAGTAAGGTGAGTCATTAAATCGCTCTTTGAAACGCGATAACGGCGTACAATGCTACCACAGCGAATGTCGTTATTAGAAATCATACAAACAACGCCGTTTGAGACGATGTCAGTGAGTTCGCCATCGGTAAATACAACATTAGCAAAGCGTACGAGTTCTTTTGCAGCATCAGCATAAGCGATGTCGTTCATTCTCTTAGTGTTGATAAATACTGAAAGCTTTGAATGAGTAAGGCCAACGTGATTCTTGATTTTCTCAACCAATTCGCTATTGAGTTCGGCTGAGCAGTCGACATATACCCAATCAACTGGTTCGTTTGGTGCAACGAACTTTGTTTCTGGACGCTCGCTTGGAGCGATGTAAGCAATGTTATCGTTATAGCATAAGATATAGCGATAAGCATCGGCAATCTTTGAAGAAATCGAAAGGTCTTTCTGGGAAGTTGAAATTCCGAGATCTGCTGGGTTCATTTCTTTTTCGAACTGAAAATCGGAACCGGAAATCGAGGAATTAATTCCTAGTCTTTTGAAGACTTCTAATGTTACTGTTGCGCCACCGAAAACTGAAGTACGTGAATAAAAAGGATGAGATTCGCCATTAAAAGCTACATCCATCCAAGGAGTACCGTTTTCGTCAGCTTCGAATTTATTCTGTCTCTCATCGAGACTGAGATAGACATCTTTTAAGATGTTCCCAACAATCAAAATACTCATATTAATTCCTATTTTACCATAACCGTGTTTATTTTAAAACCTCGAAAAGATTGCCCGAAATAAGTCATATATAATAAAAAACCCGCAAATGCGGGTTTAATATTAGCGAACTTCAACGCGAACGCGTGGAAGTGATTTGCCTGAGAAGTGTGTCTTCTTTGTCTTAACGAAAGTCACAACACCATCTTTTGCAGCGTGGATTGTGAAATTGCGTGACATATATGTGCCAGGACCAGCGATTTTTGTTGAGCCGGTTTGGCGAACGATAACTTCACCGTTTCTAACTTTTTGTCCACCGAAACGCTTGACGCCGAGGCGTTGTCCGGCATTGTTGTGGACGTTCTTGGCGGTACCGCCAGCCTTAACATGTGACATAGCTTATTTTTTCCTTAATACTATTATTTCTCGAGCCACAATTTGACCATCTCTGAAGTAGAGCATATCCTCTTGACTCAAGTGATTTAACTTCTCTACATTATACCCCATATCTTTGATTTCGTCAAGAATATTGAGGCGTTCGTAGTGTCCGTCCGGACGGAGCCAAGCTGGGACGGCAATTGCGAGTGGAGTTTTAGACTCAATTTGAGTAGAAAGGTTCTTCAAGAAGCCTAAAACGATGCGTTTACACTCCTGTTTTTGATCCTTTAATTTAATCTCAACTGGTGGCTGAGACATTGGTGCACCAAGATAGGTTTCGCAGGCGACAGCGCCAATTTTTCCCGTCCATGTGAAGTTCGTAGCGTCACCTTGCTCGACTTTATACTCTTTAGCCTTGAGCCACTTGAGGTTTTTCTCGGAATATTCGATCATACGATCAGATAAATCGGTACCATAAACTGGATATCCCATAAGTGAAGCTTCCTGGAGTACTACGCCAGTACCGCAGAATGGATCGAGAATTCTAGTGTTTTCCGGAAGTGGACCACAAAGATTGATTAAGATTTGAGCAAGCTTTGGTGGAAGCATACCAACCTTAGCATCTCTTGCTGGGCGAGCCTGATCGCGGTTCTTGTAAGCAGTGATGTTTTGAACGCCGGTTAAAACGTACCATTCTTTGCCATTGATTAAGAACTCAACGTGACCATCTTTTTCACCCATCTGATTGTGGTGTGAGGTGGCGGTTGATAAAACTGCATCGGTATTTTGGAGCACACGGGCTGAGCGACCATTCTTCGAGAGCAAACGTTTGAGTTTCAAAGCTTCACCTTGAGCCTTGAACTTTTTTGCGCCCTTTGAATAATCGGAAACGCCAATGGTGTATTTGCCAGAGAATTTGCCATCTTTAGTGTTGAGGTTTAAAAGATAATCGATCGGTTTTTCAGAGATTAAACGTCCGAATTTAAGGGCGCCGCCAAAACGATTAATGTCAACAAATTTGTCACTTTCAAAAACTGCCAGGTTTGGTGCAATCTTTTTTACGGAATCACCAAAATAAGCCGATAGTTCGGCCAAAGAAATGTAGGATAAACGTCCGAGTACCGCTAAGTATTTCATGAGAATATTATACCAAATTATTGTATAATATGGGATATATGGAGACAAAATTCTCGGTTTCAGATTTTATTGCGTATTGTAATCAAACTCTTGAATACGCTTATACTGGTTGTACAATTGAAGGCGAAGTTTCAGAAATGAAAACCTCGCAAGGCAAATGGGTCTTTTTTAGTCTCAAAGATGAAGGTGGATCGATCGACTGTTTTATTCCGATTTGGCAATTACGCGTGCCGATCGAAGACGGCATGAAAGTCCTAGTTCGCGGTACACCAAAGCTTACCAACTGGGGTAAATTCAGCTTCACTATTCAGGCTATTCAGCCAGTCGGGCAGGGAAATATTAAAAAGAGCTATGAACTTCTTAAAAAGAAACTCACCGCCGAAGGACTTTTTGCGCCAGAAAAGAAGCGTCCTTTGCCGAGAGATCTAACAAAAATTGGTGTCATCTCTTCAACCCAAGCTGCCGGCTACGCGGACTTTATTAAAATCGTAAACGAACGTTGGGGTGGATTGGAAATTTCAGTTTGCCATACCCAGGTTCAAGGTCTAGTTGTACCAGATCAAATTATTCGTGCTCTCAATTATCTGAATGAACATTCCGAAGTTGAAGTGATCGCAATTATTCGTGGTGGTGGTTCAGCAGACGACCTTGCTTGCTTCAATGATGAAAAACTAGTGCGTGCAATTGCTGCTTCAAAAATTCCAGTTATTACTGGTATTGGCCACGAAGTCGATGAATCACTTTCTGATCTTGCAGCTGACGTGGTAGCTTCAACACCAAGTAATGCGGCACAGATGTTGACTAAAGATAAAAAAGCTGAGATTAAAAACTTGCATGATAATATTTCGAGAATTTATACTCAAATTTCCTCACGTATCGATCTGCTTTCGAATGATGCAAAGTTGAAGACCTTGAGCATAAGCTCGCGCATCTTGAGCGTAATTGAAAGCTATGAAGGCAAAATAAAATCTACAGTCAGCATTTTAAAGAGTTTAAATCCGGAAAATATTTTGAAGAATGGTTACGCGATTTTGCGTGGTGAAATCGAAGTTGGTAATGAAATTGAAATTACTACCCACGATAAGAATATTGCAGCGACAATTAATGGCATTAAGGAAAGGAAATAAATGAAAAAGAAGATTAATGAGAAAATTGAAGAACTAAATGAACGCGTGGAATGGTTCTATGGCGAAGATTTTAAGCTTGAAGAAGCTAGCGAAAAATATCAAGCTGCTACAAAGCTTGCAAAAGAAATCGAAGCTGATTTAAAGGATTTAAAAAACGAAATTAAGGTTATTGAAGAGGACTTCTCGAAAGAATAACCCTTGCAATTTTAGCTAAACATAAGTAGAATAATAATATATGGAAAATAGTGGGCAATACGGCCAAAATATCAATACTTACGGGGCACAACCTCAACCACAACCTGTAGCTTATCCAAATCAAGTACAAGGTGGTTATATTCCTGCACGCCCAATGCCAGGCAATCAACCTGGAAAGAAAGAAGAAAAAAGAGATTACGCTGATCTTATTAAAACGATCTGCTTGATTTTCGTTTCCTTAGTCGCAGTTACTTTTATTGGTCTCTTTGTCTACATGACTATTCTTAAAAATGATGCTGAAACTGATCTTGAAGGTAAGATTAAACTTGCAGTTGACGAGTATGATAATAAACTCAGAACTGAACTGGAAACTGAATTCCAAAACCGCGAAAAGTATCCGTATTCCGTCTTCACTGGTCCATCGGATTTCGGTCTCTTAACATTTGAGTATCCAAAGACCTGGAGCGTATATATCTCTGACGAC
>CAMZGX010000002.1 GCA_947306585.1 uncultured Candidatus Saccharibacteria bacterium
AATAAATCTCACCCAATATATCAAAATGATTCTTCATATGCTTATATTTTACCATAAAAAATAGCCCCGAAGGGCTAGTTTTTTAGTAAGTTAAGCGTGCGCGGCCTTTAATGCGGCGGCGTTTGAGGACTTTTTGTCCGTTCTTTGTAGCGTTGCGCTTCATGAAGCCGTGCTCTTGTTTGCGCTGACGCTTATGTGGTTGATAAGTACGTTTAGGCATATTTTCTCCAAAATTTATTTTCTAATATTTGCAATCTATTCAACATTATACCCTAGTTTTCCTCTAAAATCAAGCAGTTTTCCACCACCCTTTTAGATAAAAATCAAATATGTGGAAAACTATCACCCCTGTTATATCCTTACATATTAAAAAATATATTAAAATATCTGCATTTTCTGTGGAAAAGTCGGAAATATTTGTTATAATGAAGGTAATTTATTGGTCAGAGAGACAGGTTTAAAAGGAGGTATTATGTTTGATGTCTGGAAAAATGTGCTTGAGGAGTTGAAAAAAACTATCTCAAGTGAAAAGTTTAACACTTTTTTCCAGAAAACTTCCCTTATCTCAATCGATGATGGTGAAATCAAAATCGGTGTACCAAACATCTTCATGCAAGCAAATATTAAAAAGAGTTTTGACAAAAACATCCGCGAAGCTCTCGAACATAATAATATCGAAGTCAAAACTACTGAGTATGTAATTGCTGAGGCAAATAAAGTTAAGAAAAAATCTCGCGAAGTAGTTTCAATCGAAGACATCAAACCTCATAAATCTCGCACTTATATCTCAAACTCTCCAGCTAAAAGCATTGAAACTGGTCTCTCTAAAGATTATACTTTTGAAAATTTCGTCGTTGGTACTAATAACGACCTTGCTGTTTATTCAGCAAAAACTGTGATTGATGATCCAGGTGGAAAAAGAAATCCATTCTTCCTTTATGGTAAATCTGGTGTTGGTAAAACTCACCTTATTCAAGCAATTGGTAATGAGCTTTTAAAAAAGAATCCTAATTTAAAGATTCTTTACACTCCAATTAGCCACTTCTATTCTGACTTTATCGCAGCTATTCGTAGTAAAAATCCAGACTCATGGAAAACTAAATATGAAAATCTCGATGTTTTAATTATTGATGATTTCCAATTAATCTCTGGAAAAGATAAAAGCCAAGTTGAATTCTTCAACCTCTTCAATGATATGTATTTATCGAAGAGGCAAGTTATTGTTGCTTCCGATCGTCTTCCAGAAGAAATTAAAGACGTTGACGTTCGTTTAGCTGGAAGGCTTACTCAAAACGGTGCATTTGATATCCAACTTCCTGGATATGAAGAAAAATGCGCAATCCTTCAAGCTAAGGCTGAATATGAAGGTAAAGAAATCGAGCAAAAAGCAATCGAATACATCGCAGAAAATGTTAAAACCAACATTCGCGATCTTAATGCTGAGTATGAAAAACTCATTGCGCTTTCAGAACTCCGTGGTATGACTCCACTCGAGATTATTAATAGTGGTTTTTCAAAACCATCAGTTTCCTCAACCAGAAGAAATACTACTGCAAAGAAGATTATCGATAAAACTGCTAAATATTACGAGATGAGCACCGATACAATGCTTTCAAAATCACGCGTAGCACATATTAAAAACGCCCGCCAGGTTGCAATGTATCTACTTCAGAATGAATTACACCTTTCAACCACTAGAACTGCTTCTGAGCTTGGTATGAAAGACCATACGACCGTTATGAATGGAGTTAAGCGTATTAATACTGAAATGAAACTTAACTTCAAACTCCGCGAAGATATCAATATCTTAAGAGAGAAAATATATGAGTAATGTGGAAAAAGTTGTGAATAAGTATGTTGAAAAGCTGTTTAAAAATTATGGAAAAGATTTAGTGGAAAACTCCGAGATTTATAGTTTTCCATACAATTCCACAAATTTAGAAAACTTTTTCCAAACGAAACCCACAACTAAATCCACAAGAAAAATTAACAATTTATCTCTGTTAAAAATGAGTTTTACACATTTTCCACATAGCTTATTATTACTACTATTAAATAACTTTATAAAGGAGGTATAAATGGAAATCACCGTCGATCAAAGTAAGCTTGCTAAAGCACTTGCTATCGTCTCAAAAGTCGCTACAAGTTCTAGAACAACACTTCCTATTCTCAGTAACGTCTTAATTAAGGTTTTAAATGGTAAAGTAACTCTTACCACCACCAATTTAGATATGGCAGTAGTAGACTATCTCCCTACTTCAAGCTCTAAAAATGGAGAAATCACTGTTCCAGCACGTCTTTTAGCCGATTTTGTAGCTAACCTCCCAAAAGGTGAGGTAAAAATTTCTGTAAAAGAAACTAAGATTACCACAACATCTGGAAAATACAAATCCACAATGAATGGAACTTCAGCATCTGACTTCCCTGAACTTCCTGAATTAAATGAAAAAGAAGCAGTTATTTATAAAATTCCAGTAGATGATTTTAAAGATGGTATGAGCTCAGTGAAAATTGCAGCTTCAAATGATACAACTCGTCCATCATTTACCGGTGTATTCTTTAATACTGACAGCGAAAATCTTTATATCGCAGCAACAGATGGTTATCGTTTAGCTGAAAGAAAATTAATTTCTGGTATTTCATCAGAAGTAAAAGCAATTGTACCAGCTTCAACAATTACTGAAGTTTTATCTTCAATTTCAGACGATGTAGAAGAAGTTGAAATCTTATTTGATGAAAGCCAAGTTTGCTTTAGAATGGGTGAAATTGAAATTACTTCAAGATATATTGATGGATCATTCCCTGATTATAGGAAACTTATTCCAAATTCTGAAACTACAGCTGAATCAATTGAACTTATTTTAAAACGCGATGAAATTTTACGCGTCACAAAACTTGCTGCATTATTTGCAAAAGAAGTTGGCGGTTCAATTGTGCTTGAAACATCTGCTTCAAAATCAGCACTTTTAGTTTCTTCGGTTGCTAACGAATATGGTGAAAACGTCTCAGAAATCGAAACTAGTGTAGATAAAGACATGAAAGTTGTCTTAAACTCAAGATATCTTTTAGATGCAATTAACGCTCTTTCTTCAGATGAAATGAAACTCTCAATGTTTGGCGGATTAATGCCAGTAAAAATTGAGGATGCTAAGGATACAAATTACGTTCATATCGTAATGCCTCTTAAGGGTTAATAATGGTTATTTCCTCAATTAAACTGAAAAATTTTCGTTGTCATGAAGATTTTTGTTACCAATTTTCAAAGAAAACTTCAGTGATAATTGGGGAAAACGGCAGTGGAAAAACTTCAGTTTTGGAAGCAATTTATGAAGCTTTACGTGGAAAAAGTTTTCGTGCAACTGATCTGGATATTTTAAAAAGACAATCGGATTTTTATCGTATTGAAGTTGATTTTAAAAACGGTGAAAAAACCGTAGTGGCGTTTGGTTCCCTTTCTGAAAATGAAATGGCGAAAAAGCAGTTTTTAGTTGGTGGTAAAAAATATGCACGACTTCCAAAAAAATATCGTTATCCAATTGTTTTATTTTTGCCGGATGATTTACATTTAATTTCATCTTCACCAACTAGAAAACGCGATTTTTTCGATCGTATTTTATCGGAACTTAATGATACTTATTCTTCAACTTTAAACCGTTATGAAAAAGCTTTAAAACAGCGAAACGATCTTCTTAAAAGCTATACGGAAGGTTCGATTGAAGAAATTCGAAGTGTGATCTTTTCATGGAATTTATTACTCGCAAAATATGGTACTGAAATTCGTCGCGAGCGTAAGAAATTTATAGCTGAAATGAATAAACGATTAACAAAAACTTATCGTTCAATTGCTGAAAATAAAGATGAAGTTTTTGTGGAATATAAACTTCAAGGCGATGATATTTCCGAGAATGATTATTTTAGAAAACTAGAAAGTGAATTGCCGCGTGATTTAATTTTAGGCCATACTGGATTTGGTGTGCACCGTGATAGTTATGAGTTTTTATTTAATAATTCCGACGCAAATGGTTCGGCTAGTCGTGGTGAAGTTCGTTCAATAATTCTTGCTATGAAATTTATTGAAGCAGAGCTTATTTATGAAAAAATCGGAAAACGACCAATTGTTTTACTAGACGATGTTTTCTCGGAACTTGATGAAATGAGACAGAAAGCTTTAACTCGAAACTTTAAAGAAAATCAAGTAATTATTACGAGTGTAGAAGTTGCGGAATGAAAAAGCCCCCGAGATGGGGGCTCTTTGGTGTTAATAGATATAGCCGTCAATAATAGGTTTTTCTTCACCTTTGGAATTAGAAATGCGAATAGCTTTAATTAATTCTTCGAGTGAATCGATAGTGATTTGGTGAACCATTGTTCCCTTGTCATCTACGCTAATAATGATAGTGGATTTAAAATCTTCATAATCAATATCTTTGTAAAATCCACTAATACTAGGATCTTCATTCCAGACATAAATATTTGCATACTGCTCATAATTGTCTGTGTAGATATCAATATACCAACTACCGAATTTAGCTTCAATGTAAGAAATATCTGGTCCAAGGTTATCAGTTTCTTCTGTAATACTTTCAGCTCCGCAATCATTTAAGAAATCATAAAGATAAAAACGGTTGAGATTCCAATATTTTTCAGCAGAAGGCATAAGAATGTCTACTTCAGTTTCTTCGGTAGCTTCTTCTACTACTTCTTCAGGAATCTCTTCAACTTCTTCAATTTCTTCTTTTTGAATCGGAGTTTCAATAGTTACTACAGCTTTTTCTTCTATCATGGCTTCATTCTTTTTCACTTCCTGCTTACCGCAGCCGGTGATTATGAATAAAGCTACGATGATACAAGTTGCAAAAAAGAAATGTTTTCTCATAATAACACCTCCTAAGGTACGAGCGGTTAATTGTGATTCCTAACTACTATACCTATATTATACCATAAATGCATCAAAAAATCAATGATGCTTATGTATATACCTCTGTTATCTGTCGTCTTTTAAGAGGTCGGAAATGTCATAAACTGGGTTTTTAATATATTGAGAATTTACCCAATTATTAAGGTATTCTTTGTAATTAAATTCTTCGCCGAAGTATAGTTCATCTTCGTTATAATCATAAAACACGAAGTCATTTGTGTATTTATCGGTCCTTTTAATAATAGTTCCAACATAGAAACGACCAAAGCTGCCATCTTCGATGGTTGTTACTTGATATTCCCTACCATCAGAAATTGAAACTGTGAATGTGAAAAGATAATCTGATTCGAGAGATTGTTTTTGGATTGGATTAATAGTGGTGACGTAAGTAATGTAACGGTCAGTTGGAGACTCATTATCTTTTGGAGCTGATTTTACTTCGTCGTCATTTAAAACTACAGTTTCGATGTGTGAAGAAACTTCGTCGCCAGGGTATTTATCAAGTTTATTTAAGAGTTGATCACGGTTATAAAAATATACAGCAGGTGGAATGTCGTCACCTTCGCCAGCATCTTGGCCTGGACCGGTAATTTTAATGAAAATATAAACGCCAATAATTATGATTGCAATGATAATAAAAGCAATGGTGCCGGCAAAAAATAGTCTTTTATTTTTTAAATCTTCATTTAAAATTTGTTGTTCTTGATTATTTTGCATAAATCTCCTTAGTTAGGTAAATCTTCCCAAAGTGCATCAATTACATCAATAATATAGTGATCATTTGCAGATTGTGGAGAAACGTTGATATGGAGATGGGCTTGGGTGGTTTGCGCACATTGTGGTAAACCAACTTCACCGATAACTTGGCCAGCTGTGACAGTATCACCGCCTTTAACCGCACCAGGATAAGCCATATGGCCTAACCAATATTTCTTACCATCTTCACCTTCTAGTTGTGCTTGTCCGCAACGATTGTGATAAGCGCTAGGAACTTTATTAGTATACTTTGAGAAGTAGCTGATTTTTCCACCAACTAAAGCAACAACTTTAACGCCAGTTGAATAGTAATACATATCACTTAATCCGTCACCAGGGCGATCAGAAGCCTTGAGTTCGGTGTAACCGGCCATACTTGCACGTAGACCAAGGTCGACAGCGTTATAGTCGTGGTGACAGGTGCCACTACCACAAGGAACTCTTGATAATACGCTATCTCCTGCTGAACCGCCTGGGTTGAGATAGTTTGATTTAGTTGCGCCTTTTAGCGGAAAGGCGTAGGTGTAATCGCCAATTTCACGCTTAGTTGGATCGCCACTATCGTCGTCATTTCCACAAATAACTTCGTCTTTCTTCTTTTCTTCTCCTTCTTCAGAGCTTTCTTCTTCGGATGAGATATCACCGCCACTTTCGACGGAATCAAAACCACCATTTAGATATTGCTGATAGTAGGCCTTAGCTGACTCAACGCGGGCATTGTATGAAGCGCTTCCCTTTTTACAGCCACTACAAACTTCGTATGAAGCGGCAATATAGCCAGCCATTTCTTCTACGCTATCGAGGCTAAAGAATGCGGAATAAGAGCCGCTATGAAGCTCTTCGTTGATATATGCGATAGCTGCACACCAAAGGCTCCAGTAATCCTCATCACTGCCGGTTGTGCTTTCGATTTTTGCTTTAAGTTGAGCATCAGTTAATGAACCCCATTCCTTATAAGCGTCACCTTCAAAATAAGTATCTTTAAGATCTAGGGCGTCGAGTTTTGCGAGATAGCCTTCACGACGACCAGCTGATGACCATTGAACAAAACCAAGACCAATACCTACGACTGGTTTACCGTCGCTATAGTGGCTATAAATGGCTTGCATACAAGCAGCGTGGTGTTCGTTGGTTGTAGTGTGAATTGTGTAGGCTTTTCCCTCTTTAGTTTTACAATTTTTATTACGAGCAATTACATAAGCGGACTCTTGGGTAGTTGGAGTACCACCTTCATGGGCGAAGTTACCAAGCAGTGCAGCGGTTTGTTCTGGAGTGAAGCCGTAGCCCCTAATACCGGACCAAAGTTTTTCATCCTTAGTATCACCAATAATATTACAGTTTGCACCAACAACTGATCTACATTTTTTCTTTCCCTTTTTCCCGTCAGGGTTATAGAAAACGATGTTGTTTTCGCCAAATTCATCGTCACGTCCGTTAGGGAGTTGTACTTTTGCGAAGACTGGTTTTGATAAACCAGCGCTCACTAAAATAATGACAGCTGATAGATAACACAAAAAAGATTTAAAAAAGTTTTTAAGAGAATTCTTAACCTTCATACTACTTTTATTTTACCATAATCACGATGGAAAAAGTAGAAAAATTAGTCGCAGCTAGAATATTTAACGGTATATTTTGTGAGATCGATTTTCTTTTCTTCGAGATATTCTTTGGCTTTGGCTTTTAATTTTTCAATACGAGAATTATCGCAGGTGTAAAGATAGATATTAATATCGATATTTCCCGATTCTTCTTTTTCGGCATAGATTTTGTAACCAGATGGATAATCGTCGTATGGAGTTACATTCCAAATATTATCAGTGCCAGTGTAATTTTGTTGAAAAATATCAGCGATTTTGTCGGAAATTTTCTGAGCGCGAGCAGCTTCTTTTTCGTTATCTTTATAATAAGTTCCGTCTTCACTTGATTCGTTTAGATATTCATAAATATAAGCGGTCTCGCCGTCATTAGCTTTAATGGAGCCATTATAAGAAATAAAGCCATCTTTTTCGATTTTTACAGAATAAACGCCAGGCTTAATTTTAATAGTGGTATCGGTTGGAAAAATGTGGCCATCAATGATTAATTTAGCATCTGATGGAGCAACAAGTACTTCAATAGTAGCAGTTTTATCGGCGTTAACAATTAAATCAACAACAGAATAAACTGCAATACCAACAAAAGCTAAAACGATTAAAATACCAGTCCAGCGAACAATTTTCTTTTGTTTTTCATTCGACTCGAAACGAAAGAGATTTTTCTTTTCAATCATTAATTTCCTTTCCACCTGTAGGCTTTAAATGTAGCAGAGTTATCATAGAATGGGCCGATCTCACCGGTACGGCCGCCGTAGCTTGCGCTGGCAATTTTACCAACACCATCAACTTCAACATACATTTCAATGTGTCCATTTGAAAGGCGTATATCACCCGGCTTGAGTGAGCCAGCTTTATTTAGCACCTCGACAAATTTACCGGAGTTTACGACGTAGTTGTAAGTTGCACCATGGTTGGAAACGCCGCAGCAAGCGAAGTTTGGATCAACGCCAGAATATCTGAAAACGGTGGTGACGAAGGCGTCACAGCTGGCGCCAATACGAGCGTAATAATCACCGTAGTTACTGAGTCCAACTTCAGCTAAAGCGGTTTTATAAGTATCGCGTGGAGTGAGTCCGTGACCGTGTTCTGGCCAGGCAAGGTTGATTGCAGTTTGGTTTAAATCACCATTACCACTACCGTAGTTTGAGCAGCTAGAAAAGCCAGAGCTACCACCGAGTGAGGCATAAATAACAAATGCACCTGGTTGAAGGTTGGCTGGGCTATTTAAGCCGCCGCCATCGGTTTTAATTTGTTTCCAGTTAGGATTTTTACGAGAATCACGTTTCTCGTCAGCAAGGTTCATGACATATGGAGAACCTTCACCACGGTTAGCCTCAGCTTCTGAAAAACCAAGATCGCGAGCTTGAGAAATGTAAGCTTTGGCGGTACCGTTGTAGCGGAAGAAGAAAGTCTTTACGCCATCGTCAGTATTGAGATTAAGACCGGCGCCATAATTATCACGAATAAGTTTTGCTACGATGTCGGTTTGGCGTTGGAATTCTGAATCAGAAATTGGGCCAGCTGGAAGGAAGGCATTACTGTTTGAACCACCAGCGGTGTATGAATAAAGCTGATATGCACCTTGACCGTTGCTTGGGTTGTAACGAACAAGTCCAGATTCACGGAAATGAAGAGCAGCGATTAGTTGCCATGAAAGACCATATTTATTAGCAGACTTTTCATAGAATGGCTTGTTCTCGGAAATCTTTTTAAGAGCATCGGCTGTTAAAACTGGATCACCATTATAAAGCTTATTGTCGCCAGAAGTTACGGAACCGGAGCTTGGATTACAATCTTCTCCATCTGGATCGTAGTAATAAATGTAGTTTAAATCGAATTTATCCCAAGTTTTTTCTTTTAATGCAAAAACTGCAGCACTAGAATGAAGTGTAAGAATGGTTGCGATCGAGAGAATACTTAAGAGTTTTTTCATGCTGCAAAACTCCTATTTCTGAGATCGTAAAACTCAACACTACTAAAGACGTAAGCTAAAATGTCATTCTTAATTCCCTGCTTCAAATGTAATTTGTATTTAGTTTTTTCTTCTTCTGGTGGATGATAATTTGCGAGATAATCGTAATAATAAACTAACGCAATTACATCTTCTGCTTCATCTTTTGTCATACCAGTATAACGAGCGATTAAGCCAGATTCGGAAGTATCGATTGGGTTAACTTCATACCAAGCTTCCTTGAAAGCAAGAACTGGTGATTTAATAGAACCGTCTTCTTTTCTGGTTTCTTCGAGTTCGATTTGAGTTGCAATGCGTTGATCTTCTGCAAAATGTTGTGCATATAATAATTCGTCGAAGTGTGGGTTGGTTTCTTCGTTCATAACACAGAATCTACCAGTTGACCAACCTTCAGTTTCTGGATCCATGTCTTCTACGGCATTAAGAAGATCAATAGCGTCATTTAAGATTGGGATTTGGTCAGCGAAACCGAAGCTAGTTTCAAATGCGGCAGCAATGTTTGCGTCGTAGACGCCAAATGGGCTATCGCGTTCATCGCAGTACATAGTTTTGTTGGCGAGGAATGAGTTTGGAATAATTTCATAAGTACCGTCAGCTTGTTTTCTAACGTTCTTTTCAAGGAAGACGACATAGTCTGGATCGTCACTTGCAAGATTCATGACTTTTGGATGGGTAGCAGTAATTTCTTCACCATACATACCACAATCTGCGCCGATGCTTGCGAGATTCTCACAAGTTGATTGATCTGCGAAAACAGTTGAATAGTCGGTGCCAGCTAAGTCGTAGTCGACAGTATAATCTGGGTCGGTGATGCTATTGGCAAAGGTTTTAGTTGTACCCATGTTGAAAAGATTTGCAAAAGTTGTACCAACGAGATTTGAGGTATTTGCAATAGTGCTGACGACTGATGTGCTGCCAACGATAGTTGAGAAATTGCGAGCAATTTTACCATAGAAAGTGTCTGGAGATGAGGCATCGAATGGGCTCTTATTTTTGCGACCTAATTCAGATTCCATAGCGTTGGCGATTTGGGTTTGGCGAGCGTAAGCGGTTGCAGTTTCTTTAGTAGCAAGAGCTTGTCCACTTGTGCTTCTAGCAACCTTTTTATTGCCAAGTGCAGCACCTTTAACGAAGTTTTCGCCAGCTGGAATGCCAGCGAGTGAGTCAGCAGTGTTTTCAAAGAGACTCATAGCGATTTTTGGAATCATAACTGAAAGCATGGCGGTAATACCAGCTTGGAGTGCGGCGTTAATGATAGTGACCTTAGCGAGAGTTGCGATAGATTTTACGATGCCACCACCCATGAGGCCGACCGCGATAGATACGGTTGCGCCAACGGCGCGAAGACCACCGCAAACAGTGTGGCTGGTAGCGCCAAGGCCAACTGCTGCAATAGTAGAAGTCATGAAGGCTGATTCAACAGCAAAGTTTTTAGTTTGATTGAGATTTGGATTTGTACCAGCAAGAACATTTGCGAAACCTTGAGCTTCGATTGGAGCGCCAGTGATTTCCTTTTCTTCACCAGTTTCGGCATCGGTATAAGTTGTCGTAGTAGGTTCATTTAAGAAATTCAAAAGATAGTTTTGAGCAGCGTTGTTGCCATCGCCAGCTTTGGTTTTACTAATGTTTTCAGCATTACTTAGGAAGTAGTTGATAGCTTGATAAATTTCAGCAGCTGCGACAGTTACGGAAATCATGTTAGCAACTTTAAGTGCTGCACAAGCGAGGCTGGTGCTATCAGCAACGCGGCCAGCAATATCCATGAGGTAGCCTTTAGCCTTAACTCTTGAATCGCCACCTTGAGAGCTGGTGACATCTTCACCGGAGCGAACTTTTTCCATGACTGGATTGCCGTCGTCATCGTAGACTGGTTTACCATCCTCGTCAGTTTTTTGACGTTCAGTGATTGTGTTCATTGAACCAGTAGTAGCATCGTCAAAAAGATCGGTTTCAACTTTTTTATAAGCCTTGGTGTCGGCGTCAGCATCGCCGGTTTGGCGATAACTTCGATAAAGGTTTCTGGAAATACCAAGTCTCGTAAAGGCAAAGGTTGCGCTTAAATCAAAGAAGTTTGAAGTACGACCACGTTTAGCTTTAGTGAAAGCTTCGCGGAAATTAACGTCGCTACTATAAGTACTACGGAAAGTTGATGAGGTTACTTGGATGCCAGACCAATCGAGAGTGTAACCACCTTCTCCACCGGAAACGCTAATTCCCTGGTCTTTTAAGCGGTCTTCAAAATATTCTGGAAATTCACCACGTTTGCCGGCTAATAATTCTTCGGTAACACGAATGGTGTTTTCTGAGTAAGATCCAAACATAGTGTCAGTTGCACGAGTGATGAGGGTTTCAATTTGATTGCCAAGTGAGCCAACCATGGTAAACATGACAAAGATAGCAGTGAAAGCTAAGCCGCCAATTAAAAGAAGCGGAAGACTCTTTTTAATTCTGGCGCCACGTGAAAGTTTACGTGATTTTTTGAAACGTTCAGCTAAATGTTTGCCGTGTCCAGTGTAGCTAAAATTCTTTTCAGTATGTTCTTCAACGTTTTTCGCAGAGTCAGTTGCGGTCTCAGTTTTTGCTTCAACTTTTGGTGTTTTAACGGCTGAAGCTTCGGCAGCGCGCAAAAAATCAGGAGTAATAGAATCTTTGCCGAAATAAGCTTCTTTAACCATAAAATAAGAGACCTTTTATGTCTCTTATTTTAACATCTTTTCCCCTATTTTAAAAGCATAAAAACTAACGTTGCCCAGGCTGATTCATGCGAGCAGCTGGGTTAGTTGTAATGAGTCCTTCCTCAGTCTCAGAAGCGATAACTTGAATATGAACGTGGTTTTGTCCAGCAAAGAACAAACCTTGTCCGACTGGGAAGTTAGCAAGACGTTTTTTCTCTTCTTCGGTGAGTTTGAAGACGTCTGAAAGCACATCAACCGCAGCGGCAGATTGCTTCAAAAGAAGCTGGAGTGATGAGTTGTGAACGATTGCACGACCCATTTTGCTGGACATGAAGTCTTCAACGTCCTGAGTGATAGTAGTAAGGCCAAGATAGTACTTACGAGCACGCTTAGCAAGGCTGAAGAGGAAGTTTGCGGAGTCATCATATTTCATGAGTTGCCATGCCTCATCAACGATGAGAAGGCGTTTTCTTTGATCGGCGCGAACGACGTTCCAAATGTGTGAAAGCACAATGTACATTGCAACTGGACGAAGTTCATCTTCAAGGTCACGAATGTTGAAGACAACCATTTGGTTATTGATGTCGATGTTTGATTGTTGGCTGAAGATACCTGCAAAAGTACCAGTGGTGTATTTGCGAAGACGCTGTGCGAGTTGTGGACCAGTTCCACCCATGTGAAGCAATGTATCGTAAAGATTGATGATAGTTGGTGGAGTAGACTGATGTGTTAATGGATCAGAAGTAATACCAGCACGAGCATAAGTATCAATCAAAGCCTGATCAAGGTCAGCTTCTTCGTTTGGTGAAAGAGCTGGGGTGGCAAGACCATTTGGACCAATTTGAGTGCCACCAAGCATGAGACGGAAGAGGCCGTGAAGAGTGACGAGGTTAGCGCGAAGCGCATCGGAAGCGTCTTCGGTATCGATTACCTTTGGAAGGTCGAATGGGTTAATACGAACATCTGAGTTAAGTGATAAACGAACATATGAACCACCAACAGCGTCACAAAGACGTTGATACTCGTTTTCAGGGTCAATAATCAAGATTTCAGCGCCAAGCATCATTGAGCGGAGAGCTTCAAGCTTAACGGTGAAGGATTTACCTGCACCAGATTTAGCGAAGACAACCATGTTGGCGTTCTCAAGTGTGAAGCGGTCGAAAATGACGAGACCGTTGTTGTGCATGTTGATACCATAAAGAATACCACGCTCCTGAGTAAGGTCAGCTGAGGTGAATGGGAAGGAAGTTGAAATTGCGCCAGTGTTCATGTTGCGGCGAACTTGAAGCTGATCGGTACACATTGGCATGGTGGTGTTCATTCCCTGCTCTTGCTGTGATGAAGCAACCTTTGAGAAAACCATTTGTTGGCCGAAGAGAGTTTCAATCTTGTGTTGAACGAAGTTCAATTCGTCGAGAGAATCTGCCCAAATTGTGACATAAAGACCAAAGCGGAAGAACTTTTCTGAGCCAACTTGGAGAGCGTCACGAAGTTCCTCGGCATCCTGGATAGCAGCGTCGGTTTCTGGGTTACGAATTCTTCCCTTTTCAGCATTAAGAGAGATATCAGCTTCGAGCTGAGTAACTTTCTTACGAAGGTTTTTCATAACGATTGCAGTATCAACTGGATAAATGTACATTGAAATATCGAGCACTTCATCGATGTTGATGAGTGGTGAAAGCCAACCAGTATAGAGTGTACGTGGATAGCCATAAACATACATAGTACGGCCATACTTAGTACCAAGACGGAAGTAGCTTGAATGAATTTCAATTGAGCTTGGAGAAATAAGATCACGGAGAGTAGTGATACCTTGCTCGAAGGCGCGCTGAATTTCTGCGTCTTCCATAGTCTGAGCTTGTGCGGCAAGCTCGGCTGCGGTGAGTTTCTTCTTCTTTGCCATTATTGTGCTCCTCCCTGTTCAGGTTTTGCGCCTTTCTTTACATATGTGGTTGCCATTTTGTTGAAATCTACGAATGGTTCGCGGACTGCTGTGTCTGGGTTGTTGAAGTTATAGAAGAGTTCCGAGAGCTCTTTAGTGTTTAAGCGGACCGAGTGAATACCGATTTGGAAGAGACCAGAAATGATCGATTCAACACGGTTGTTAATTTCAGTGACGGCTTTGTCATAGGTTGCACGATCGATTTTAGTGACGATTGGTTCCTTTGAACCGAAGACACCGGAGAAAATACCTTTAACCTGAGTTGAGGCTTTTTCAGCGTCAGCATTGGTGTAATATGGAACAACGATGAAGAATGATTTGTCCATAATGTTTGCTTCTTGGGAGAGGATGTCGATGAAGTTGATGTAATCGTCCATGAGAACGCCGAGAAGCATGTTGTCGGTGTTACGACGAATGTCGGAGAGTCTTTCAAGATAAGGGCCAATATCGACGCGCTGTGAGCGAATCATGATCTGAGTAGTGAAGTTTAATGAGTTGATGAATCCTTGATATGAGTACTCAACAGCTTCACGTTCGGTCTCGGACATGAGGTCGAAGTTGATTGATTTACAAGCAATGACAGCGCGGAATGAGCCGTCTTTCATAATTGCGAGCCCGTCACGAAGCTCGGAAATTAATAATGTGGTTTGAGTAGCGGTGTTGCTGTCTGGGATAGGATGTTCCGCTCCGTTTGGAGCTTCCGGAATCGCCATCGCTACACCTTGTGGTTGTTGTGGATTCATCTATTTTCTCTCCTTAATCTTTTCTCGGTTATTAACTAAATATTGCGGTTGGTGGGCCATAGAGGTCTGGACGGTCATTGACCGGTTTTTGCTCTTCCTGAATTGGCTTATAAAGTTGGCCAGGCTCAGTTTCGTGAGGTAGTGGCATTGACATTGGCTCAAATGTCGGAGCTTTAAGTCCAGCTTCGTTATTTTGCATCATAGCAGCACCACCATTAGTGATACGGTGAGCTTGTTGTGCGATAGTTTGGATGGTGAAAGTATTGTTGTTGGCAAGGTCTTGCATTTGTTGGTTAATAGCAGCTTGATTAAGGGATGCTTGGGTAAGCTGCTGAATACTTGGTTGTGGTGCTGGAGCAGGAGCAGGCATTGGCATAGTAGTGACTGGTTGTGGTGCTGGTGTAGGAGTCGGATTGTAGTTTGCACCAGGAGCTTGAATTGGACGAGGCTCAAATTGTTGAGGCTGTGGTAAAGGCATAGTAGTGACTGGCTGTGGTGTTGGTGCAGGAGCTGGCTGATCGTTGACGAGATTGTCGGTACGATTGATAGCGGTGCGCATTTGAGCAACGAGCTCTTGTTTCCTAGCAGTTTGTTCCTGTTCGATAATGCGATCGATAACTGGGTTATCAGCATCAAGTACATCTTCAATAGTATCTGCTTCGGCAGCATACTCTTCTTTCATGGCAGAGTCGCCACGAATAGCGTAACCTTCGGTATCGACGATGGTTGCGAGGAATGAAAGGCGGTGTGAAGCTTCTTCTTCAGTAATGTCGCGAACACGAGATTTTTCAACCTTCTTTGGAGCGGTAATTTTAATGGTTGATTCCCTTTGGCCGGCAGTCCAGATGCGACGGTTTGGTTTTAGATAAAAGCTAACAAGTGCAGCGAGATAAGTTTCCATTGGCTGATCTTTGCGGATTGGTAGAGCTAAAATTCCAAAAAAGAATACAAAAGGAAGCGGAATTAACGCTAAGAGTGGGAAAAGTTGAAAAAGACCCCACGCCCCAGCAATTCCGGCCGCAGCAATAAGTAGATAGACAAACTGACGGAAAGTAAATGGTCCGAGAAGCTTGTCTTCTGCCTCAACATCTTGAGGGACCTTATATTGAGCCATAGATAAATATATTATAACATGAGCACAATAAAAAACCTAAAAAATAACCCCAATTTTTGGGGTTATTTTTCCTAGTCAGTAAGGTCGTCCGAACCGTCACCATCGTTTGCGGAAGGAACCGGAGCGTTTGGATTTGGAGCTGGAGTCTTTCCCTTTCTGAGTTCATCGCGAATGCGTTGATTTTCAGCTTGACGTTCACGATAGATTTCTTCGCGGCGTTCGCCAATGTGGAGGGCTTTGTAGATAGGCTCTTTCATCATATCCACGTTCATGTTACCAGAAGCAACCTTGGTGATGAGACCACTGAGCTGACCTCTGAGTTGTTCGTGAGCAAGAGCTTCGGCTTGCGCATAGCCTTCTTCAGTATCAATCTTGATATTATGTTCTCTAGCTTTATCAGCGGTGATACGAGCAACGATACCGCCCCAAGTATCTGACTTCATTGAGATGAGATCACGAGCAGTAAGTGCGCCGAGGTATTTATCCATAACGGTCTTAGTAACTCTTGTTTCGACTTCTTGGTCAAAGGCAGAGCGGCTATCAATATGGATATTATCTTTCCATTTACCAGTAGCTGAATCATACTTCATACCAGTCATATGGCCAACCATTGAACGGATTTGTTCTGAACCAGAAGCGAAGGTTGGGAGAGCTGAAACTTCCTGTGGAAGCATTGCACTTTCAATAGCCATACGAGCATTATATGCGTCATCGACAGAGTAACCTTTTTCTGCGGTGAACTGTTTGGTAATAGCTTCGAGTGCGCCGTAAGCAGTACGGTCGATACCGACAAGCTTAGTACCCTCAAGACCAGATGCAAGGTTAATCTTAGTTTTGTATGGTTCACCCTTTTTATTAATATCACCCTCAACAACACCAGTGAGGTATTGTTCCATGGTAATTTCCTGAGTTTGGCGGTTACCGTCGGTGTATGCCCAAGTTTCCATGTTCATGAATTTACCGAGACGAGCAAGTGCAGGTGCAGAATCTTTCATGCCAAGGAAGTTCATCGCGAGTACGTTTGAAGCATCTTCGCCGAGTTTAATCTTGCCAGAGTTCATGTAGTCTGTCATGTGGGCAGCGATCTTATCGTAGTCACCACGTTTTGCAAGAATATTATGGGATGCGATGATACCGTCGATGTTGTCGTACTTGATCATATCTTCATATTGACGAACAACTTCCTTAGTAACCTGTTTATCCATGTAAGCTTCGAAGCGCTTAATATTTGCAGCGCGTTGTGCTTCGTTTCTACTGTAAGCATCACCAACGACGTTGATGCGAGCTTGGTCAGCAAGACGGGCACCTTCTGCAGTAGTCTGGTTAACATCGTAGCCAGTTGCACCAAGTGCGCCATTGACGAGCTTGTTATAAAGAGCAGCATTCTTGAGGTCGCCAGCTTTGACGCCCTTCTCGGCATCATCGAGTTGATAACGTTCAGCGGCTTTCATGACGGATTCGTTATAGAAGCGGTCATCAGCTTCTTCGTTTCTAGCTTTAGCCGCCATTTGAGTGCGGAGATCGAGGTAGTGGCCACCCATTCTAGCACCGTTCTTGATAGCACGGCCGTGGCGGATACCCTTTTCCTTCTGGTAATCAGCAAGGTTGTCGTAAGCGTTGTCTACAGAAAGATTGTCTGCCATGTTTCTGAGGCCGATTTCACGAGATTCAGCTTCAGCGTCCATGTACTTATTAGTACGTCTAATTGGGAGCTGAGTATAGATTGGCTGATCGTTCTTATCGTAGCCAATAATACGGCTGTTCTTTCTAAGCGCGTTTAAGTTCTCATTGACAAGGCCAGCATTGGTCTTATCATATTGTTCTTGACGGAATTTGAGGTTTGCTTTTCTCTTTGCGGAGTATGCACGCCATGAACCACCAGAGAGTGGGTTGAATGGTTTACGCATTGACTTTGAGAGCTGTTTTGCGCGAGCAAGGTCTTTGTATGGGTCGGTGAAACCACGGACACCAGAGGTTGCTTTGTCGCCAAGACGACCAAGTGCGTTACCAATACCACCGAGGACGGTACCAGCCATCTTCATGAGTGAGAGAGCAAGAATAAGTGGGAGAACTTGGACTGCGAGACCAAGAATAATACCAAGCATACTGTTTGCTGAGCTAATGAAGATCCATGATGCAAGTTTTGATGCACCAAAGAGAAGGCTAAACATTGGGTAGAAGAAGAGCATCTGTGAGAAGATTTGAGTCCACTTCTTGTACCACTTTTCAGTGTTTGGAAGGAGGTATGCTACGAATGCGAGTGGTGAGATTGCGACGAGCAAGATAATAACAGCTTGGCGGAGTGAGATGGTAACGAGACCGATAATAACAGAGATAATACCACCAAGGATGATTGGCATAAGTGCGAGGAGAAGTCCAAGTGGACCGCCAGCGAGACCAACTGCAAGGGCGCCGATTACGCCACCAGCTGCGATAGTAGTAAATACGCTATAGAAGTCAACAGAGACATCTGCGCTTACTACGCCATTATTGAGTGCTTCTTGAGCAACATTGCCGAGGAAGTCATGAAGACCTCTACCGACGATATTGCTTACGTCAACAGCGATTGCTGAGAGAACATAAGATAAGTTAACTAGGATAGCAGCAATAATGAGCTTTGGAAGAGCCTTTTTGATGCCATAGTTAGAGATACCAAAGCCGGTAATTTGTGAATAGATGATAAATAGGAAGAAAATTACGAAGACGACGTTGGTAATATTGCGGATGTAGAGCCAGATGACATGAACTGGGGAGTCATTTTCCATTGAAATTGGTTCGACAACGAGGAAATCTTCAATAACACCGTAAATTGTGTCGATACCCTTTGAAAGGAAGGCCATAGTTGGACAAAGGAGCCAGCCAAGACCGCCAACCTGTGAATAACAGGTAGCATTTTCGGTTGCTTCCGTCTCTTTTTCATCGTCATCCTTCTCTTCTGAGTCTTCTGGTTCTTCAGTATCGCGGTCACTAGGTTCTCCCGGGACTACGGTTCCGGTTTCTGGTGTAGGATCTGCGTAAACAGGGGTAGTGAAGGTGAGAGCGGAAGTTGCAAAAATTATTCCAATCAACGGAAAGATTAATGCCCTTTTAAGTTTTTCAAATAGTTTCATAAATAAGCTCTCAATTGCTTTGCCCTTATTATATCACACATAAGCGCAATAGTCAAGGTATATTATTGATATGATGGGTCTAAAACCACTTAAAAATATGTTCTAATATGTTTATGCCTAATTTGTTTTGTAATTTAATCTTAAAATATGGTATTATTAAGGTATGAGAAAGATTCTTTCATTTATATTCGCTATGTTTATGGCTGGATCAGTTGCGACCGTTGCGCTCCCAGCAAATACTTATGCTGCAGATTGTGGTGGCGTAAATAATATGCTACTTGGTCTTAGAGCTTGGTATGCTGGTCTTGCAGAAGACGTTGGCGGTACTTGCGATATGAAGAAACCACCTTCAGATGGCAACGGCTTAGCCGGTTATGTCTGGACAATCGTCCTTAACATTCTGTATGATATCACACTACTTGCTGGTTTAACAGCACTTATTTTAGTAGTTTTCGGCGGATATAAATATATTCTTAGTAATGGTGAACCTGGAAAAATTGCCCAAGCCAAGACAATTATCACCAATGCCATGATTGGTTTAGTAATTGCAATCTTAGCCGCAGTAATCGTAAATACAATTCTAATTGTGATTGGTAACGCAGCAAAATAGTAAGGGAGAAATATGGAATTATTTGCGGATTTAAAATCAAGCCTTAGTGGCGCAACCCAAAATATGCCAAAAAACACCAGTGTCGAGATCGTCGGAATTTTAAACTGGGTATATGCTTTTGCTGGCTTAGTTGCAGCAGGTTTTATCGTTTATGGCGCAATTAACTATGTAATGACCCAGGGCGATCCTGGAAAAATTAAACAAGCTAGCCAGACTATTGCTTTTGCAATCGTAGGTTTAATTATTGTCTTGCTCGCAGCAGCTATCACAAACTTTGTGGCAGGAGCAGCATAAGGAATAATATGAAGAAAAAAATCTTAAGTATTATCGCAGTTTTAACTATCGTTCTCTCTGGAGCTTTTGTTTATGCCCCAGTTTATGCTGGTACTTGTAGCGGCGGCAATAGCGATGCTAAGTGTAATAAGGTTTGTCAGGATTCAACCATTTCAGCTGAAGTAAAAGAGGCTGCGGGTTGTTCAATGACTACCTCTGATACTCTCCCAAGTCATATTGAGAATATTATTAACGTGGCAATTTCCGTAGTTGGCATTATTGCGGTAATTGTAATTGTGATCGGTGGGCAAAGAATGGTTACATCATCTGGTGACCCAGGCAAGGTTAAGCAGGCAAAGGATATGATTTTGTATGCTGGAATTGCTCTTGTCATAGCAACCCTTGCATATGCAATCATCAATTTTGTTGGTACCGCTATTGGAAAATAGCCCCTTTCTTGCATAACTGGAAAGATGTGATAAAATAATACTAAAATAATAATTAAAGGAAATACAATGAAGATTTCTAACAAAATTAAAACTATCGCAGCAGGAACCGGTTCTATCGTTGCTGCTGGTCTTAATGCAGGTGCAACTTACGCTGCAGGTAAAAGACAAGTTCTCTGCCCAGGTACAACTAACCAGTACAAAGACGATCTTTCTCAGTGTAGCAACCTCAATGCTAACTCAAACAAGAACGACCTTATGGATGTCGTTAACACCATCATCAACGTTATCATCGGTGTTATCGGTTTCGTAGCTGTTGTCGTTATCATCCTCGGTGGTGTTCAGTACACAACTTCAGCAGGTGACCCAGGTAAAGTTAAAAAAGCTAAAGACACTATCCTTTACGGTATCATCGGTCTCGTTGTCGCTCTTCTTGCTTACGCAATCGTCAACTTCGTTCTCTCTTCAATCCTCGGATAAGGAGGCTGAATGAAGATTAAGAATCTTTTAGGCGCTGCAGCAATTATTGTTGCTACAACATTTACTAGTGTCAATGCAAATGCAGTAACCTGCCCAACAGGTTCAAAAAGAGCTGAAGCTAGCTCATTAGCAGGCTGTAATATCGTAGAAGACGACTCATTAGTTCCAACTCTTCAAAGAATTATTGAGGTTATCATCGGTCTTCTCGGTCTGATTGCAGTAATCTTCATCATTCTTGGTGCAGTAACCTTTGTTACATCATCAGGTGATCCTGGTAAGGTTAAGAAAGCTAAGGACACAATCCTTTATGGTGTAATTGGTGTAGTCGTTGCATTACTTGCATATGCAATTGTGAACTTTGTACTCTCAAGTGTATTTTCTTCATCACCTACTGGTGGCGGAAGTCCAAGTCCAGTTCCAACACCAACCAAAACTGTCTAGGTTTAAAAAATCCCCCGATTTGGGGGATTTTTGATTCCCTTTTTATAGTATAATAAAGGTAACACTAACAAAAAATCTCCCAGCAAGAGGGAGAATTTTTGTTTCTAGGTGAATAATTATTGAACGTCGATCTTGACTGGTGCTTCGACTTTCTCTTTTTCGAAAGTGATTGTAAGAACACCGTCTTTGAGTTCAGCTTTTACGCCTTCTTCACGAACTTGTACAGGAAGAGCAATTGTACGTGAGAACTCACCCCAATAGCATTCCTGGATGTGCCAACGAGTTGTTTGTTCATCTTCACCACCTGATAGAACACCAGAGATTGTTAAGATGTTGTCGTTGATAGTTACGTCGAGATCGTTCTTTGAAATACCAGCGGTACGTGCTTTAACAACAAGCTTGTCTGCGGTTTCATAAACGTCTACGGCTAATTGACCTGGGAAATCCTCAGGTTCTTCCCACTCTTCATCTTCTGCTGGAACTTCATCAACAGCTACACCTTTTGGAGACTCTTCAACAGCGTCATCGTCCAAAAAAGCAGCAGCTAATTCGTCTTCCATAAGCATGTCGTCGTCATTCGAACGAGCCATTTGCTTTCCTCCACATAATTAATATTGTTATGTTTATTATAAAACTTTAATCTATAAAAGACAAGGATTTTCATGAAATTTTATGTAAAAAATACAACAATTGGATTAATACTAAATTTTATTTACCCCTGTTACTGTAGGGGTTGCGGCAAAATTGGAACCGCTTTTTGTTATTGTTGTTATTTTAACAACACCAGAGAAAATCCGGCATTTTTTAGTAAAAAAGATAAGAATTTTCGCATAATTATGGCTTGCGGGATGAGGAAGGGTGTTCTGGGGGCTATGGTGGCGGAATATAAATATTATTCCAGGCGTCATTTTGCGCCAGTGTTTGCAAAATATTTACTTGATACGATAAAATGCTTCAAAAAGGATGAGCGGTTTGTTTTAGTTCCCTTGCCAACGATTTCAAAGCATATTCGGAGTCGTGGTTTCGACCATATCAGACGGATCTGCGAGGATTTGTCGCGCATTTCGGGGTTTAAGACCTGCTTGGTGCTAAATAGAGATAAATCGGCTGTACAAGTCGGCGCTGATGCTAAAACCCGCTTAAAACAGGCGAAAGAGGCCTATAAGATCAATTCTAAGGCTAGTTTTGATCCAAAGAGCCATTTCCTACTGGTTGACGATGTTTGGACAACAGGGGCGTCGATGCGGGCTGCTAGAGATGTTTTAGAGGCAGAACTTGTGCGGCGGGGGCTGAAGAAATCGGAAATAAAAATATCCGCCATCTGTTTGGTTAAGAATGACGGATATGAGTTTTAAGCGCCTTGGATGTAATTTACGCCGACAACTGAAGTAAGAACGAAGTTGACGATTGCGTAAGCGAGAAGTGAGATAATAAGGCCGATAATTGCGTAAAGAATTGTGTTCTTTGCATCGGTAACCTTCTTTGAGTCACCACCTGAAAGAATGTAACGAAGACCGCCGTAAATAAGCATAATAACTGAGACGATACCGACGATAAGAAGAATAACGTTTGTGATTCTTCCGAAGACACCGTTGTCTCCAATAAGTTCAGCTGGCATTCCTGATGCGCGTGCGGCTTCTGCGCCTTCTTCTACTGATGTTTTAGGAGCTTCTTCTGCGTATACTGAGATAGCTTTACCGGTCCAAAGACAAATGGCTGCTCCTGCTCCGGTAAGGATTTGAGAGATGTTTTTGACAATTTTTTTCATATAAAGTTTTAATCTCGCATTTAGATTATGAATCTATTATATCATGGCGAGTTAATTATGCAAGTTTATGGTATTATTAAGGTAAATGTAAAAGGAGTAGGAATGAAATTTTACACAGTGAGTGGGCGTGAAATAAGTTTTTATGGCGCCGGTATAAACGAAAACATCGATAAATTCTTTGGTATTTTACTAAAAAGTTGGATTAAAAGAGACGAAGACTACGATTTTAATAATGACCCAGCTCATAACCAGTGCACGGTAACCGCAATGGTAGTGCAGGATTACTTTGGTGGTGAAATTTTAGGATTAAAGATGCCGGGTGGTGGTATGCATTATCTTAATATGATTAATGGTAAGAAGTTTGATTTAACTTCAGACCAGTTTACTTCGCACGGAATTGAGCTAGATTATTCTGAAACTATTATTATCCCTCGACCAGAGCTTGGAACAGAAGGTACAGCACCGGAGCGATATATGAAACTCAAAGTTAATGTCGAAGGCCACCTGGCAGCAAAATAAAGGGGTGGCGGAGTTCCCTGTTTTATGCTAAAATAATTGGTATTGGAGGGTTACCCAAGTGGCTGAAGGGGACGGTTTGCTAAATCGTTAGTCTGGGGAAACCTGGAGCGGGAGTTCGAATCTCCCACCCTCCGCCAAATGTGCAAGGTGTTTATCCTTGCCTTTTTTCTTTCTTGGTGTTACAATACCTGCACAATAATAAGGTTGTTAGGTTATGAGAAATACACTACGTATTGCAAGCAACATGGCGTTAGTAGTATTAGCAATCATTGCTAGCTGCTTCGTGATTTATGCTTGGAGTTATTTCGAACAATAAAAAAGAGCCCGCGTATGGCGGGCCTTTTTCATAGGAATTAACTGTTAATGTTGGCCAGGATTTTTTCGTAGTTTTCAGCTACGCGAGTTAAGATACTGATCTCTTTGTCTCCGCGAATAAGATCGCGACCAATGACAAGGCGGTTAGCACCGGCATTTAAGGCATCGTGTGGTGTCATAATGCGAGCCTGATCATCGCTAGATGAGTTTGGCAAGCGTACGCCTGGGGTGTTGATCCACATGTCGTTATACTCTTTGTGTTCGCGGATAAAGGCAGCTTCTTTTGGGCTACAAACGATATCGGACATACCAGCATCATGTGCGGCTTTGACATACTTTAAAACCTGATATTTGGAGCTTGCACCGTATTCGTATTGGCAAGCTTCCTCGGTTTTAGAAGTAAGAACCGTAACAACGCAGCTAAGAGTACCAGCCTTATTGCAGTCGAGTGTAAAGCGTTTTAGAGCGTCCATGTCTTTAGGATTAGCTTCATTATCGAAATTAATGTTCGAAAGAGCTGCACCCATAACATTGATCATGAATGGTTTGTACTCTAAGTAAGCCCTGGCAATAGCGAGCACCTTTACGGGAACCTCGTCGATTTTGACGTCGCAGAAGACCGGATAGCCGTGATCTTGGCAATAGCCGATAAAAGATCTATCTTCCGTTGCAAAGAACGCGCGGTCGAGTTTGATAACGGTTCCCTCTGGTAGGATCTTTGCGTCGATGACAGCCTGAATTTCTTCTCGCGGCACATCGGCACTCCAAATGATTTGATTGTTAGTGAATTGACTTCTTCCCATAACACAAAACCCTCCTTCCTATGTTTAAATGTGCAAACCTCTGGCAAAAGCCATTTTAGTTAGGGATATTCTAACATAGTTCTTCTCTGTTGTTAAGGGGTGATGGTAGTAGTAGTAATAATAATAATAATAATAGACTTATTTTATGGTAAGCCTTTTACTTCGTAAAAGTCTTTCCAAACTGCGTCGATTAGCAACTAAAAAAGCAAGCTTTTTCTGCTTGCTAATCTTCTTGTTTGGTGATCTCGGCGGGAGTAGGCTACGCCTTCTCTCCTTCTCGCTCCCCAAATAAAAAATTGAACCTTTCGGTTCATTTTTAATTTGGTGATCTCGGCGGGAGTCGAACCCGCGTTGACGGGATGAAAACCCGTTGTACTAACCGTTATACTACGAGACCAGTTAGAAACGCTAGGTATATTATAGCAAAATTTTCAGATATTTCAAGAGATAACTAGAAAAAAAGAGTTTAATCTGTTATAATGGATGAATACCGGGCCTGGTAGCTCAATTGGATAGAGCGGCTCCGTCCTAAGGAGAAGGTTGTGGGTTCAACTCCCGCCCGGGTCACCAAAACTTCCGGTGGAAGTTTTGGAAAGGCAAACTCGCGAGCTAGCGAGCGAGGCAAACTTACCATTCGGGGCAGTAGGCTGAAGCCTTCTTCCCCTCGCTAACACTCGGGGCAGTCGTTCAACGGATAGGACATATCCCCTCTAAGGATACAATGCTGGTTCGATTCCAACCTGCCCTACCACATTTAAAAAACACCCTTTCGGGTGCTTTTTGTTTGAGTTTTTATAAAACTTTTTTCTGCCAGGTTTTTTTCTTTTTGCCAATAATATCAATATTAATAAAGCCAATGGTAGCTGCGGCAACTTCAAGGAAAGTCATAATAAAGAGTGCGTAGTTTCCGGTAGCGAAGGTATAGACGAGATATGGCGAATTGCCAACGGCATTGCCAAGACGGATCCATTTTACCTTGCCATACCAGAGTGAAAAAGCAAAAATTAGGGATCCTGCATAAGGTAAAATTGATAGTGGACCAGACCAGCTGACAATAGTGCAAATCGTCATGGCGATATAGATCAAAATGAGTACCCAGAATGGTGCGCGCTTTTTGCCAAATCTAGTGAAGATGTAATCACGGACAAAACTTACGGATGCCATTAGAGCACCAGTGAATGCGTTCTTGGTTAAGTACTGTGCAACAATAAAAGCTTCGGAAGCGGTCTGTAGAATCATAAGTGGACGCTTCTTTTTGAGTTGCATACTGACAACTGTACAAATAAGTGCAAGCACACCAAAAGTCTGCCCCAAAATAAATGCCACAAGCTCATTATCCATAACTCAATTATAGCATAAGCGATTTTTAGTATTTGAGATATCTTTTAGTAATCTTTGGAGTCTTTGCTAATTGTTTTTGATCTTCAAAAGAAATAGTAGTGAAATAAGTTGGATAGGCAAAATTAATTCTATGAAGATCTTTATGCCAAGTTGTGACGGCGCCAGAAATAATAAGTCTCTTTTGAAGAGTTTTCTTGTCAAGGCGAGTATTTTTTGCAAGTAGATTGCGGGTTGGACTAACTACTCCGCGACTGCTTCGCCAGACAATATCGATGATTGGCGGTACGACGCCATTGTGCATGTGTCCAGAAACGAAATAGTCAAATTCTTTTAGTTTTGTTTGAACTTTAGGATCTGTTAATACGACTGGAGAGTGAATAAGCGCAAACTTTTGCTTCCCAGCTGGAAGTTTAGAAAGAAGTGATTGATCGAGACTATCGAGCTCGTTAATAAACTCTTCGACACTTTCTTTGGTTGGAGTGAATACGGTAGTTTTCTTGTCACTATGATAGAAATTATAATAAGCAGCTTTTTGAGTGATACCGACAACGAAAATATTTTCATCTTCATATTTTTCATTATCAAGATAGAAAACATTAGCTAAGTTATTTAGTTTTTTTATGAACTTCTCATTTTTATAATAGGCGTATTTTTCGCCAGTTTTCTTTCGATGCTCCTTGGTAGCTAACTTATATTCATCGTGGTTACCAACTGAAATGAGAGTGGTTGCGATCTGACCAAGTTTTTCGAAAAAGTCGAGTAATCTGTTTTCTTCTTTTTCGTCAAAAATTAAATCGTTATAATCAACAATGTCACCAGGTACAAAAATATAGTTTGGTTCCCTTTTCTTGATAATTTGAACAAGGGCGTTAAGTTTTCTTGAAGAAACGCGATCACTAAAATGAATATCTGATATTACGCAGATTTTTAACTGTGACTTTTCTGAATATAATTTAATCTTAGTTTCGTGAAATAATTTCATTATTTCTTTATGAGCTTATAGTAAATGCTTGGGGCAAAACGAACGGCTGCAAAAGGTTTTTGAACCGCTTTCTCCATTTTTACGAGAGTCTTAGTCTTAAACATTTTCTTGAGACGAGCAGAGCGGAAGTTGGAAACGGAAAGAATATTGTCGATTTCAAAACCAGTTTTCTTAAAGAGATCTTCGATCCATTTTGGGTGATAGTTGAAGAAGCCGTCTTTATCGATTTCGGTAAGGTTTGAAGGTTTTTTATCAAAAGGATTAACCTTTGATTTCTTGAACCAATAGCGGAACATTCTTGGAAGAGTCTTCTTGTTTGCAACTTCGATAACGAGTACGCCACCTGGCTTTAAGATGCGGTGAAGTTCTTTCATAACCTTCTTCATATCTTTGAAGTGGTGGGTTGCGCGAACCATGATCATGCCATCAAAAGTATTATCTTTGAATGGAATGTTATAGATATCGCCCTGTTTGGTATTAACTTTTTTGCCAAATTCTTTCTTTGCATCATCGAGCTCGGTTTGAGAGTAATCAAAAATCCAAACTTTCTTAGCGCGGTCGAGATATTCTTTAGCGAGGCGGCCGTAACCACCAGCAATATCAACAAATTCATCCATTTGTTCTGGAAGGAGGCGACGAATAGCAATGCGGTCTGCCATATCTTCATATTTGCGATCGGCATCTTCCCAGAAGATTTTTCTATAATCGTATCCGTTATAATCTGAAACAATGTTTTCTGCTTTTTTCATTCTTATATTATAACATAAAAGCGTGTTTCTTGGGGTGAGCCGGGCTTTAATACTATTTTCTAAATAACGGTTATGTTATAATGATGGTATGAATCCAGAGCAACAACAACCTGTTATGCCACCTGCAAATGATTTTTTGTCAAGGATGGATATGGCAACTATGCCACAACCAACTGAGCCTGAGAAAAAAGGCCTTTCAAAGAATGCTATTATTGGAATCGTCGCAGGTGTAATCGTGTTAATCGGTGCAGTAATTGGCATCGTAATGATGATTAGCCCTCAGAAGGCTGAACCAACATTGCCAAGCAATCCTGAACAGGGTGATGATGATCCAGAAGGTCCTGATGTTAATGAAGAACTTGAAGCTCGTAATAAGCTTCGCGCAGATGACTTACTTGCAGTAAAACAGGCAGTGAACGCTTACCAAGCAGCGCCAGCTGCAGACGGACAGCTTCCTGGTCCAGAAGTAGAAGAATGGGAGTGGATGATTAAAAATTATTCGCCTAATGGCGTAGTAAAAGATGGCGCAGATGATTCAATCTATACGGTTGGAGCAGTTTGTAAGTTTGGTGAATCTTGTGTTGATATTTCTTCCCTAACTTGGGAAAATGACAAACATAAAATCTTTGCACTTTATAATGCGGATTGTAAAGGCAAAACTAAAGAAAACGTAATTGTCTCAAGTACAAGAAAACGTCGTGTTGCAATCTTTGCAATCATCGAGAATGACGAGTTTATTTGTACCACAAATGGTGATTAGTTAAGTTTACTGCGGAGAGCTTGGATCTTTCTAAGAATCTTCGCAGTTTTTTCATCGTCTTCTTCAGCGGCTTCGAGTTCTTTGGTGAGGTCATCGATTTCAGATTGAATGATTTCTTCATTGTAGCGATCCATCAAGAATCTTGCTTCCCTCTTCAGTTGCTCTTCGTCATATTTAGAAAATTCCTTTTCGAAGATTAATTCTAGTTCAGAAATTCTGGTTTCATCTTCTGGAAATTCGAGTCTAATTTCGCCGCCAGCAGCACCACCATAAACAAGAATAGCCTCGAGTGAATCACGAAGTTTTTTAGCTTCATCGGAAGTTATTTTCTTCTTTTCGGTCTTAATGGTTTTGAGATGAGGCTTTTTCTCCTTTTGCTCAACTTTCTTTTCTTCGAGATCAGAAACAGAGACCTCAAGTTTTTCAGCAACCATGTTCATGTAATGTTTGCGTTCAACAGCATCAGGAATTGATTCGATTAATTTCATAGCGATATCGGAATATTCTTTCTTACCTGGTCCAGAATAAATGTCGACGCGCTCCTCGTATTTATTAAGTAGCCAGTCAATAGCAGGCTCACAACGCTCGACACATTTTTGCCAAGCTTCTGGTGACTTCTGGATTAGTTCGTCTGGGTCTTTGGCGCCATCATAGCCAGAGATAATTTTAAGATTGATGCCAAGATTATTGGCAAGGTTGATTGCGCGTTCGGCAGCTTTTACACCAGCTTCGTCGCCGTCATAAGCGAGACGAATATCATCGGTTAAGCGGTTTAAGATTTTTAGGTGTTGTTCAGTCATAGCGGTACCAGAAGTTGCGACTGCTTCAGGGACACCTGCTTGGTGTGAGCTGATCACGTCCATGTTTCCTTCAACAATCACAACGTAACCAGAGCGACGAATGTGCTCTTTAGCCTGAGCGAGGCCGAAGATGAAACGAGACTTATTGAAGAGTAGAGTTTCGGGGGTGTTGAGATATTTTGGTTCACCTTCACCAACGATGCGTCCAGTATAGCCAATAATGTTTTCAGAATTATCAAAGAATGGAATCATCATGCGACCTTTAAAAAGATCGCCATTGTATTGGTTAACAAGTCCAGCATCTTTGAGTTCGGTCAAAGTGAAGCCTTTAGATTTTAGGAATTTAATAAGGTTATCTTTCCCTTTTGGTGCATAGCCGATACGAAAATCGAGCACGGTCTTTTTGTTCATGTTGCGTTTATAGAAAACGTACTCGCAGACAGCTTTATTTTTTGAAAGACAGAACTGATAGTATTTGGTGGCAAGTTCAAGAGCTTCTTTCATGCGAGTCTTGTGCTTAGCAACCTTTTGATCGTCGCCAGAATATTGTTTGAGTTCGACGCCAGCTTGTTGAGCTAGTTTTTCCATAGCTTCACGGAATGAGATTCCCTCCACTTCCATTACGAAGGTAAAGATGTCACCACCTTTGTTGGCGGAGAAATCGTGCCAGATGCCTTTATCTGGAGACACCATAAAACTAGGGGTTTTATCTACACCCCATGGTGAACGGCCTTTCAAGGTTCGCCCAGCACGCTTAAGTTCGATGTATTGCCCGACTACATCTTCAACTGGCAACCTCGCCTTAATTTCCTCCTTGGCGTCTTGCATACTACTATTAGTATAGCATATTATCTCTGTTAAAGTCTTGTTGTTTTTCGAAGATTTATGCTACAATATGCTTATGGATAATATGGCTTATCTTCAGCAAATTGCTGGAGTCGACAATAGTATGAAAGCTAAGGCTAACCCAAAAAGCCCATTTAGTAAATTTTTAAATGTTTGGACTTTTGTTGGTTTAGGTATTTTTATTGTTTTGATCATCGGTGTTGCTTTGCTTGTAGCAGCCTTAAATAAAGTTGATACTAAAGATCAGGACTTAATGCAACAGAGTTATTGGAGATCTCGCTATATTGTTGAAGAAACAATGGAGAAATATTCTGAAAACTTGAAGAATTCTGATATTCGCGATAAAACCTCTTCCCTTAAAAGCGTCTTGAATGAAATCATGCTGAATAGCAAAAACTTGCTTTTGGATAAAAATGGCTTTGATATTGAAAGTATAAATGAAGACGATGATCCAATCGCAGTGGAACAAAAGAAATTTAACACTGAATTTAATACAGAGCTCGAGAATGCACGCCTTAATGGTATTTTAGATAGAATTTATATTCGTGAAGTAGCAATGCAAATCGCTTACCTCAGATCATATCAATCTGAGATTGTTGAACGTACAAAAGATGATGATATTAGAAGTGTCGCAGAAAAGGCTAAGAATAACTTAGATAATTTATACGATCAGTTCCAAAACTTTAATAGCTTAATGATTTAGGAGGAATATGCCGAAAGAAGAAAAAAAGACCGGACTTAGAGTAAGCTGGGAAGCTGAAGAATATGTAACTTATGATAAAAATTCGGGTTGGTATATTGGACTTGCAATCGTTGGTATCGCATTGGTTGCGCTTGCGGTTTGGCTCCAACAATGGATTTTCGCAGCAGTGATCGTATTAGCATTTATTTCCCTTTTGATTTACGAGCTTCGTCCACCAAGGAAGATTAAGTACGTGGTTGACGCAAAAGGTTTAACTGAAGGCGAAAGAGTTTACCGCTTTGAGGATTATCGTGCATTTGGAATTTTGCAACACGACAAACACTTCGCAATTGTCTTAATGCCAAGAAAAAGATTTTCACCAGCTGTAACTGTTTATTTCCCTGAAGCTAAGGGTGAAGAAATCGTAGATGTCTTTGGCGCAAGGTTACCAATGGAAAATGTAAAACTTGATATGATTGATAAAATCGTAAGAAAGTTGCGTATCTAAGAAGCTTATGCTAAACTATAGATAACTTTAGGTTATATAACAATTAAACATGAAGGTGGGAAAATGAGTGACACTCAAAACGATGATCTACAAAACGCCATCGACGGAATCGTAAATTCTGGCGATGCTGTTAATGCTGAAGCTCCTGCTGCAGGTTTACCTGATTTGGGTGAAGCTCCTGCACCTGCGCTTGGCGGAGATGCTCCTGATCTTGCATTGCCATCAATGCCAGTACCAGATCCAGAAGCAGGCTTAATGAACGCAGTACCAGAACCAATTGAAGAACTAGCAAATATTGCTGCACCAGCACCAGTTGCTGAAGTTCCTGAACCAGTTGATGGTACATTATCAGAAACAGCAGTTGATAAAATGGAGGAGACAATAGAAAAAATGCCAAGTGAAATGTCTGATGTAAAGAAAAGCATGATTACGGATCTTATTCCCCTCATGGATAAGGTTTCACTAGCTCCAGAAAAGCAATATGGTTTCTATAAAGAGATCATTGATGCAACTCACGATACAAGCTTAATTCCTGGCGCCTACACTGCAGCTAAGAAGATTGCAGATGATAAAGAACGTGCAGAAGCTTTGCTTTACTTAATTGATCAATCTGAATAAGATAAAAATAACCCCGAGTCAAAGCTCGGGGCTTTTTGTGGGAGATGCTATTTGGTCTGATTAATGACGGATCGATTCTTCCATAAATAGTCTATCATTGAGACTAAGGTTAATGCGAGCGTTATCCAAAAGATAACGGCAGTGATGACTGCGAGTTCCTCGAGATTAATGAGGAGCAAAATGATCAAAGTCATCTGAAATGTGGTTTTAAATTTTCCCCACCAGCTGGCAGCGATGACAATTCCGTTGTCGACAGCAATTAAACGTAGGCCGCTGACGACGAATTCGCGCGCAATTACAATCACTACAAACCATGATGGCAGTAGCTTTAGATCGATGAGGCAAATTAGTGCAGAACAAACTAATAGCTTGTCTGCAAGTGGATCCATGAATTTGCCAAAGTCAGTGATGAGGTTATATTTCCTGGCGATTTTGCCATCCAGAAAATCCGTGAAGCAGGCTACGCAAAAGATACCAAGAACGATCCATTTGTTTGCGGTACCGAAAAGCGGATTTAATAAAAGAAAGACAAAGACTGGAACCAAGAAAATACGTAACATTGTAAGTTTGTTTGGTAGATTCATAAATAACACCCCCTAACTTTTAAGATGCTCCCACGTTGGAAAATATTATAGCATAAAAAATAACCCCCGAAGGGGTTATTTCCTTTTAATACATCATGCCGTCATCAGCAGCTGGAGCTTTTGGTTCAGGAACGATGGTGATAAGTGCGCCCATAGTAATGGTGGTTGCAGCGATTGAAACGGCGTTTTGAACGGCTTCACGAGTAACGCGAGCTGGATCAATGACGCCAATCTTCTTCATATCGAGAATGCCTTTTTCTGGCTCCATAACGTTGAAGCCAAAGCCATCTTTTTCGTTTTCAACTTGAGCAAGAAGAGCTTGGGCATTAAGGCCAGCATTTTCCATAATGTGAATGAATGGAGCCTTAAGAGCGTTTTTAACGATCTTAGTACCATTGTCATTTCCCTTGAGAGTCTTAGCGAGGTTGACGAGAGTTACGCCACCACCAGCAACGATTCCCTCTGCGAGTGCAGCGCGGGTTGCAGAAACAGCATCATCAACACGATATTTCTTTTCGTCGATTTCAGGTTCAGTTGCACCGCCAACTTTAATGACTGCGACTTTACCAGAAAGAGCAGCTTTACGTTTTTCGAATTCACCACGTTCGTAATCAGATTTAGCAACTGCAGCTTGTGATTCAATGAGGAAGATACGGTCTTTGACAGCTTTCTTTGAGCCAGCACCTTCGATGATGGTTGAATCATCTTTGGTTGCAATAACTTTCTTTGCAGAACCTAAGACTTCGAGACCAGCGTCTTCGAGCTTCATGCCCTTATCTTCTGAAACAACTGTAGCGTCGGTGAGAACTGCGATGTCTTCCATGATTTCTTTACGGCGATCACCGAAAGCTGGAGCTTTAAGAACAATAGTATTGAAGACACCTTTAAGCTTGTTAAGAACGAGAAGTGAAAGTGCTTCACCTGAGACTTCTTCAGCAATAATAACGAGATCCTTTTTGCCAGATTGAGCAATTTTTTCGAGAAGTGGAAGGATGTCTGAGCTTGCGGTAATCTTTTTGTCGGTTAGAAGGATGAGAGGCTTGTCCATGATAGCTTCTTGGCGATTGACATCGGTAACAAAGAATGCAGAAGCATAGCCTTTATCATAGTTGAAGCCTTCGACGATTTCTTCTTCCATGTCGAGACCTTGGCCAGCTTCAACAGTAATGACACCGTCTTTGCCAATCTTTGAAATGACGTCAGCAATTAATTCACCGATTTCTTTATCGCCAGCAGAGATAGTTGCAACTTCAGCAACTTTCTTTGAATCGCCTTCGATCTTTTCAGAAAGTCCGTCGATCTTTTTGACGATATCGCTACCTGCTTTTTCAATTCCCTTTCTGAGTTCCATTGGGTTTACGCCAGCAGCAATAAGTTTGTTTGCTTCAGCAAGAATATTGTAAGTAAGAACAGTAACGGTTGTGGTACCATCACCTGCGACTTTGTTGAGTTTTTGAGCGGCAGCTTTAATTAAATCAGCACCAACTTTTTCACCCATGTTTTCTTTGGTCTTGCCGAGATCAACAGCTTCAGCAACGGTGACACCATCGTGAGTGATGACTGGAGCGCCGTACTCTTTTTCGATGACAACGTTTTGGCCTTTTGGACCATAAGTAACTTTTACGGCATCATAAAGTTTCTTTGCGCCAGAGAGAACTTTCTCGCGAGCGGCTTGTTCGTAAAAAATATCTTTCATGATTTCCTTTCTTAGAGAGTTGCGAGAACGTCTTTATCCTCGACTATGATGTATTTTTCATTTTCGAGTTCAACGTTGGTTGCGGTATATTCTTTGTAAATAATTTTGTCACCTACTTTGATGTTTTTTGCGTCTGGACCAGTAGCTTCAACTACGGCATAGGCGGTTTCAGTTTTGTTTGTGTCCGGAAGAAGGAGGCCAGATGCAGTCTTTTTTGCCGGCGTTTCTAACTTCGCGACAACGTGATTGGTAAGCGGATTTAATTTCATTTATACTCCTTTATCTACGGATTTACCTCCGTGCTTATATCTATTGTAGCACAAAAATTAGCACTTGCAAGCATAGAGTGCTAATGGATTTAACAAATATAAATGTGATATAATAACAGAGATGAAATTATTGCTTCATACCTGCTGTGCACCTTGTAGTGTGTACTGCATTAAGACCTTAAGATCGGAAGGAATTGAACCGACTTTATTTTGGTATAATCCAAATATTCATCCTATGAATGAGTATGTTTTGCGTCGTGATTGTCTTAAATCATATGCAGAGTCGATTAAAGTTGAACTCGTAATTGAAGATGAATATGGACTAGATGAATTTGTCTGTAATGTAAATAAAAATACTTTGGATGATTTATCGAAACGTTGCGAAAAATATTGCTATCCTTTGCGTTTAAGGAAGGTCTGTGAGTATGCTAAAGCAAACGGATTTGATACCGTTTCAACTACTCTTCTCTACTCGATTTATCAGAAGCATGATTATATTGCAAAGTTATTTGAAGAATTAGCAAATGAGTATGGTTTAACTTTCCTTTATCGAGATTTTCGTGAAGGATGGCGTGAAGGCCAAGACGAAGCTAGAGCGGCTGGGCTTTATATGCAAAAATACTGTGGCTGTGTTTATTCTGAAGAAGAATCAACTTTTGCGCGTCAAAATAAGAAGTTATTTAAAGAAAAAGATTTAAAACCAACTAATGAAAATGCGCGTAAGCTTATGACTCAAGGTCTTTAAACTTTTTCGCCATTGTTGGATTATTGCGGGTGAGATGCTTGATTGATAAGTCGTCGAGTTTTCCTTCGGCAATTCCAAGATGTTTATCGGACATCATAAGTGCATCGCGAGTTTTCTCGAGATCTTTGATTGCTTTGTTGATTTGCTCGATAGCTTCAAGGTGCTTTTTGCCAGCATTCTTCATGGTGCTTGCCCAGGAAGCTTTCCAGTCGTTCATGTCTTTCTCAAAGTTAGTGATGTCGATGTCTTGGTTCTTAATGACAGCAAGTTCGTTTTTGTACTGCATTGAGTTGAGTGCGGCATTGCGAAGTAAAGTAATCATTGGAATAAAGAACTGTGGACGAATGACATACATCTTTTCGTAGCGATGAGAAACGTCAACGATACCGGTGTTGTAGAGTTCATTGTCAGCTTCAAGTAACGTAACTAAAACTGCATACTCGCAGTGCTTTTCGTTGCGGTCTTTATCGAGTTCCTTTAAGAAGTCTTCATTTTTATGTTTCGTTGAAGTGGTCTCATTTTCGTTCTTCATCTCGAACATAATGGAAACGATTTCAGTACCATTATCATCGGTCTCACGAAAAATATAATCACCTTTACTGCCGGACTTTGAAACGTCATTATCCTTTTCGAAATAGGCATTCTTAAAGCCGGTAGCACGAAGTTTATTAAATTCGATTTCACAGTGTTGTTCAAGAGTCTCGCCAACCATTTTGGTGCTGAGTTTTGATTTGAGATCCTTTAAACGTTCGATCTCTTCATCTTTAAGTTCGAGGGCACCTTCGTATTTTTCTTTGAGGGATTGTTCGCGAAGTTTAATCTCAGTATCTTTATTGTTAAGATTATTCTTAAGTTCATCGCGCTCTTTTTCGATTGGAGCGAGCGCCTTTGAAATGGCAAGTTCTTTGGCGGTATCAGAATTAATGAGCTGAGATTTAAGCTCGGTAATTTCAGAGTCTTTTTTGGATAATTCAAGTTGAAGTTCATTCTTTAATTTTTCTTCTTGAAGTTTTAATTCAGTCTTGTGCTGTGACTCAATTTGTTCGAGTTTCTCATGAACTTCATTATCGAATTCTTGGGTACGGATTTGCGACAAAATGGCAGCGTAGTTTGATTCATCTACTTTAAAGGTTTTGCCACAATTTGGACATTTAATTTCAGGCATTTTGGATTTCCTCGAGAATTTCTGTTTGTTCCTTTTCCTTCTCTTCAGCTTCGATAGTATCAAGAATTTCTTCAACACTTGTACCACTTGCAGAATCAACGCCATTAAAGAAATCGGTGAGAGTTGGGTTAATAGTGCCGGAAGTAATATATGAGACTACATCCTTCCCTTCTTTGGCAGCACGTTCACGAACGCCAGCAAAGCGATCGTCGTTTTCGAGTGCTTGAAGAAGTAACTTCATTTGCCTAATGGCATCGTTTTGGTCGGTGTCTTTCTCTTCTTCGATATCAGTTTCTTTGAGATCTTTATTAATTTCATGGAAGAGATTCTTTCTCTCATCTGGATCTGGTACGAGACGAGAGTAAATTGAAGCCATTGGATTTAAGGCGTCACGATCAGTTTCGTCGGTTTCTTCGATGGTTTTTAGAACTGTATCAAGACCATAAATTCTAGATGCGGTATCAAGACCAAAAGAAGAGAGGCTTCTTGCGCCACCACGAGTTTTCTCTTTGGATTCGACGGCATTGTCTTCGGTTTCAAGTGTTTGATCGATTGCTTCGATTGTCTCAGCTGCAGGAGCGTATGGGTCTTCACCTTGGAAGGCAGGAGCGTCTTCCATCATATTTGCTTGTTCCCAGATGTCAGCATATTCGCCACGAGTTTCTAATTCTGGATTTGAGGTTGGAAATTTTTCACCTGCTTTTTCGTCGTACACCTTAAGCCTCCTTTTTCTTTACAACTTTTTTAGTAACATCAAACTTTTCCATGTATAAGCCGAGCATGAGACGGGTTTGTGAATAGAATGCGGCAAAACTCTGATAGACGATGGCGATAACTGGCATTAGAACCCATTGAAGAATCATAACGATTTTTGGAATCTTCTTTGATTCTGGTGGACGTGGTGGAAGCATGCGTAATGAAACGATGATTGTAGCAAGAAGACCTACGGCTGCAAAAGTTTGAACGATTGAAACAGTATTTGGGAGATTATAGGTAAAAAGGTTGCCAGAATAATAATTTACAAGACGTGGAATCCAGCCACCGAAAGCTACGATTGGGCTCATAGCGGCAAGCATAACGTGGCCATCAAGCAAGCGCCAGAACTTAGCGAATAATGGGAAGAATTTCATCTTGCCACGTTTTTTACGATCTCTTGAGAATAAACGAACGCCAACATAAGCAACGTCACTTGCACCATAGTCCCAACGACGAAGTTGGATGAATTGAGCTTTCAAAGTTTTAATGAAGGATTCTTCCATGACAGCATCTTGGTAGATGGCGACATGAATAGGTACGACATCGTAGTTGCCATGGAAATGGAAAAGACTACGCCAATATTGGTGACCATCTTCGACGATGGTGCGCTTTGACCAAAAGTCCATGTCAGCTAAAGCTTTAAGTGGCTGTGAATGGGATGCGAAGTTTCTCAAAGTATGAGGACGCATGGTAGAAATGATGTTGAAGAATGAGTTTGAGATTGCAATCACGCGACATGGTGCAGTAGCATCCCAAATGTTGTTCATGAAAAGTGAGACTGGTTGATAACTGAGATTTTGACGATTTGGACGAGTGATAAATTCGTATGCTACGTAGTCGAGATACTTCTCGCTCATGCGGTTATCGGAATCGAGTGAGGTAACGATAACATTTTCGACTGGGATATTTTTCTCTTCGACATAATTTAAGAGAGCTTTACCAGCATAGCAGAGGTTTGGACCTTTACCCTTAATTTCACCCGGAAGACCGTCTGGGTGTTTGACGATCATAAATTCAAAGAAATCTTTGCCATATTTCTTTTCAAGTTTCTTGGCGGTTTTTTCCATTTCTTCACCACCGCGTTCTTCGTAGCCGAGTACGACAATAACGTGGTCCATCGGGAAGGTAGATTTTTTGATTGCTTCGATTGAAGGTCCAAGTACTTCTTCGCCTTCGTTGTATGCCATGATTAAAATTGCATGATAGATATCAGCAGGCTTCATGAAGGTTCCCTCTTTTGCTGCAGCCATGCGCTTTAGGTTGGCAATATGAATATCAATATCGAAAGAATATTTTTCGAGTTCTTGCTTCTGCTTCTTATTGTGCATGACATGTGCAAGGTCGAGTAACTTTAAACGTTTTACTTCGGCAGTATAGTGCTTTTCGTAACTATCATGTGGAGTTTCAAGATCGAGTACACGTTTGTGCCAATCTACGCGTTCAGCTTTTTTAACGGTGTCATAACCTTGGACGGTACGATAGGCGATACCGACTGCTTTAACGAGAGTGGTTGAAATAATGACTAGAAGATAGATTGAGCCAGCAACTGGCCAAACAATAGAAAGAATAATCAAAATAAGAATAAATGAATATGCGAGAAAGCCTGGAAGAATCTCAAAAAAACGGTACTTTCTTGTTCTAAGTCCTTGTGGAATTTCGTTGTCTGCCCAGTCGCTTTTTGTATGTGGTTTGAATCTTGGACTTTTTCTTTTAAGTCTTTGCATGTTTATCCTTCAGCAAGTAATCTAATGAAAACTACAAATGTTGCGAGTACGAGAACGACTGAGAATAAGACGAAATATCCTGCAGCACCACTTCCCTTTTTCTCGAAGATTTTAATTGCAATTAAGTTATGAAGAATTCCAAAGACAATTGCAAGAAGAGGATATGCAAATCTTTCAGTCCAAGCGTCATCGTGATAGCCACCAGAGTTTGCCATTGATGACCAATCACCACCTTGGTAACGACCGATGTCGCCATAAGATGTTTTAACAACTGTAGTGTTTGAACCAAGATTTAAGAGCGTAAAAATAAAGAGTGCAATTGAAATAACAAGCAAAAATGCCTGTGCTAAAAGTAGCCCTTTATGACTTTCAAAAATCTTCTTAAAATTTTCTGGAATTTTTTTCATAAACAGTACTTATATTATACCACAACCTCTATAATTCACCCCAATTTTTGCCGGTTGTGACTTCGACTGCGAGTTTAATTTTTAGCTCTGGAGCAACGTTTTCCATTTCGGTTTGAAGCATTTTTGAAACCATTTCAGCTTTATCTTCATCACATTCAATGATGATGGAATCGTGAATCTGAAGAATCATTTGAGCGCCAGCTGGAAGAATGTGATCGAGTTTAATCATCACGCGTTTCATTAAGTCGGCTTCAGTTCCCTGAATTGGCATGTTTTGAGCTGCGCGTTCTGCACCCATGCGAACGATAAAGTTTGAAGACTTTACATCTGGGGTTGGGCGACGACGACCAAAGAAAGTTTCGACGTATCCTTGGCCCTTAGCTTGGACAAGAACTTGATCGAGATAATCTTTGATTGGGCTACGGACGCGGAAGTAATCGTCAATAAATTCTTTAGCTTCATAAAAACTCATACCAGCAGCATCAGCGAGTCCTTTTGGACTCATACCATACATGACGCCGAAGTTAATTACCTTTGCAGCGCGACGCTGATCTTTTGTGACTGCTTCCATTGGGATATTGAAGACTTCGCTAGCGGTCTTCGTGTGAATATCAACGCCGGAGTTGAAGTTTTCGATCAGTTTTTCATCGCCAGACAGAATAGCAGCGAGACGAAGTTCGAACTGTGAGTAGTCGGCAGAGATGAAGACTTTGCCTTCCCTTGCGATAAAACCTTTACGAATTTCCTTACCGATTTCAGTACGGACTGGAATATTCTGAAGATTTGGATTTACGCTCGACAAACGACCAGTAGCGGTGACGTTTTGAGTGAAGGTAGTATGAATGGAATCGGTTTCATCGGCAAGAGTTGGAAGTGGCAAGATGTAAGTCGAAAGTAATTTAGCGTTTTCACGATACTCTTCAATGAGTGGAATAATTTCATGAGTGCCCTCGAGTTTCTCGAGTTCTTTTGCGCCGGTTGAATAGCCTCTTGAAGTCTTTTTAATTCCCTTAGTTGGGAGTTCGAGTTTAGTGAAAAGAATATCGGAAAGCTGGATTGGTGAATTGACATTGAATTCCATGCCAGCGAGCGCATGAATTTTTTTCTCAATTTCAGCAACCTTTTTTGAAAATTCTGTTTCAAGTTTTTTGAAATGTTCGCGATCGATTTTGACGCCAGTTTTTTCCATTTTATACAGAACTGGGATCATTGGTAGATCAAGGTTTTCGTAAACTTCTTTAAGCTTTGGATATTTTCTAAATTCGGTAACTTCGTGTTTGTAGTCGCCTTCATTATCTTCGTTAAATGAAAGTCCGAGTTGCTCATCGTTCTCTTTTCTAGCGAGAGGGTTTAGCAAGAATTCAGCCTGAGAGATGTCCCAATATTTTTTGCCATTCAAAATTTTTTCAGCAAATTTCTCATCGGCATGCATGGCAGTTTTAACGTCGCGAGCGATGATTAGATCTTTCGGAATTTCGACTTCGATTGGAGTGGATTCAATCTCGGCGATAGCTTTAACTTCTTGAACTTTCCCCATTAAAGCTTCAATTCTGGCTTTAACGTCTTCGTGTTGTTCTTTGGCAGAAACTGGGTCGAGCTTATCGAGTTCGGCACTGTATTTGCGGACGAGTGAGAAGAATTCAAGATTTTTTAGAGCGGAAATAATTTCATTTTTATTAATGACGAGATCTGGAATTTCGGAAAGACTGACTGGCGCATCAAACATAATCTCAGCAAGTTGCTTTGACATGTAAGCGGATTCTTTGCCAGCGATTAGTTTCTTTTGAGTAGCGCCTTTGATTTCATTGATGTGTTCATAAATGCCATCAAGCGTGCCATAAGTATTTAAGAGAGTAGCTGCTCCCTTTTCGCCAATTCCTGGGACGCCTGGAATATTATCGGAGTTATCACCCTTAAGAGATTTAAGGTCGAGGAACTGAGATTTTTTAATGCCATATTTTTCTTCTACGGCTGGAACATCAAGTTCTTCGAGAGTTGAGAAACCTTTTAGTAAACGATACATTTTAGTATTGTCGTCGACAATTTGGAGCATATCGAGATCGGAAGAAACGATGTAAGTTTCCCATTTACAGATACCGTCTTCATCTAGGTCGTCGTCAGCTTGTTTGGCAAGAGTACCAATGATATCGTCAGCTTCATACTCATCAACTTCAAGAAAGCCCCAACCAAGAGCTTTAATTAAGTCTCTTAAAAGTGGGATTTGAGCATAAAAATCTTCTGGTGGTTTTACGCGACCAGCTTTATATTCTGGATAGATTTTTGTACGCTTGGCAGTTGAAGTGTGGGCTTTATCCCAGGCAACCACAACTTTGGTTGGAGAAAGTTTGCGGACGATCTCCATCGCGATGGTAGCGAAGCCATAGACTCCGGAAGTTGGTGTACCATCGGCACGAGAAAGATTTCCCATTGCATAATATCCACGATAAAATACACTTTTGCCGTCGATAATCACCAACTTATTCATGAGTCCTCCTAGACTTAAAAATCAATTTTCTTCAAAATTCCATCGACGTCAGTTTCAAGCTCTTCGACGGATGAGTTGTTGAGAAGATAATAATCTGCAATAGCGATTGGGCCACCTTTTTCTAGGTTTTCAATTTCAGAACGATCGCGTTCTTGGATTTCTTCGGTGTTGAATGGACGCTCTGGGCGCTTTGCGACACGTTTGTGACGGATAGATTTATCAACAACGACTGCAAGCACAGAAATCTGGCCTGGGAATTCTTTCTTCAAGATTTTATATTCAGTCCAAGTGTAGAGGCCGTCGAGCACAATTCTCTTTTGACCAGCAGCAATAAGGTTGTGAACTTCTTTAATGACTTGTTGAACAACCCAATCTTTGCCTTCGGTTTCACGAATCATTTCGCGGAAATTCTTTTCAGTTTCAGGACTGATACCAATACCGCGTTTTTCCATTTCTTTTAAGATCATTCCACCAAAGTAGACCTTTGGGAAACCTAAGCCTGTAAGATGATCGACGACGACTGACTTTCCGGAACCAGACATACCAACGACCGCTATAATTTTGACATCTTTATCTTTCGTATCTTTATCCATAGTTATATTATATCATGCAACCCCTTAAAAATGGCGGCAATGTAGGTTTGAATAGGTCTGACTTTGTTCGATTCTAGCCTTGATGCGCGTGATCTCTTGGTCGCCCATGATACGGATGTAATAAAAATGTCGACGGTTGTTAAATTTTAGAGGTCTAGTGAGTAAAAATAGCATCTTTCCGTCAATCAAAAGATAACGATCATTAAACTCATTGGTCTCGTAAAAATAAAAGCCGGATCTAAATTTGAT
>CAMZGX010000003.1 GCA_947306585.1 uncultured Candidatus Saccharibacteria bacterium
AACTCAAGTGTCGCTTGTCACAATGTTTACAATTGGTATTCCAAGCTTCTTCTTGGCTCAGATTCCAAATGAGAAACTAATCAAGGGCAACTTTATTCTTAATGTGATCAAGAACGCCGCTCCAGCTGCTTTGACTGGTGTGACTTTAATCGCACTTGCAAGCTATGTCGGTAACGATATCTTTGGTCTAGCGAGACCGGTGCTTTCAACTATTTGCACTTTCATTTGGGCAGTAGTTGGACTCACTTATCTCATCTTACTCTGTCGACCATTTGATCGTTGGAAGATAATGATTGTGTCGGCTTGTATTACTGGCATGGTGCTCTTCTCAATCTTTTTAAAGGGTATCTTTGGTTTGGAACATGATTTAGGATGGCAAGCATGGTGTATCTTTGCTGGCGCAGTAGTCTTAGTAGTTCCAGTTGGATTTATCAACGTAAAAATTATTAGCTGGGTTAATAATAAGTTCTATAACAGTGTTCAGAAAGAAATCACAAAACTACCATCAATCCAAGAAAAGATTGATAACCATAAAAAAGCTCGTAGAAAAAAATTATTATCTAAATAATTATTTACGCTTTAAAGCCTTCTTATAAACCTTGAGAAGGTTTTTTATTTGAGTGCTTTGGAAGACTTGCTTGCGGTTTTTCATGGCAGCACGGCTCATCTTTTCAATAAGTTCTGGATTGTTGATGATGTCCAAAATAAGTTTAGCCATCTGTTCTGGGGATTCGTCGTGGGCGCACATACCAGCGCCTTCGAGGACAACTTGTTTCATGTCGCGGTCACAGAAAATCACTGGCAGGCCAGTAGCGGCAGCTTCAAGAATAGTGAGGCCTTGGGTATCAAAACCATAGGAATTGATGATTGAAAGATGTTCAGTCTTTAAGAGTTTCAAAACTTTCTCGTGTGGTACAGCACCGAGGAATTTAACGTTTTTCGAAAGACCATTTTCAAGGACAAATTTCTTAGCGGCTTCCATTTCGTTGCCGTCACCAGCTGCGGTGAAGAAGAAATTATCAGAATCAGCTTTAACAATCTTTAAAGCTTCAAGGAATGGCATGATACGCTTCTCGCGTGATAAACGACTAGTCCAAATAATGCGTACAGGCTCGTTTTTGAGCTTTCTGACTTGCCAATCGTATGACAAAGCAACTTTGTCCTCAACGCCGTTAGAAACGGCTGTAATTGGCTTAGAAACGCCATAGTGTCTAAGCTTGTCGGCGAAATGTTCGCTTGGTGTAATGACTTGGTCGGCACAGTTAGCTTCGCGAACCATTAATTCCCACATTTCACATTTGGCTTTAGTGTCGGCGAGATAGCGATCTTTTTTGATATGTTTAACCTTGGTGAACTTGCTAAGATAATGCTTGTGAATTGTGTTTAAGCCACTACCAGCGAAGGTTTTGAATGGATGTGGTACATTGACAGCAATTGCCATGTCTTCACGACCATGCATGGTCTGAACTAGCGGCATGTCGAGTTCTTTAGCAAGCATAACGGCTGCAATTGATGCACCAGCTTCATAATGGGCATGAATTAAATCAAAGCGTTCTTTGAAATCTGGAAAATCACGATGGATATAATCAAGTACAATCTTCGGCCAACGTGCGGTTGGTGCGCCATTAATATTGATGTATTTAGCAGTAGGTAAAATCACCACATTCTTCTCTTTTGGCTGGGTAAAGCCTGGGCAGAAAACCACAACAGTATGGCCGAGTTTTTCCAACTCTTTTTTCTGCGCAGAAATCGAGGATGGAATGCCACCCGCAATTTCAAGGTAAAGATCGGTGAAGACTGCAATTCTCATTACCAGCCTCCGCCGCCTCCGCCGCCGCCACCGCCGCCGGAGAATCCCCCTCCACCGCCGCCGGATGAGCCGGAGCTACTTGAGAAACCGCCAGAAGACCAGCCGCCGCTGCTTGATGATGAAGTATCAACTGGGCGGTAGGTTGCACTGTGCATGACTGAATTTAGAGCGGCATAGCTGAAGCCGGCATCATACCAGGTTGGGGCGGTAATGTTTTCGAGTTGATAATATTTCTCGAGTTCTTTCATCCAAGATTTTTCAAGACCGAAAAGTGCTGCGTATGGTAATAATTTTTCGTAAAGTTTAACGATTCCCTCTTCGCTAGTATCAACGCCTTCGACGCTTTGAAGGAACTTAAGACGATCGGCTTCAGCCATTTTGATGTAGAGTTTAAGACCATCAGTGTAGCGTGAAATCTCAAGACCACGTAAGGTACGAAGCTTGTATTTTTCGGTCTGGATTTGAAGTAATGGTGCAAAGGTTGTAATTGCGATTGCGAGTACGACCATAATTGGGATTAGCCAGCGGCCTTCGAAAATAGCGTATTGAGTAAACTTGGTGGTCGACATGTAGATGATGACGATACTTGTGGCAAGGGTAGCGAAGATTTGGACACCAAAGTAAATACCAACAACAATACCGATGCCTTTGAAAAATTTGGTAGTTGAATTATCTTTGAGGCGCTTAGAATCTTTCTTGTCGTTTTTTTCGAGAAGTTCTGCGCTTTTTAGAGCGTGCTTGACGTGAAGATCGTAGTTATCAAAAGCATCTTCAAGTTTACTTGAATAACCGTGCTGTTTAATCTCGATTTCTTCATCACTTGGCTGATCAATGCGCTTGCCGCCATTCAAGATAGCAAGTAAATCTTTTTGCTCGAGTGAAAGATTATTAGTGTCGATGACTTTGAAGAACCATTTATAGCCACGAGAAAGGAAGCCTGTTTTTTGTTCTTTTCTGAGCTCAATCTTTTTATTGATGATCAATTCAAGCATGGTTGCGACTTTGAGGTTCTTGATTGGCTGGAGATAGTTCCGGCCAATTTCAGCAACCGTAAAGTCCTTGATTGGAGCGTATTGTGGTACGATTGGAAGATCTTTATAGTACTTAATTTTGTCAGCAACTTTACGATATGATTTGTAGTATGCAAAAACAGAAATGGCAATAGCAGTAGTTATGAAAATACCAAAAATGTGCCAGATGAGATAGTTACGATTTGGCTCAGAAATAGTGAAAGTGCCGTCTTTGAAATAAACGACGAAAGCCATGGAATTTGAGCTTGAAATATTGCCCATGACATAGGTATAGCCGTCTTCGGTTTCGGTGATTTCGCAACGATTAACATCATAGCTAAGAGCGCCACCTTCGAAACAAATAGTTTTAGCGTTGTGTGTTTCGTCAGCTTGATCAATGAAGGTGCCGGTCTCGATTTCAGAAATTAAATCTTCGTCGATATGAAGAGTGATTTTGGCGTTTGAAACGTCATATGCGAAATTATTACCAAATGCATCGAATGATAATTGCTGGAGTCCTTCTGGGTCTTTGATTTGTTCAATTAAATCCTCCAAAGTGTATTCAAAAGTGAGTTTGTGTTCACCATGCATATAACCATCGTTTTCGTCGTGAATGGTGACATAGAAGAAACCATTATCGTTGGTTGTGATGTAATATGGCTCAATTACCCTGCCGTCCATAGTGACGGTGACATCAAGTTTTTCTTGGCTTGGTGTAATAAAGCGGTTTTTGTCGGCGTTTACGAATGGGATGTAGCGTGAAAAGCCGCGATCTATATTGAGGGTTGGGAAAAGTGCAGTGAAATCTTCTTTAACTTTTAGGATGGCCTTGCCGTTTTCGTCGCGTGACAAATAATAATCAATTTTGGCATCTTTAAAAGTAAGATCTTTAGCGAAGTTGCTTTCTGGTACGACGAAGGTTTTGTTATTAAAATTCAAAACAAAAGTCATGTTTTCGCCGCCAGCAAGATTGGTGGACTTATACTGAATGCCATCATCAAGATCATTGATTTCACAGCGATCTTGATTTGAACTACCGTAAACACCAACATAACACCAAGTAGCTAATTGCTCAGAGGTCTTATTGTTTTTATGAATAGTAGTTTTTGATTTGTAGTTTGATGTATAAGAAATTTCGCGGTCTTTTAATATAGCGCTTTTGATTTCTTCATCCATGTGAAGATTAACGGTAACTTTTTCGAAATTCTGTGACCAACCGGTTCCATTCGAATCCCAATAAAGCTCTTGGTACGGATCGGTAGAATATCTTGATTCATCAAACTCGGTAATGACGTTCTTGAATTTATATTTTAGAACGTAGACTTGCTCGCCTTTAACGTATTCATCAACACTGCCAATGCGGACGGTGAAATTATTGCTGCCGGTTTTGACGGTGTATGGTTCGGTATTGCCGTTTCTAGTGACTTCAATATTTAAATGATTGGCACTTTCCATAGTCAAGTTAGTGTCGTTTTGGTTTAAGAAAGGAATGATACGTTCGATGCCGTGGTTTTGGTTGTAGTTTGGAAATTCGGCGGTAAAGGTTTCGACGACTTCCATTTCACTGGTGTTTGCGGAAGTTTTGTGAAGACTATAGTCGATAGTTAAATCTTTAAAATGAAAACTGTTGGCGTCAGCAAAAACTGGAGCAACTGGAAGAATACTGGAAGCTAGAAGTAGCACCGTAAAAATAAGACTATGAAGTTTTTTCATAGTCTTATTATATCACGATTATAGTGATTATGCTTCAGCAGTTGCTTCGTTAATTGCAGCTTTAATTGCGTTGATTGACTGTTGAAGTTTGATTCCCTCATCTTCGGTAGTTTTTACTTCGAGACGATCGATTACACCGTCGCGACCGATGACTGATGGCCAACCAAAGAAGGTATCAGTGAAGGCATCATAAGTTGAAACTGGCATGACACGACGTTCGTCGAAAAGAATGTTGTTGACGATGTCGGTTACGCATGAGCCGATACCATAATAAGTTGCGCCTTTGCGGTTGATGATTTCGTAAGCGACGTTTTTAGTGTCTTCGGAAATTTGAGCTTGTTCTTCTGGGGTGAACATGCGATTAAGTGGCATGCCGCCAAGATCGCTAGTTGACCAAAGTGTGAATTCGGTATCACCATGTTCGCCGACTTGGTAAGCGTGGACGGACTTTGGTGAAACGTTGAGTTTCTCGGAAATCTTGAAGCGGAGACGTGCTGAATCGAGTACGGTTCCAGAACCAATGATTTGTTCAGTTGGGAGTCCAGAATATTTCCAGACGAGATAAGTCATGACGTCCATTGGGTTTGAAACGACGACAAAGATGCCGTTGAAGCCAGCTTTCATGATTGGCTCAACGATGCCTTGCATGATGCTTGCGTTCTTCTGGAGAAGTTGCATACGAGTCTCGCCACCTTTAGCTTGTGGGATGCCAGCAGTAATGATAATGACATCACAATCGCCTGCATCTTTTTCGTAAGTACCAGAATGAATGTTGATGAAGGTTGGGCTAACTGCGAGGGTATCGCGAAGATCCATTGCTTCACCTTCTGCGTCTTCTTCATTAATATCAACAAGGACGAGTTCGTTGATTGGAGTTTTGCTGGTGACCATACAGTAGCCAATACTTGCACCGACGTTGCCTGTACCAACAATCATAACTTTTATGTTATCTTTTTGCATTTTTAATCCTTATAGTTCTTATGGTTTAATTATACCACAAAGCGGATTGAGTAGCCTCAAAAGATTTACCTGGATTCCAGAGTTCGAGTGCGGCAACTTTTGAGGCGAGGTTGCCAACAAACAAAGCGATTGGTGTGTAGTCGGTTTTGTCAATTGAAGTTGTGATGACATTACCATTATTTGCTACGATAATTTTTTCTTGATGAAAAGTGAGAATGGTGACTGGATAGCTCAAGGTGAATTTGTGTAAAGTCTCGACGATTGGCATGAGCGGCGATGATAACATGATCATTTTTGGATAAAGCAAGCTACGGAAAAGTTTTTGAAGTTGAGGCATGGTAGCGACGAGAGTAATATTTCCCTTTTCGATAAATTCTTCAGCTGAATCTGCAACTGAATCGATCGCATCGCGTACTAAAACTACTGGTTTGATAGTTTCTTTTAAGGCATTTGAAAGCGCGACGGATGTAGCGGAATTTTTTGAAAAATCACCAGAAAGTAAAGTAATGTCGGCATCATCGATTGCAAACTTTAATTCATTAGACTTATCAAAGCTACCAGATTCGGTGCTAGGTGCAAAATTAATACCGGGAACTGGTGGGACTTTAGAACGGAGTGCGTCTGGAAGCAATAAACGAACTTCTTTTAACGGTAAAGAATTTAAATATTCAGCTTGTTTAATTTCGGTTGAAAAACTATTGGCGTTTCCACCAATAATTTGAATGACTCCAGTTTTTTGTTCTGGCACATTCCAGAAAATATTTGGATCAATTGCTTCGTCGAGTTTTTGCCAATAATCTAAATTCATTTGTCCTCCAATTCGATGCTAATTGGGCAGTGGTCTGAACCAAAAATACTTTCATAAATTTCGGCAGATTTGAGTTTTGGCTGGAGTGACTTTGAAATGAAGAAATAATCGATGCGCCAGCCAACATTGTTTGCGCGAGCATTGCCCCAGTGAGTCCACCAAGTGTAACGTTCGGCAGTTGGATTGAGTTCGCGGAAAGTATCAATTAATCCTGCAGACAAATAATTATCGATGCCCTTGCGTTCTTCGATGGTAAAGCCGGCATTTTTCATGTTGTCTTTTGGACGAGCTAAATCGATTTCTTCGTGAGCAGCATTAAAATCACCACAAATCACAACTGGTTTTTCTTGTTGTAATAATTCGAGGTATTTTTTGAGCTCAGGATCCCAAAGTTTTTCGCGAAGTTGAAGACGCTCAAGGCTGCGCTTAGAATTTGGAACATAAACGGTAATAATAAAGTAGTTTTTGAGCTCCAAAGTTAGAATGCGACCTTCATTCAATGGATCGCCAAATACGTCTTTTTCGATTTTTAATTCTGGGTATTTTTCGAAATCGTGATATTCATTTAAAACTTTGATGCCGTTTCTGACAAAAATGGCAGTGCCAGCATAACCAGGACGTTCGGCAGAGTTCCAATATTCAACATAATCGCCAAAGTCGACTTCAACTTGATCACGTTTGGCTTTAGTTTCTTGAAGACATAAAATATCCGGGTTTTCGTAAGCTAGGAATCTTTCTAAATCACCTTTTTTGAGGACTGCACGAATTCCGTTTACGTTCCAAGAATAAAGTCTCATTAATATAATCTCCTAGAATGTTCGCGATCTAAATCTTTTTGCTTGATGGATTGACGTTTGTCGTATTTTTTCTTACCTTCAGCAATTGCGATATCGAGTTTAATGTAGCGTGAACCGCCATAAAGTTTGGTTGGGACGATGGTCATGCCATCTTGTTTGGCGCGTTCCATGGAATGGATTTGTTTCTTAGTAGCAAGTAATTTGATGTTGCGGGCAGTTTCTGGACCTAAGGTTAAGTTGTTGAGCCAGAGCTCGCCGTTTCTAAGCGTAACAAATGAACCCTTGAGTTGAACGTGGTGATCACGGATTAAACGGACTTCTGGTCCATTTAGGCTCATGCCACATTTGATAGCTTCGCCAAGTTTGTAATCAAAAGCAGCGCGACGGTTAACGGTCACGGTTGATGCTGGCTTTTTTGATTTTTTTCCACTCATAATCTATAATAATTATAACATGAAAATTGCAATTGCTTCGGACATCTATTATCCGCAGATTAACGGTGTTGCTGTGTTTGCGCACAATCTTGCTAATGGTCTTGCTAAAGCTGGCCATGAGGTGATCGTGATCGCCCCATCGTTCAACGGAAAATACCATGTTGATATCGACAAAGAAACAAAAGTTAAAACCTATCATTTAACATCTATTCGCTTCCCATTTTATCCAGACCAAATTAATAAAGTTCCGGATAAAAGAAAAGTTTTAGGTCTTCCTGTTCCCCGCTTAGCTTATCGCCACGGCATTTGGTGGAGTGTAAACCCATGGACAGAAGTAAAACATATTTTGAATGAGTTTAAACCAGACGTAATTCACCTTCAGACTGCGGAGACTATTGCACTTGCAGTGATGAGTTATGTTCGTAAATATGACGTGCCTTTGGTTTCAACTGGTCACGCTTATCCGGATAATGTAACTGGTCAATTCAAACTTTTGAAGCCTAAGATGATCAAGAAGCCAACTGATGCAGTTTTGCGTGCTTATATGGCAAGTTTCTTAAAACATGCTGAGTATGCTACTATGCCAACTGAGATGGCAATTGGTGACTTGGTACCAAAGAATCGTCGTCGTTTTAAGGTGACAGTTGAGGCTTTGTCAAACGGGGTTGATCTTTCTGAGTATTATCCAGCAAAACCAGACGCAGAAGTTTTGAAGAAATATAATATTTCAGCAAACGCAAAGAAACGTGTACTTTATATCGGCCGTGTTGATCCAGAAAAATCAATTTCAAAAATTATTTTGGCATTTGAAAAAACTTTGAAAAAAGTTCCAGATGCCGAGATGTTAATTGTTGGTGACGGCATCGATGCCAACCATTTGAAAAAGTTAGTGGCGGAGCGTAAGCTCGAAGCTAAAGTTCAATTTGCTGGAAAAATTTTGCCACCAGATCTTGTTGAAGTTTATCGTACTGGTACTTTATTTGCGACTGCTTCTGAAACTGAAACACAAGGTATCGTTTTGATTGAAGCTGCAGCAACTGGTTTACCATTAATTGCTGTCGATAAAGGCGCAGTTGGCGAACTTTGTCAGAATGGCAAGAACGGCGAGCTTTGTCAGCCAGGTGATATTGATGGCATCGCCAACGCGATGGTAAAAATCTTAAGTGATAAAGATTTACAAAAGAAATATTCTGAAGCTTCAATTGAAGTTTCAAAGAAACACGATCTAAATCGTACTTTGAAACGCTTTGAAGAAATTTACCACGAAGCTATTAAATTAAAATCTGAACATAATTCAGTTGAAGAATAAACAAAAAAGGACCGCTTGAAGCGGTTCTTTTTGAACTAGATTGACTCAGCTACCCAAGTTAAATCTACCGAGTCGAAAGTGAGGCGATAGGCCGCATTTCCGGCTAGGACATCGAAGATGTGTTTTGCGCTTTTTCCGACAAAGCGGACTTGCGACTTTAATAGCTCAGTGACTTCAATTTCCTGCTCGCCGCGGCGCTTGAAAGTAAGCGGTTGGCAAGGGGTCATTGCATAGCCGAACAAAGCCATGACTTCGACGCGTTCTTCTTGATTGTTATTGATTTTCATAGACAACTCCTAAAAATTTATTTGATTAGAAGTCATTTATGCGAGCCTGATTTATTGGCTCCTGGCGAAAGGTATAAATGACGATACCAGACGCTTTAATCTTTTTTTCTAACCCAGTGACCGAGGTATGGGTTGATGCTTTTATTTTAGCATAAATAGTTTGCATTTTTGTAAAAAAGTCGCTATAATGAAAATGTTTATTTTTAAACATAAGTAGGATGGTTTTATGAGATTGCAAAGGGCTAGTATTTTTAGTGGTACCCTGAAGTACACACCGATTGGACTAGCTTTTTTCACGCTCTCTTTTACCGTTGTTTCTTTATTTAATCCAATTAATCCGTCTAATGCAGATGATTTAACTGCAACTAGCGGAGCATCAATTTACTCAGCTTCGATCTCAAGTAGTAGCGGAGCTGAGATTATTGTTGATCCTACTTCTGAGCAAAAGATTTTTACTGGCAAGAATGAAATTTCCTATACTAATTCTTGTCCATATGGTTTTACGATTACACTTTCTTCAAGCAGTGAAGAAACTGCTTTGACGCGCACGGGGAGCGATTCCCTCACCAAAACAATTCCTTCTATCGATACTGGGACTACGCTGTTGGATAATACATGGGGCTTTACTACGAGTAGTAGTGAGAATGCCTTTAGCCCCATACCTCCACTAGCGTCCCCAGTCGTACTTTTAGAGACGTCGGCAGCTACTAATGCACCTACGACTCTTACTGTGACTTATGGACTTAAGACTGATAATGAAATGCCTTCGGGCGTGTATACGAATGATATTGTTTATACGGTAATGGTGAAGCCGCAGTGTATGGGTTACACTTTAAAATGGGATCTTGATGGTGGCGATGACAAAGCTAATTCATATGAAGAAGCCCATGTTGATTATGGCACGACATTTGATCTTAGTGGCTATGCGCCAGTGAAAGAAGGTTATACTTTTGCTGGTTGGCAAACAGCTGATGCATCGTTTATTGATTTAGCCGATATTACAGCGGTTGATGTTAATCCGAATAATAGCGATGTGGTGACGATGAAAGCGGTCTGGGCAAAGACGCTTCATCAAATGTCGACCATGCAAGAAATGACTAGTTTGTCTTGTAAACTAACTACCACTCCAAATGTAGCTGCAACGACTTTTGACTGGGATGGTTCGCATCGTGGCGACAAGAATTATGTGCCAAGAAAAAGTTTGAAAGATACGCGTGATAATAATTATTATCTCGTTTCTAAGCTAGCGGATGGTAATTGTTGGATGTCCCAAAACCTTGCGCTTGAGCTTAGTAGCACCGAGGAGGTTGAGGCTTCAAATAATGATGGCACAACAATGATGGTTACTCCGGGAAATAGTACTCAACAAGGTACGTTTGAAATTTGGGAACAGTACGATGATGTCTGGCATAGTTACCATCCGTATAATAGCGCTAGCTACTTGCAAGGTGGTACGAAGGTAGCTAGTACTCCAACTGGAAGTGGCGTAGAATACGATTGGGAGAAAACCGGAAATTATTATAACTGGCATGCGGCAACAGCTGGTACTGGTTTAAGCGTCATGTCTACGCCTAACGCAAGTGCTTCAATTTGTCCAAAAGGCTGGAGATTGCCAACTGATAATTCGAGCATCGCAGCTCAGAGGCAGTATGGATACTTGTTGAAGTCGATCTATAACTTATCTGGTACGGCTGGATCTACGAAAATGCTTCAGGCTCCATTAAACTTTAATATGGCTGGTTACTATAAATATAATACTGGCGAAGTAACGGCTCCCGGTTCGTATGGGAACTATATGATGGGTACTTCTATCGATAATATCTTTGCGATTCGTTTGAGTTTTACTCCGTCCGAGATTAACCCGTATACTCAAAGTACTAAGGGGCAAGGCTTTACGGTTCGTTGTATTGCAATCTGATTACCGAATTATCAAATAATTTGTTTAAAAACTATTTACAAAGATTTTAGATTTTCCTATAATATTTTTAAGCTTATTTATATAAGCTAGAGAAATTATTTTCTCGTAGATCCATACCTACAACAATGTACTGGGTTCACACTCGCACATGGTGAACCCAGCTACATGAATTTTACGAGAACAAGAAAATGAGACGGCAAGCTAGGCCGTCTCTTTTGTTGTGTTGTGAATAAATTACCATGCGGGTATTTCCCCAGTGCCGCCACAGCGTGAGCAGCTGATTTGAGAATTTCCGTATTCATGTCCAGTCCCATCGCAGGAAGGGCATTTTCTTTTGTTGCCACCAGAGCGGCAGGAGCAGTTTTCGGCTGCAGTTTGGTTAGGAAAACCTAACTTACCACATCTTGGACAACTCCAATTTCCTCCGTACTGAATATTCACATAAATCACCCCTTTCTAAAGTGCTAGCACGTTTTTTGCGCTCTATATAAAGACACCGGATGCCCGGTGTCTTAACTATACTTATATTATACCATTTTTTGGTTATTTTAGCAATATTAGAATGATACTCTTCCCTCGGTCAGAAGTTCGACGAAGTTCTTAATATCTTTAATGCCGCGAGTGTTGTCGGACTGGATTGCGAGCTCAGAGTTCTCGTCAATAAAGTCGAGTGACTTAATGTGCTGATAGACGGCCTTCAGAAGCTCTTTAAAGTCATTCTCGTCCTTGTCGTTATAAATGTATACTTTGTCATGGACGAGCTCGTTTTCGGTGCCTTCAATTTCGTTGATTGCGAGATCGCTGTTTGATGGACTGACAAAAAGAATGTGAGCGGCTTTGACTTTATACTTGCTATAAGTTGGACTGAGGTTTAAGAGTAACTTATAGAAGATGAGCTGGAGCTGATATTTATATAAAGTAGCATGAGATTCCCATTTTTCTTTATGGAAGTTACCAGTCTTGAAATCGTAGATTTCGATCGTCTTATTCTCTTCATCGATATTGATGTGGTCGATGATACCGGTGATTGGAATCTCACCAAACATGAGATGTTCAGCGTTCAAATTAACCTCGGCTTGAGCTTTGAGGCCTTCTGGAGCAAGAATGTAGCGGAAAGCTTTTAAGGATTCTTTGATGGCGATTTTGCCACGCTCTAAAGTTTCCTGTTTTTCGGTATCGGAAATGTCGAGTTTATCGAGTTCAGATTTGAAGAATTCAAAAGCTTCGTCGTTTGAAAGACGCTTATTAGTGACAGCTTCAAAAGTTGAGTGTACGAGCGTACCAAATTGCATGCTGCTGGTTGCGGGCTCGCTTGGACCATTGATGATATAGCGTTTATAGAACTCGATTGGACCAGCGTAAACGACATCAATAAAGGTGGTGAGTGCAGAAGTGGTCATCTTGAAATGTTCGACCGATTTTTCGAGAATCGCTTTGAGATCTGGGTCGGATTTGAGATAGCTTGCCATCCAATAGCGTTCGATGTTTTCTTCGCGTTCGGTTTCATCAAGTACTTCGCTATGTTCAATTACGTCGGTATTCTTGAGATATGGTGAGCAGACTTCGCTGTCGTTGACTTCATACTCAGCGAGATATTCAAGACGTTTTGGTGTCTTGCCAGAGAAATCTTGTTTTGAGTTAGTCATAGTCAAAGTCTTCTTGGCGCGAGTAATGGCGACGAAGAAGAGGCGGATACACTCGTCATCGGTATGGCCGGTGTGGCGAATGAGTTCAAGGTTCTTTGGGAGAGAAAGTTTGTTGTTGTTTCCTTTGCTGTTACCCCAGCTGAGATCGTCGGTCGCGATGATGAAGACGTGCTTATATTCGAGACCCTTGGACTTATGTGCGGTGACGATTTGAACTGAATCGGTAGCGTCTTGATATGGTGAAGTATTGAGAATTGCTTCACCAGCCGCCTCATAATCATCGAGGAAGTTAATGAAGTCTTTTAGTCGGGGCTTTTCAGCTTTGATATGAGAGCGGATGTGTTCGCGCAAAACGGAAAGATTTTCATAGAGATTGTAGGTTTTAAAATCGACATCGTTTCCAGAATAATAAGTTAAGAAAGCGGACTTATATTCGATCTTAGAGCCGTCTTCGAGAGTAACTTTGAGCGGTGACATGCCAACGAGATAATCGAGGAATAGTTCGAGTGGGGTATTGAAACTTTTAGCGACCATTTCAGCTAGCCAGCAAGCGACAGTTTTGAGTTTTTCGCTGTCAGATTTTTGAAGATATTCGAGTGCGGCACGAGTGTCGCCATAATGGCTTTTGAGGGCTGAGATTGCTTCAATAGCTGGAATTTCAAAGAATGGGAAAGTTAGAATCTCAAGCAAGCGATATGCTGGATTCTCACCGTTTGCGAGTTCATAAATAAAGCGCGCAAGAGTGGTAAGCTGGTGAATGTATTCGTCTTCAAGCACGTTCTCGCGTTTTTCATATGAGACACTAATTTCAGGATGAGCTTTTAGATATGGCAAAAGCGGAGTGATATATTTGTGCTTTGGTGTAATGATGGCGATGTCAGATTGTTTCTCACCGCTTTTGATGAGATTTGAAATCTCGTTTGCAACCCAGGCATATTCAGTGTCTGAAGCTTTAAACTCGTGACGATTAACTTGAGGGATATCTAATTCAGAATGATCTAAGATTTCATCGTTACGAACACTGGTGAGGGTTTTATTGACGTTACGTTTCTTTGCGAAGCTGCCCTCGATTTGGTCAGCGACTTTTCTGGAAAGATCAAGAATTTCGGAAGTCGAACGGTAGTTCTCGGTGAGGGTAATTTGGTAAGCGTTAAACTCGTTTTGGAAATCAATTAAGTTTGAAGCATTGGCACCTTGGAAAGCGAAAATTGCTTGGTCGTCATCACCAACGGCCATAATGTCAGGTTTTTCGTCAGCGGCAAGCAAGCGAATTAATTCGAACTGTGATGGGTTGGTGTCCTGGAACTCGTCGAGTAAAATATATTGATAACGTTCTTTGAGCGTAAAACGGAAACCATCGTCTTCTTTCAAAATACGAACGGCTTGTTCGATCATGTCGGTGAAGTCGAAAAGTTTATTCTCGTTCAAATATTTTTCATACTCAGTCATTACATGAGAAAGGCTGAGAAGTTTTTTATTGGCAATGAAATTCTTCAAACGATAATTGTCATTTTGGTCTTTTTCAAAGAAAGCGTTGCGCCATTTAGTGAGACCAGAAATTGAAGGTTTTTCCTTTGCTTCTTCGGCTTTAATGGCATCGTCGAGTGCTAGAAGAAAGGCATTGGCCTCCTTTTCGATCTTGCCGGTAATTGGAACGCTTGAGGCATATTCAGCAATGACTGCACCAGCGCTTAAATAAAGTTCCTTGCCTTCATCAAACTTCATTCCCCTTCGGACGTCTTCGAGAATTTCGGAGAGTCTTGGATTCATTGCTTCAGAATCTTTGATGTTGGTCTCGGCGATCAATCTAAGATCGTCAGCATCAAGGCGAGCAGACTTAGCTTCGGAAATGGTTGAAATAATATCGCGAATGTCAGTGGTTTTTAAGATGTCAGTTTGCGGGAGTGATTCTAGAATGTCAGAAATAATTTTATATTGAGTTACGGTGTCGATTGGTTCGTCGAGATTGCGGTCAAAATTCTCGGCATAGTTTTTATACATTGCTAAAATATCAGAACCAAAAGAGTGATAAGTGTGAATGTTAACGCCACTAGCTTCTTGCCCAACCATGGAAAGTAAGCGCTCGCGCATATTGTTAGCGCCAGCCTCAGTAAAGGTAAGACATAAAATGTTTTCTGGAAGAGCGTCGGTAGCTTCAAGAATGTGGGCAACTTTAGCGGAAAGAAGTTGGGTCTTTCCGGTTCCTGGACCTGCTAAAACTAGGAGTGGTCCGTTTAAATAAACTACTGCTTCTTGCTGTTTTTGATTAAGTCCCATATGAAATTATTATAACAAAAAACGCCTCCGTTTTATAGAGGCGTCATTAGTTATTGATTGACTGGTTGCGCAGGTTCAACGACTGGTTGATCAGGTTGAGTTTCTGGTTGTGCGGCTGGCTGTTCAGGTTGAGCTTCTGGTTGCTGTGGCTTAGCAGCTGGTTGTGCTGGCTGCGTCAAATCTTGTTCTTCGCCAGTGACGGTTGAGATAATTGGCTGGTTGTTGACTAAGGCAATGATGCGATCAAGAATTGGTGTATTAGCTGGTTTAGTGAAGCTTGGAGTTCTTGGAATAGCTCTAATTGCGCCAAGACCTTCAACGGTACCAACTTTAACTTTGCCGGCCATAACTTTTTCGCCAAGTTCTGGGTCTTTCTTAAGCTTTGCTCCAAAGTCGTAATTTCTAGAAGTTGGAGATGCACAAGTGATGACGAGGTCACGGAGACCACAAGAGAGATCGACGGTTTCCGGTTTTGAGTCGTTAGCCTTCAAAATCACACGCATTTCATCGAGACATGAGTTGATGTAATCATCGAAATCGGTAGTACCATATTTAAGGCCCCAATAGCCAGAACCAATGGCGTAGATGTTTTTGAGTGCGCCACAAATCATAACGCCTGTAGTGTCGTCAGTCTGGTCGAATTTGAGCCAGCTGGTTTCAAAGAGTTGGCGAATGAGTGGGCTAGTTGCGGTAAGAATAGTGTTGTTCTTTGCATTTAAGTCAGCTGCGAAAGCACCGCCGGATAAGACTGAGAAATTCTGGAATGGCTTAAATGATGCAGCAGTTAAGAAACCTTTACTTGAACAAATAAGTGGTTTGTCGTGTGGCAGAAATAGTAATAATTTTGGTGCAGCAGAAGATGGCACTGCAAGTAAGTAAATGTCGCTACCAACGATTGCGGAAGTTAATCCCTTTTCAGGATATTTTACAGGATCATAATATTCGATTGTGTGACCGTTTTCGACAAGGATATTTCCAAGTGCGGTTCCAAATGCGCCGGCGCCAAAAATTGTGACTTTCATGATGTTATTATATCACGAAACGGTTATGTTTATCAAAAAAAGCCCACCCGAAGAACGGGTGGGTGAGGTTAGAATTCTGGATGAGGTTCCGCAATATACGCTTGAGCGTATTTCGAAATTGCCGTAATGTTCTTTTTTGCGATTGCGCGCTTTTCCTCGATTTCTTTGATATGGCCGCTATTATGACTTAAGTCCGGCTCATCGGGGCGAACATTGCTACTTAAAAAGAAGCAAGAAATAACTTTGTTGGAAAAATCGTCTGAGATATTTGGCACGATTTTATGTGTCATGTCGATTTCGGAATCAGGGCAATTGTCCTTGATTTGTTTAGCAAGATTACGAGCTTCCTCGATATTTTTGCCGGCATGACAGACCCAAACCTTTCCCTCTTTGTGGTATGTTTGATCTTTAAATGTTTCGGCAAGGTAGCTATAAACAGCCTTATTGCCTTTAAACTTTCCACCATTAAAGTTAATCGTACCAGTGCGCGGAACATAAATAAGATTATTCCAACGCTTTGTGCTTGGCTCAATAAAGAAGTGAGCGATGTGATTCGCAAGGAATACCGCGTATCCGCTTGCTTCGTCAAATGACTTTTCGCCAGAATAAATGAATTCTGAAAAAAGTGTAACGAAGAAACCAAGTCCACCGGAAAAAGATGAAGTATTAAATACTAATACTCTCTTGGTGGCGTTTAAGCTCTTGTCTTTCTCGTCGAGTTTCTCAGCTGCCTTTCTTATTACGCCATTGATAGGCGACAAAGATTGAGCGGTGCCGACGAAAAGGACAAATTCTTTTGATTTGAGCGTGGTCTTTAAAGTTTTCTTTGCTTCGCTAGCTGTAGCGTGATACGGAACTGTAATAACGTTAAGCTCTTGTAGTTCCTGGCTACTAAGACAACAACTGTCATCAGTAATTAGCTGACAGTTATTTGGTGTGAAAATAACTTTCTCCATAATCTGTCCTCCTTAATGTGCGAGATTTTACGGGTGAATTACCCATCTATATAAATATTATAATATATATTATGGATTAACGCAAGCGCTTATGCGAAGTCCAAAGAGACGAGGTTTTCGATATGTGGAGTGTGTGGGAAGAAGTTGAAAGCTTCAACAGATTTGAGTTTTGCGCCAGCAGAAATGAGGAGTTCGATGTCGCGAACCTGGGTGATTGGATTACATGAAAGATAGATGATTTTCTTTGGCTTTACTTCAATTAATTTGTCGATTAATTTCTTGTCACAGCCAGCGCGTGGTGGATCAAGGATGACGACAGAATCTGGTGCAATATATTCAAGTGCTTCTTCAGATTTAGCGAGCACTGGAGTTGCGGTCTCGATATCTTTACAGTTTGCTTCGAGTTCTTTGTAGGCGGATTTGTCGACTTCGACGAGGGTTAATTCTTTCTCCCCGGCAGTGCTGAGACCGATAGTGCCGACACCAGAATAAAGATCGATGACCTTTTTAGTTTCGGTGGTGTCTAAGATTTCTTTGATACGAGTGAGAGCGATTTCATAGATCGGAAGGTTGATCTGGAAGAAGCCATTTGGTGAGTAAGAATAGGTTTTTCCAAGAATCTCATCGGTTAAGTTATTGAAAACTGGGTGAGGTTTACGTTTTTCAAAAAGGCCACCTTCGACGTCGCCGTTTTGGTTACAACGAAGAAGAAGCGAAGAATAATTCTTAGCTTCATCACCTGACTCATTGAGTTGCTTAATAATAGCTTCAGCTTTCTCGAAAATTTCTGCGCGTTCAATTGAGCTGGTTTTGATTGGCATTTTTGAATGAGAACCACGAGGATGGATTGCTAATTCGATTTTTTCAGATGCAAAATTATAATAAAGCGAATATTCCATCTTGTTGCGATAGTGCCAGGTATCTGGGCTTTGATGGAAAGCGACTTCGTCTTGCCAAAGATTTCTAAAGAGTTCTTTAATGACGGCAGTTTTTTGATCGGCTTCATAGTCGTCAGTCATGATTTGCCATGGTGAAGTTGAAAGGTATTGCTCGTCCTTTGGCTCGGTACGATATTCAGAAGTTTTTACGAAATCTTTAGCAATACCTTCGTCGTAGCTAGACTTAGATTTGATCTGAATGAAAGATTTAACTTCTTCGTTTGGAAGAGTGTTCCAAAGGAAGATTTTTTTACCATCAGAAAGGGTGCCGATTCCCTGTCCGGTTGGAGTTAATTTCTCAATTATAAGTGGTGAATCGAGAATAATTTCTTTTTGTTTAAACTTTTTTCTTCGTCTTGGCATTTTATATATTTTAACATATTTTTTGCGTTTTTCAAAAATTGACATGATGAAAAATCTTATGCTAAACTAGAATTAGATTTAGGTTTTTATACTGCTATGATTTATAAAGGTAGAATAAGTCCAATATTAAACTATGTTGGGATTTTTGCGCTCTCAATGTTTGTGGCAGCCTCTGCAGTTTATATTTATTCTCCAGTAGTTGGCTCACATGCGGATGAAACTGGGACCAGAAGTGTGACATCAACTATTCCTACTGTTTCACTTAGTCTTGATATGTCGGAAATGGATTTTGAATTTACGCCAACTAGTTCAGGTGTGTTTGACTCGAAAACTGTGACAGTGACAGCAAATACTGATAGTACTGGTGGTTATGAATTGTCCTTATTTGCGGATGGTGATTCGGCGGATATGTTGGCAGCTGGCTCAGACATGACGATTGCATCAGATTTTACTGGTACAGTAACGAGTGTTACAATGGCGGCGAATAAATGGGGATACTCGACTGATGGTACGAATTTCTCGAAGGTTCCAGTCCAAGGTAGCGGGGCGATTATTAGAGATCTAGACCACACTCCGTCTTCTTCTGAGCAAATCAATACAGTAACAATCGGCATGAAAGTCAACTCGACTCTTAAAACTGGTATCTATAAAAAAGATGTAGTATTTTCTTTACTTGCGCACGAACCGCTAATAACGATTCATGAGATTAGCACGATGCAAGAAATGACCAGTACGATCTGTGCAAATACTAAAACACCAACAACATCTGCTACGGCAATCGACTGGGATGGTTCGCATCGTGATGACGTGAATTATGTTCAAAGAGCAAGGCTAGAGGACACGCGTGACGGTAACTATTATTTAGTTTCGAAGCTTGCGGATGGCAACTGTTGGATGTCTCAGAGCCTTGCGCTTGATCTCACGGCAAATACAGCAATCGTCGCATCAACAACGGCTGGTGATACAATAAGCGTAACTCCAAATAATACAACTCAAACCACAACTGGTACAGCCTGGGCTGAAGCAGATGATAACTGGCGAAGCTACAAGCCACAGTCTAGCGAAGCATACTATCAATCCGGCACCGATAAATCCAGTTCCCCATCAGGTAGTGGCGTAACTTATGATTGGGAAAAAGCCGGAAACTATTACAACTGGTATGCTGCAACAGCAGGCACCGGCACTAGTTCAATGACTGACTCAGATGCTACGGCAAGCATTTGTCCAAAAGGCTGGAGGCTTCCATCTAATACTGGTACAAAGAGTTATTATAATCTCATTACTACGACCTATGATCTCACGTCATCCACCGATGGTACTCTCACGCTTCGTGCTAATCCTCTCAATTTCAATTTGTCCGGCGTCTACGGCAGTGGTGCTATGGGCTATCAGGGCTCGAACGGCGTCTATTGGTCTAGTACGGCCTACTCACCTGCTACGCTCGCGCGCGCCCTGGAAATCACTACGTCGCCCGTCTACCCTCAGGGCCGCGGCCCCAAGGGCTACGGGGTCTCCGTACGCTGTGTGGCAATTTAGTTTGACAAACTTAAAACGCTATAAAAAGGCGGCGTTATGGCACAACAGGTGTTACCGATGGAGCTGATTCTAACCGGAACCGTGGTTATTCAATTCGTTGCGTTGCGATTTAAAAAAACTTATGTTAAGATCTAAATAGGTTTGGATCTAACGTAGGTTTTTGATATGATCTGTAAGAATAAAACGATAGGCTATGCAAAATCTTTAAACCACGTTGGTCTTTTTGCGCTTTCAATGTTTGTGACAGCTTCGGCGGTCTATATCTATTCTCCAGTGATTGGTTCGCATGCAGATGAGACTGGTGGATCGGCTGGTACTACGCTTTCGATGAGTTTAAGTGACTCTGAACTTGGAATTGAGTTTACTCCAACCGAGGTGGGCGTATTTGATTCAAGCGCAGTAACTATAACAATTAATACAGATAGTACTGGTGGTTATGAATTATCCTTTTCTTCGGACAGTGATACTGCGGACATGGTAGCAGCTGGTTCAGATATGGTAATTGCATCAGATTTTGATGGCACCGTAACAAGCGCTACGATGGCAGCAAATAAATGGGGCTATTCAACTAATGGTATAAGCTTCTCAAAAATTCCGGTGCTTGGCAGCGAGGCAGTCATCCGAGATCTAGATCATGCTCCATCTTCGGCTGAGCAAGCTAATGTTGTTACAATTGGTATAAAAGTCGATAATTCTTTGAAGTCCGGTATCTATAAAAGAGATGTGATCTTCTCTGCTTTGGCGCATGAGCCAAGAGATACGAGAAATATCTTTGATATTACTGAAATGCAAGAAATGACGTCGGCAATTTGTAAAAATACCACTACTCCACTTGCAAGCGCAACTCAATTTGACTATGGTAATACTCATGCTGGCGACAGAAGCTATGTACCAAGGACAACATTAGAAGATACACGTGATGGAACTATGTATCTTGTTTCTAAGCTTGCTGATGGTAACTGTTGGATGAGTCAAAACTTGGAACTTGATCTTACGAAGGATGTACCAATTGAGGCGTCAACCATTAATGGCTCAACTATTCAAGTTACGCCAACATCTTCTACTCAAGTTTCAACTAAAACTGCACAGACTGGGGCTTCAGCACCTTGGGCAAGTTCTGGCACAGGATGGTATAGTATGAGACCATATACGGACATAAGTTATCTTCAAGGCGGTATAACTCCATCTAGTGCGGCAAGTGGCAGCGGAATTCAGTATAACTGGGAAAAGACCGGTAATTATTATAACTGGTATGCCGCTACGGCTGGTAGTGGTGCAGATTCAGCTGAAACCGGCATAGCTGCTATCTCATTATGTCCTAAGGGTTGGAGATTGCCTGCGGGAACTGGCACTAAGAGTTACGCTATTTTAATGACACTTTATAGTTTGACTGGTACATCTGATTCGACGCCGATTAGATCTGACCCGCTTAACTTTGTATTCCCTAGCTCGGTCAATTATACTAATGGCGAAATCATTGCTAATGAGATTGGTGCAAAAGGTTTTTATAGGACACTACAAGACGCTAAGACACTTTCTATTACTCAAACTTCAGTGACCGCTAATGCTGGCGTGTTGTTCAGAGAATATTTCGGCTATTCGATTCGTTGCGTTGCGATTTAATTCTTGTGTTTTTGAAAAAGCCTGCTAGTATGTAGGCGATGAAAAATGTTTTTAGAAAAGAAAACTTTTTGATCTTTATATCTATCTTTATCTTTTTCTATGCGCTGATTCTAAGTCTCTTCTTTCCTGTTCAGAGTGATAAAAAAGAATATAAATCTCAGATTCAAGAAACCGGGTTAAGAGCGGATTTTAAAACCGCAACCGAAAAATATATTTCAAGTGAAGTTTCGGGTCTGGCTTTTGGCTATCTTCTTGGTGATAAAGATGCACTGCCACCTGGGATGGATAATAAAATGAAAGCGATTGGTATGGCGCATATTATCGTGGTTTCCGGGACACACCTTTCGATTATTATTGGCGCTTCAAGAAAGTTATTTGGTCGGATTTCACGAATAGTGGCAGTATATGGCTCGATCTTTTTGCTAGCTGGTTATGTAATATTAATTGGTTTTACGCCTTCGATTATCCGGGCGTCATTTGTGGCGATATTGTCACTTTTTGCGTGGTATTTTGGTCGTGAACAACGACCAATGCGGACGGTGATTTTGACTCTAGGTTTTTGTTTGAGCGTTAACCCGTATTTTTTAACTAACGTTTCGTTTCAGCTCTCGATGCTGGCTTATTCGGGCGTAGTTTTGATAATGCCGCTGCTTGCTCGATATTTTTATGGTCTAGAGAAGCCAGGAGCGGTCGGTTCGCTGGTTTTAGCTTCGCTGTCGGCAATTATCGCATGCTTGCCGATTCAGTTGTATTATTTTGGCTCACTAAATTTGATTGCGGTGTTTGCGAATCTTTTAATTTTACCAACCATTCCCTACGCGATGGGGTTCTCGTTTTTGACTGGCATACTGGCGCTTTTAAACCTCGATTTTCTGGCGACGGGAACGGGTTGGCTAGCGGAGCAGATTTTAAAGTACCACGTTTATATTGTGAATTTACTGGAAGAGAAAACGGAGTTTTATTTTGAGTTTCCAAAAAACGAGCCAGTGTGGCTCGCTTTATATGTGGTGATAATTATTTTAATAATCTTCGCGGTACATCAGGATATCAAAGTAGGCAAAGGCGATACCAGTGACAACAATGATTCCCATTACTTGTTCGGAGTTGATAACATTCAGGATGTCGGTAGAGAGGCTGTCGAGTGGGATGAAATAAGAGATACACCAGGAACAGATCGAAACAAGTAAAGCTGAGAAGACGGCTGCTTCGATAATGCGAAGGATGCCAAAAAGTCCACCGCGACCAGAACGGATATAAAGTAAGAGTGGTAAACCTAGAACTAAAACTAAGAAAACGATTACTTCAAGTAATCCTCTTGGAGCGGATTTAAGAAGATGTGCGGCGCCATCAACTAGGTTTTTACCAAAGGAATCATAAACGCTAATGCCAGCGATCATGGCAAGATGAGCTGGTCCAACATGCTTCTTTAAGACGAAGAATAGAATAAAGAATACTACTAATGCGCCAATGATAATCATAAGCACATTATAACATATTTTTGATAAAAAAGAACCTCTGTTATCAGAGGCTCTTTGTCTTAAGCGCCAACGCGATCTTTGGTATTTCTACGAGTTGCGTTGTGTTCAATGTATTCAATAATTGGACCAGCGACGTTGCGGCCAGTAACGCGTTCGATACCAAATCCTGGTGAAGCGTTAACTTCGAGTACTAATGGACCGCGGGTTGAGCGCATAAGGTCGACACCGGCAATATGAAGGCCCATAGCTTTTGCCGCACGGACGGCAATCTTCTTTTCGTGATCAGTAAGTTTAATTGCTTTGCCTTCGCCACCTTTGTGGAGGTTTGAACGGAAATCATCATCGAGTGATTGACGTTGCATTGAAGCAACTACTTTGCCACCAACTACGAATGCACGAATGTCAGTACCAGCAGATTCCTTGATGTACTCTTGGAGAAGAATGTTAGTACCATCTTCGTTATAAAGGTAGAAAGCCTGAAGAGCAGACTTTGCAGCTTTCTTGGTATCGGCGAGAACGACGCCATTACCGTGAGTACCGGTAGCAAGCTTGATAATCATTGGGACACCAATGTGGTCAAGAAGTGCATCGATATCGGTAGTGTTACGTGAAACGAAAGTTCTTGGAGTATCAATACCGGCCTTAGTTAAAATCTGAGCAGCACGTAGTTTGTCACGAGCGCGGGTGATAGCGATAGAGCTAGAAGTAGTCCATGTTCCCTGCATCTCGAATTGACGAACGATTGCACAACCATAGCGGGTCATGCTGTTTGAAATACGAGGTAAAATTGCATCAAAAGAACCAAGCTTTTGGCCTTTATAGAATACGTCAGGATGTTTTTCGTCGAGTGACATGTAGCAGTTCTTGTATTTAATAACCGTTACGTCATGTCCGCGTTTTTCAGCTTCTTCAACGAGGCGTTTGGTTGAATAGTTCGCGTTACCGTTAGATAAAATGGCGATTCTCATATTAATGTTTCCTATTTACTCTTTTTGATATATTTGTTGTGGAATTTATATGGATTTTCAATCAATTCCTTATTTAATTTCTTTGACTTAGCCTTGTGAGGTCTTTCAACATTAATTTTGCTGACATCTACTAGAAACTTTCCAGAGATCGTGCGTCTTCCGATTAGTATCGGGAAGTTGTTGCGACTTCTATCGGCTAGAGTCAAGGCCGCCTTCACAGTGCATCCGTTGATTTTAATAGGAAGTGTGGTGCGGTAGCGGATTTGTTCATTGCCGTTACTACTTCTAACAACGGAGACTTTATATTCTTTACTTTCTAAAGTCTCGCCTGTGTAATAAGGACTTTTTGGCGCAAAGAGCTTAAAGGTGAGCGTTCCATCTCTTGATACTTCAATGTCTGAAGCCCAGATTGAAGATGAATCGGCACCCGTATCAATTTTTGCAGGTATTTTATCTAACTTTCCAATCGAAACATACTCAGTGGACCCAATGATCCTGAGCTCGTCTCCTACCTGCATGGTTGATTGTGATTTTGCCATGGCGATATTATAGCATATTTTGCTAAAAATTTCAATACCCTAAAGCTTATATTAACAGAGAGGAAGCCACAAAAAACGCCTGATGAGTCAGGCGAGATTTGCTAGATTGCGGAAATTCGCGAGTTTGCAGTATTTGTTAGAATGCGTCGATTGTTCTAATTAAGCTTCCACTGTAATAATCTTCGACGATAAGCTTATTACTGAGTTCGGCGTTGCGGATTTTGTATCTGGCAGTGCCAGAGCGATCACGGACGACCATGTATTGTCCGAACCCACCTTCGATGGTCATATCGTCACCGTACAAAAATACACCGTTGCGAAGCATTGCTTCCCTAATTGTACTCAAATGTACGTACCTCCATTTGGTTTACTCTAGTGTAGCACGGAGATTTTGAAAAAGAAAGTGGTTATGGTTAAATACCAAGTGATTCGTCGTCGAGGGCGTTGCCAGCGAATGGCTGCTCGTATTTTTTGACCTTATTGACGGTCTTTTTGTATTCTTTGAGATACTCGTTTAAGACTTCTTCGTCGACTTTACCGTTTTCGCTGAATTTATAAACGTCGCTACGATTATTTTCTTCGCTATCAGAGCGAGCGGATGGGCAATCAGCTTCTGGGAGTGAACAGTCAAGATAAATATCGCCTGAAGCGTGATAGATATAGAGTGAAGCACAGGCAGTGACGAAAGCCATCAAAACTGAACCAACGCCAAGGATGATGAGGTTTTTGTTTCCGGATTTCTTCTCGATATTTTCTTCAGTACTCATTATTCTTCCACCTTCAAATCAGTATTAGTCTTTAGTGAATCACGAAGAAAAGTGACAGTCTGTTCTTGTTCGTCGATGATGCTATTTAAAATGCCAACAGTTTCAGCGACAGTTGCACGAGCGGAACGAGTTGCCTCGAGCTGCTGGTAGAATTCTTGAGGGTTAGCACTACAATCGATATCCATGAGAGTTTCGAGCTCTTGGCTATAAGTAATATAATTACGGTTGAAAGCTTCACGAGCAGAAGCGAAGCGGCTCTGGATGCTGGAAAGATCCGAGTTTGGATTATTATTCTTAACGAGACGAAGGTTTAATGGCGTAATATAATCGGCCATTACGAGCTGATAAGTCTGTCCAAGTGAAACACGGACGTTGCGATCAGAATTCTGGACGCGCTTTAATGACTGTTTAATATCGCGGCAGTTGGTTCTGATGTTGTCGAGCTTTTCTTCTGGAAGTTCGACGTCGGTTGCGTTTGCTGGAAAACCTAAAGCGATGGAAAAAATCAGGGATGAAATGATTAAGACTGATTTTCTCCTTAACATAAAAATATTATATCAGAAATTAGTTGAAGAGACCACGTTTTTTAGAGCTTCCGCGGAATTCTTCGAGGATTTCTTTTTGCTTCTTAGAAAGTTTAGTTGGGGTATCAACAATAATCTCAACGATATGTGGACCACGATCGCCGTCAGCACGGAATGGAACGCCATGGCCACTGAGTTTGAATGGAGTGCCAGACTGAGTACCAGCAGGAACCTTCATAGTGATTGGGCCATCGATGGTTTCAACTTCGATTTCGCAGCCAAGGGCAGCGTCGACCATTGAAATGTGTTTGCTGGAAAGAATGATGTTACCGTCACGGGTGAGTGATTTGTGAGGTTTAACGCGAATAATGAGATAAAGATCGCCAGGTTGGCCACCTTTTTCAGGTGCTTCGCCACCGCGACCGGAAAGACGGATAGCTTGGCCATCGTCGATACCAGCTGGAATCTTAACTTTGATGTCTTTACCCTCGACATTGATAGTCTTGGTAGTACCGAAAATAGCGTCTTTAAAATCGATTGCGACTGAAGCTCTGATGTCGCGACCGCGATTTTGACGGCCAAAGCCGCCACCGAATCCGCCGCCGGTGAACATGTTGAAGATGTCATTAAGATCGAAGTCACCAAAGTTGACGTTCTGGCCATTGAAAGAGTATGAATATGAACCGCCTTGGCCGAATGGATTGCCGCCACCGAATGGGTTACCACCACCAGCTCCACCAACACCGGCTTTGCCGAATTGGTCATAACGGGCACGTTTTTGTTTATCAGAAAGGACTTCGTGAGCTTCGTTTACTTCCTTGAATTTCTTTTCAGCTTCTTTGTCGCCAGGGTTACGGTCAGGGTGATACTTCAAAGCGAGCTTACGATAAGCCTTTTTAATTTCGTCATCAGATGCGTTTTTGGAAACGCCGAGAATATCATAATAAGATCTTTCTGCCATACCATAATTATACGTCTTTAGCACTCAAAATGCAAGAGTGCTAATTTATTTTTAAAAGATTTTTTAAGTTTATTTATGCTATAATTATTAAGGTATATTTATTAGTTTTATTAGGAGAAAAAATGAACAACGATCGCCTGATTCTCATTACGAATCCTGGAAGTTCTTCACGTAAATATGCTCTCTATAAAGGAAGTGAATTTGTTTGTTCCCTTCACTTTGAATTCGAGGGTAAGGAAATTGTCTGTACTCTAAAGCGTGCCGATGATACCAAGAAAAAGATTAAAACTGATTTTAAGGCTCTTACTTCAACCGTTGCAAACATCGAAGAAATCTTAACTCAAGAAGGTTATCTCGGTGGTATGTCAAAACTTGACGCCATCCTCGCACGTGTTGCTGCTCCTGGTGAATACTTCTCTCACGATCACATCGTTGATGAAGAATGTTTGAAGCAACTTGAAGACGCAAAGAAAAAAGCTCCTCTTCACGTTCCTGTAGTTGCAGGTGAAATCGAACACTTCACAAAATCATTTAAGGGTACTCCTATTCTTACAATCTCAGATTCTGGCTTCCATACGTCACGCCCAGAGCTCATGAAAGCTTACGCAATCGATCAAGAAGCTGCTGAGAAATATGACATCAAACGCTGGGGTTATCACGGTCTTTCAGTTGGCTCAATCGTCAACTACATGAAGGGTGCTGATATCCTTCCTGAAAAACTTATCGTCTGTCACATCGGCTCAGGTTCTTCCCTCACCGCTGTCTTTGAAGGTAAGTCACATGACACAACTATGGGCTATACTCCACTCGAAGGCTTGATGATGTCAACTCGCTGTGGTTCAATGGATCCAGCAGCTGCTCTAGCTCTTAAGCGTGGTCTCAAACTCGCTTCAGACGAAGCTCTTGAGAAATACTTGAACAAGCAATGTGGTCTTCTCGGTGTATCTGGTCAATCTGACGATATGCGTGAGATTATCCGCCTCCGCGACGAAGGTGATAAGATGGGCACATTCGCACACGCTCTCTATGTCTATCGTATTCAATCTGCGATCGGCCAAATGGCTGCTTCACTCGGTGGTGTAGATGCAATCGTCTTCACTGCAACAATCGGTGAACGCTCAGACGAAATCCGTCGTATGGTCTGCCAGAAGCTTCAATATCTTGGCTTTGCACTTGACGACGAGAAAAATACTGGTGAGATGCCAGAACGTCATACTAATATCGCAGCAGAAGGTTCAAAGCCAATCTATGTTATTCGTACTGATGAATTCGAAGAAATGATTCGCCGTGCAAATGACATGCTCGAAGATGGTATCGAAGATCGCTAAAAACTAGCAATAAAAAATAACCCCAAATCGGGGTTATTTTTTATGTTTTATTCATATCTCAAAGCGTCGATTGGATCTTTCTTAGCAGCTTTAAGTGCTGGAGCGGTACCAGCTACGAAAGCGATGGCCATGACGAGAACGATGATTGGCAAGATAACCTCAGGAGTGAACTTTACGAAGTGGAAAGTTGGGAGGTTTTCGAGGAACATGCCTTCTGAGTGAAGGAAGGTGTTGCCAGCGTAACCAATGGTCATTGAAACTAACATGCCAAAGATTGAGCCCCAGAATCCGAGTGAGATTGCTTCGACGGAGAAGCTAAGGAAGATCTTAGCTCTGCTCATGCCAAGTGCCTTCATGAGGCCGATTTCGCGTGTGCGTTCTTGGACTGACATGAAGAGAGTGTTAATGATGCCAATTGCGGCTGCGAGTAAGGCGATGCCACCAAAGACGTTAAGAATAGCAACCATAGCATCGAGGAAAGTGCGGAAGGTGCCAATCTCATCATCGATGGTCATAGCGGTAATATTCATCTTCTTGAGTTCTTCCTTGATCTGGTCGATCTTATCTGGATCGACAAAGGCAGTAGCTTGGTAGGCAACGTCAGCATTTTCTGCAGGCATACCAATACTATTAATACGGTGAATCTCGTTCAAGAGTGCTGCGTTAGCGCGAGCACCACCACCGATGGTAAGGATACCGTCGGCTTGAACGCCGGTGATAGTTGCTTCGACGACAGTTTGACAGTCGCTACGCTTTGCAACGGTATAACATTTAGCAGTTGATGGGACGCCGAATTGAATGGTTTTTCCTACGGCATCTTCGTTGTCTTTGAAACCAAGCAAAGTGACATATTTCTTGGTGATTGCGACCTCGAACTTAGTGTTGTCCTTTGAAACGTTTGGCATTTCACCGGTTTCCATGTCGAGCTCAAAACCTTCGACGGTACCATTCAAGCTAATCTCGTATTTCTTGTCGGTGTATGGGCTAGTGACATAGTCTTCCTGTGAAAGATAGATTGGATAGACTGACTTAACGCCATCGATCTTTTTGATCTTCTCAAAATCTTCAGATTTAAATGAGATAGATTGGCTGGCATCTTTTTTCTCATCAGAATACTCTGAAACCTTTGAGCTCATCATCGATTCCATCATATCCATGGTTGCGGTCGGGGTCATTTCGAGATAACCTTCGCCACCCATAGCATTAATTTGGCTATCGATATAATCATTAACGCCAGCATTGATAGCAGAGTTAAGAATGATAGTAAATGAGCCAACAAAGATAGCAAGAATAGTTAAGAAGCTGCGTACCTTGTTTTTGAGAAGGTTGCGGTTTGCAGCTGTAATGATATCAGTAAGTTTCATTATCTGTCCTCCTTTTGGCCTTCTTTAATAGCAGTGCGGCGGATATAGCCAGCCTTTTGCTTACTTTCATTAACGACTTGGCCGTCGACGATGCGAATTTGGCGATCGCAAAGTGCAGCTAAATCTTCATCGTGGGTCACAATAATGAGAGTGGTTCCCTTTTGGTTGAGGCCGAAAAGTAAATCGATGATTTTTTTACCAGTGCCGGAATCGAGGTTGCCAGTTGGTTCGTCGGCGAAGAGAATCTTTGGATTATTAACGATGGCACGGGCAATACAAACACGCTGTTTCTGACCACCAGAAAGGTTGGTAGCTTTGTTTTTGGCTTTGTTCTCAAGGTCGACAATGTCGAGAGCTTTAAGAGCTAATTTCTTGCGTTTAAAACGGCTAACTTTGCCGATTTTGAGTGGTAATAAAACGTTCTCAAGTACGGTGTCATTACTGTTCATAAAGAACTGTTGGAAAACGAAACCAAAGTACTTGTTTCTGAGGCGGTTGAGCTTCTTGCCTTTGAGCTTTGAAGCGTTGATGCCGAGTACTTTGACGGTTCCGGAAGTTGGCTTGTCAAGCAATGCCATGAGGTGCATGAGCGTTGATTTACCAGAACCAGATTTACCAATAATAGCGACAGATTCGCCTGGGAAGATTTTAAGATTAATATTATCTAGGGCCTTAAACGCAGTGGTGCGTTTGCCATAGGTTTTAGATAAGTGGCTAACTTCAATTACTGGAAAGGAAGCAGGAGCTTTCTTAGCCGTTGAAGCAGCCCTTGGACTTGCTTTTTTCATATAATATATTGTACTATTTTCCAATATTTTTGTCGAGATATCGCGTCGAGCCGAATGGGATTTTGGTATGCATGTCGTTAGTCTTTAAAGTATAAGCGGAGTGAACAGTGCGGGAACCAAAGCGCTGGTTAATCTCATCGATAACTTTGGCGACTTTTTCATTCTTTTCAATGCGCTCGTGCTCGAAACTAAGTTGCTTAGTTTCTTCGTCTTCTAACTTATAAAGCGAGACGCCGATAATGCGGGGATTCTCGGATTTACCACGGTTTTCTTCGATGATTTCATCATAAAGATTTTTAGTGTACTCCATAATCTCGGCATCGGTATTAAAGGTTTCGTTTTTGAGAAAATTTTTGTGAGCGACAAAATGATGCTCGTTCATATTGAAACCGACCCAAACATAAATACCGCGGGCGTAGAGATCCTGGGAGCGCAAACGAAAGCCCACGTCTTCAGCGAGATGAGCAATGCGCATTTTGATGTCTTCCGGTTTGGAGTTTGGTGGCAAGACGAATTGACGGCCAATTGATTTGGTCTTGTCTTCCCTCTCGTCAACTTCGACGCCGCGAAGCCTAAAATACCATTTGGTGCCTTCGATCGAACCGAGGACTTGCACGCGCAAAGTTTCTTCTTTGGCATCGAGTAATTGCAGTGGTGTGAGAATGCCGTAGGTTCTCAGGCGTTTTTCGGTCTTTTTATTAATACCAGGAAGATCGGTAAGTTTGAGATGTGAGAAAACTTCGTGAATATTATCTTCGGTAATGCAATCGAGGCCATCGGGTTTGTGGAGCTCGCCGGCAAGCTTAGCCAAGAAACGGTTGGATGAAAAACCAACATTGCATTTCATATAACTACCAACTTCAGTTCTTAACCGCTCCTTAATTTCGGCGCCGAGTTCTTTTGGGGTTTTGCTACGAGTCTCTTCGCTGGCTTCAGAAAGATCGACTAAGCCTTCGTCGATTGATTTCATGACTACCTTTGGTGAGTAACTCTTTAAAATGTCTTTTAGCTTCTCGTGAACATAAATATATTTACTAGGCTCGGTTTCAGCAAAAATAATCTCCGGGACTAGGGACTTAGCTTCTTCGATTCGCATGCCGACTTTAATGCCGAGGGCTTTAGCTTCAATGCTGGCCGCAATAATGGTAGCATGTTCTGCTACACGGTTTACGATTGCAACCGGTTTATTACGTAACCTTGGTCTGGCTTGCTGCTCGGTAGTAGCAAAACAAGAGTTTAGGTCGACATATAAAGTAGTGAATTTTAAATCACGAATCGATTTATCTTCGATGCCAACTAAAGTATCACCAAGGCCTTCGACCTTCACTTTAGACATTTTGATCACCTTCCCATTCAAGGAACCATTCTAGGCGCTCAGTATCGAAGCTGAGACGATAATCGGAAGCGCCGTCGGTAAGATCGAACATGAAATGAGTTTTAATGCCGTCGAACTTAGGATGAATTAATCCAATCTCAGTAACAATGACTTCGCGGCCAGTTTTAGTGCGGAAAGCCCTAGGAATGCAGCGGTGCGGTAAAGTGACATCAAAAACCGCGTCAACAGAAATAGGTTCGTGTAACATGTTCTCCATTAATACTATTGTAACAGAGATTTAGCTTTATCGAGCTGAGGATCTTCACCCTTGTTGATTTGCTCGTAAGTACGCTCAACTTTTTCGTCTGGCTCAATACCAGTTTCGTTGATACCGTTGACATTTGTAGTGTACCAGTGAGAGGTAGTAACTTTAAGGATTGCGCCACCAGAAACATCAAGCATGGTTTGGACAACACCTTTACCATAGGAAGTCTCGCCAACGATGGTAGCTTTGTTGTAATCTTTGAGTGCACCAACGACAATCTCAGATGCAGAAGCGGTTGTGCCGTTAATTAAGATGACGGTCTTCATGTCTTTAAGGATTGCGCTGCCGTGATATGCGACAGTGGTGACGTCGTTATAAGAGCGAGATTTTTGGGTGAGGATTTTTTCACCATCAACCCAGAGTGAGACAACTTTTCTAGCTTGTTCAACATAGCCACCGCCGTTACCACGAAGGTCAACAACAATGCCTTTAACTTTCTTTGAAACAGCTTCTTCAGCGAGGCTCTTTACGAGTGAACCGGTGTCGCTAGCGAAGCGATAGATTGAAAGAATTGCGATGTTGTTTTCATAAGTAATGTCTGCAGAAACGTTGTTGATTTTTTCGCGAGTCAAATCGAAGTCGAGCTTGTTGTTGTCGCGAACGACGGTAAGTTTGACTTTTGTACCTTCAGCGCCACGAAGTCTCTTGCTGATCGATTCAGCATCTTCCATCCATACTTCGACATCATCGATTGCATAGACGATATCGCCAGCAAGTACGCCAGCCTTTCTAGCTGGGTTGTCTGGTAAGGTGCGGATGATGCGGATATAGTCTTCACGCTTTGCAAGGCTGACGCCAACGCCGCCTTCTTCGATCTCGCCTTCGAGATCTTTCTTGTAGTCGGTTGCTTCATCTGCGGTCATGTAAGTAGTGTATTTATCGCCAACTGCCTCAACCATTCCCTTCTTTGCGCCTTCAATTACGGCATCTTTATCGATAGTGCCGTCATAATTTTCAGCGAGAGTAGTATAGAGATCTTGAACTGGTTTGAGATTAAGAGTTTCGCCAGCAGTCTTCTTGAAACCTAAATATGGTTTGAAGTTAGCAAAAATACCGTCCCAGTTTGCACCGATGTAAAATCCCATTAAAAGAGTGATGACACAGCCACAAATGGTAGTACCGAGTGTTACTTCGGTAATCTTCTTTGGTTTTGGTTCAGTATTTTCTATTTCCGCAGTTTTCTTCATTATTATATTGTATCACGGTTTTGCTTAAACGAAGTGAATAAATACGAGTCCGGCAGTTGAGACGCCGATACGGTAACCGAAGTCACCAGGAAGACCGGATGCTGATGAGTATGAGTTGTTGTACTCTGAAAGGTTGATAGTACCATTAGGGTTTACGGATTCAACCCACATAACGTGGCCATAGTAGCCGGCGTTAGAAACAGCGACGGTGCCAGCTTCTGGAATGTTGTCGACACGGAAGCCAACGGCACGTGCTGCGTCATCCCAAGTGTTAGCATTGCCCCAACCTGATGGGAGGTAGCCGTAGCGTTCCCAGACCTTCCAACCAGTGTAAGAAACACACTGACAGACATAGCCACCATAGAAGCTATAGCGAAGGTTATCGCCAGGGCATGCGCCTTGTTTTGGATAGGTGTTAACACCATTACCAATAGCACCGGTAGAGTTGTTTTTACGAATTGCATCAGCGATTTCAGCTTCCTTAATCTTACGAGCTTCAGCGGCTTCGGCGCCATAGGCAGCTTCGTTTGCACGATACATTCTAACGAGTTCTTCCTCGCGGCGCTTGGTTTCTTCGATAGCTTTTTGCTGAATCTCTTGGTCAGCGATTACACGATCGATTTCCTTTTTCTGAGCCTCAAGCTCTTCTTTGAGGTTTTGGACGGCTTGAGTCGAAGTGCTGATTTGATCTCTGGTTGCTTCTTGTCTTGCGCGTTTTTCAGCGTAGTCGGAAATTGAGTTTGAAGAAGCAAGAATAGTAAGCTCGTCGGTATCACCTTCGAGGTACATATCGATAAGCATGTCAGCTAAAGCTTCTTTTTGAAGATCAAGTTTTTTAGTATTCTCTTCGATTTGAACGCGGAGGTCTTCAGCTTTAGCGCGGTTTGCAAGAATACGAGATTCATACATGCGAACTTCCTGATTCAAGCGTTCGATTTCGCCGTCGAGAGTATCAGCTTGAGCAGATGCACTGTTAGCTTTTTCGGTTGCTTCACGCTCAGCTTTTTCAGCCTCTTTACAGCGATCAGAAGTACACCAGCTAATTGCCATAGCGTTAGTTGAACGAATAATACCATATAATCCAGCAACAATAAGAGTAGCTGCCATTACGGATGCTCTGATTCTGAGGGATAGCTTAGTCTGTTTATTTTTCATGAGAATACTCCTGCTTAAATTTTAGCATAAGCGTATTCTTTAGTCAAATTAGAACTTCTTGAGATACTTGTGAACAGCAAGACGTGATGAAAGAAGTGTAATAATCATACCAGTGCCGACTAAGGCGAGGAACAGCATGATGATGTTTCTTGGATCCATGAGGAAGTTATTGATGATGTCAACTTTGATATCGTATGATTGGAGCTTTGGTGCGAGGGCGTTGTAGCCAGCGAGGCCAAGTCCACCGGCGATGACGCCAGCGAAGATACCAGACATCATGGCTTCAACGAGGAATGGGCCGCGAATGAAGCTATTATCGGCGCCAACCAATTTCTCCATGTAGATTTCTTCAGAGCGGCTGAAGATTGCCATACGGATGGTGTTGAAAATGACGAGAGTTGAGATGACTAAGAATAAGACTGAGAGTGCGATACCGCCTTTAGTTGCGATGTCGGCCCAGCTGGAAATAGTTGCGATAGTTGAGCTGTTTGAATCATAGGTTGGCTCTTTAGCTTTTGAAAGATGCTCTCTAAATTCTTCGTCGGTGTTGACGATGCGTTTGATGCTATCAAGATAGCTAGTGTCGTAAACTTTGACGCGCATGACAGCTGGCTGGTTTTTAGCAAGTAAGTCCATACCGACTAATTCATAAGCTGCAACGAGATCTTGTTTCCCCTTGTCTTTAGCGTCTTGCATTTGCATTTCAGCCATCTCTTCGGATGTGGAATATTCAACATTTTTAACGTTATCATCTTTCTTCATGGTTGTAGCCATGCTTGCGAGTAAGGTTTTTGAAGTGCCTGGCTCGAAGAAAATTGAAATATCAATCTTTTCACGCATTGCATCAGCAGTTGAGTTCAAAACTGCACCAGCAACGATAGTTGCAAGCAAAAGTACCAAAGTCAAAGTAGTGACGATGGTTGCGGTAATTGAAAGCCAAATATTGCGTCCAAAACCAATCACACCATACTTAAAAATTCTACTAACATTACGCATGTAATGATGATTAGAATTTTTAATCATGGATTTTAAACGAGATGTGGTTTTTTGTTTGTTCATTGAATCAATCTCCTTCTTGGTCTTGGAGTGTCTTTCTTTTCACGGATTAAATAAGTTTCTGGATGTAAGTGACCAGGCTGTGGTAATGAGATTCCGTCGTTGTCGCCATCGAGACGATAAATACCGTGATCCTTCTGATCGGAAACGATTTTACCATCACGAAGAGTAATCACACGTTTCTTTAAGTGGTTGACGGCGTTAGCATCGTGGGTAGTGATGAGAACGGTTGTGCCATAGTCATTAATTTTCTGAAGTAAATCAAGAATGCCACGTCCAGTTTCGACGTCGAGGTTGCCAGTAGGCTCATCTGCGATCAAGATCTTTGGTTGTCTTGCAACAGCACGAGCAATTGAAACACGCTGGCGCTGACCACCGGAAATGTTGTCTGGGAATTTATAAGCAACATCAGAAAGTTCGACGAGATCAAGAACTTTTGGAACAGTGCGTTCGATTTCGCGATTACTCATACCAGCAATTTCGAGTGCGAAAGCAACGTTTTCATAAACAGTACGAGTTGGAAGAAGCTTGAAATCCTGGAAGACTACGCCGATACGACGGCGATAGTGAGGAATGTGGCGTTTCTTAACATAATCAAGGTCAATGCCGCCAATGATGATTTTACCATCATCAGGCATTTCCTCTTTAGTAATCATTTTAATAAGAGTCGATTTACCAGCACCAGATTTACCAACGAGAAATACAAACTCGTTTGCTTCAATATGAAATGAAACATTATCGAGCGCAGGATGCTTATCACGTGGATAAGATTTGGTGACGTGATCGAACAATATCATACCTATATAATAACATAAGCATGATAAAAATCAAAATGTTTTATTCGCCGATTTTGTTTTCGAGGTAAGCGTCAATGAAGCCTTGGATCTTGCCATCGAGGACGGCATCAGCATCAGTTTCCTCGTATTTGGTACGAGTATCCTTTACGAGTTTGTAAGGCTGAAGGACGTAGTTACGGATTTGCTGACCCCACTTTGCGGATTCACCGGCACGAAGTTCGCCAAGTGATTCAGCTTGCTGTTCGAGTTTCATTTGAACGAGCTTAGCCTTCAAAATTTCCATAGCAGTGTCTTTGTTGGCGTGTTGACTACGTTCGTTTTGAATAGCGACAACAATGCCAGTTGGAAGATGGGTAATACGAACGGCAGAGTCGGTTGTGTTGACACCCTGACCACCGTGTCCAGATGCATGATAAACGTCGATACGAAGATCTTTTTCGTCGATTTCAATATCATTGTCGGCGTTCATAACTGGCAAAATTTCAACGAGTGAGAATGAAGTCTGACGAAGGTTGTCGGCATTGAATGGGCTAAGACGAACGAGACGGTGGACACCGTGTTCAGACTTTAAGTTGCCGTAAGCATTAGTGCCGGAAACTTCATAAACAGCAGTTTTAATGCCGGCTTCTTCCCCGGTCTGGCGTTCAATTAATTTAGCTTGAAAATTGTTCTTTTCAAAGTAACGTAAATACATACGCTCGAGCATGCCTGCCCAGTCCATGGCTTCGGTACCACCAACACCAGCAGTAATGCGAAGAATTGCGTCATTGCCGTCGAATTCACCAGTAAAGCGCAAAGCTTTTTTGAGCTCATCGAGTGAAGCTTCCATAGCGGTAAGTTGCATTTCAATTTCTTCTTCAAGATCTTTTTCTTGAAGCGCAATAATGTCATTTAAATCAGTGCACTGAGTTTTGAGCATTTGCCATGGATGGATTTCATCAGAAAGACGAGAGAGTTCCATGTTTTTATTTTTAGCCTCTTCAGGATTTTTCCAAATGTCAGGATTTGCGACTTCTTCTTCGAGATGAGAAAGCTTCTCGATTTTTTGATCGAGTTTGAGCTTGTTCCAAGCATCATCTAAATTAGCCGCCAAAGTTTCGAGGCGTTTTTCATTTTCGTTCATATCTCTTCAATTATACCATATAAAGATAGATGAGCGCGGCGATCGCAATAAGTGTTGCGAATGAAATTAGGCTTTTGGCTTTGAAACGATTTGGTCCGGAAATTAAAAGATAGAATAAAAGACCACCAATAATCTTAGTGCCGATTTCTGGTGTGAATTCAAAATGCTCGATGGTTTGTAAAATTTGGTTGATGCCATCGCCAGTGTAAATTGCTGGCAAGACGCTGATCGAACCGTAGCGAATAAATTGGTTGGTTGCGGAATGTCCGAGGTAAGCAGCGATGCCGGTGGCAGCGCCGAGTACTACGCCTAGTGCGGACATTTTTGCCATTTCGTCAGTAAAAACAAAGGCTTCTTGGTTCTTAACCATGGCGGAAAGATAGTAAGTTGCGCCAGTTGCAAGTAGGGTGACAATTGCGATGATAATGGAGTCGCTTTGACGACGGCGAAGCGGCATGTTAAATGCGATCAGAAAGGCCGGAAGAAGCCAAATGATTTTAGTTTCGACTAGAAATTTCAGATTGTCTGGTAAATATTTTGCTGCGATGTGGGTCAAGAGTCCAAAGAGGATACCCACTACAATTGCCTCAAGTATTTTTCTCATGCTTATATTCTAGCATAAATTAGTCGTAGTAGTTGGTTTGAACGAGGCTGTCGACAGGATTATAATCGTCGGTCAGGACAATATCGCTATCTTCAAGGCTCAGCTCTACGGCTTGATCGGGTTTATACGAGTTGTTATCGGTCGCGATAACCATCCAGTTGAGATATTTATCTGAACTATAATTATTACGGTAAAGTGGAATGGTATAGACATGGTTAAAAACCGTCTTTAAAGTCTTTATTTCAGAGTGCAAGAATTTACCCTTTTCGTGGTTATCTGAGCCAAGCACGTTAGACATATAAACGCCATTTTCATTTAAGTGGCTTTTGACAATTTTGGCAGCTTCTACGGTTGCTAATGTTCCGACTGGTACTTCACCAGAAAAAGCGTCATTTAAAATTGCATCATATTTTTTAGTAGTGTTTGACAAAAAAATTCTGCCATCCTCATTATAGAGTCCAAGCCTTTCGTTCCCGTAGTCTCGAATTAAATCATCAAGGAAAAAGTATTGTTTGGCAATCTCGGTTGATTTAGGATCAATTTCAATTACATCCATGGTCCTATCTTTGTAGTGTGAAATAAAATACTTTGGATATTGGTAGGCGGCACCGCCAATCATAGCAGTGCTTTTTACGTCGAGAAAGTTAAACATTAAATCATATTTGGAAAGATAGGTTTGAACGAGATCGTATTTTTTATAGTCGTTTAAAAATGTAGCCGATGCATAGGCGCCACTTTGTCTATAAAACCGTACTGGTTCTCCGGCGACTATTCCCTCTTCAATGATGATGCGACCATATTCAGTATCGATGCTGATGTTCTCGGAAGCTGGATTTTTGATAACCGAGCTGAAAGAAAATATTCCAACTGCAGCAGCTATGATAGAAAACGCGACAAAAACGGCGGTAGCTTTTTTAGGACCAGTTTTAGTTTGAAATAGAATTGCTAAAGGAATAATAATGAGACCGAGTATTGAAAAGATGGTTTTGGTACCAAAGGTTGGAATAAAGAAGAAGCCGCCGAAAAAGGTGCCGAAAAGACTGCCGATCGAGATAATGGCAGTAATGCGGCCTGATTCCTTACCTTGATCGTTACTTTCACCAATTCTTTCTTTCATGATGACTGGCGTAATGGTGCCAAGGATAGTCGATGGAATGAGAAAGAAGATAATGCTGCCAACAACTGAGAGGATTTGAATACTAGTATTGGTGAGCTGAAGCGATTTTAAGATTGGCGCATCGACGAGTGGTGTAACGGTAATATAGATTGATGCAATAAGCAACAAAAGTCCGACAATGAATCTGGGGTTTTTAGCTGAAGAAATCTTTCCACCAAGTAAGTTGCCAAGGCTCATGGCGAGTAAAATAATACCAATGATTGCAGTCCATACAAAGTTACTGTTACCAAAATATGGAGACATTAAGCGGGCTGCAACGAGCTCCAAAACCATCTCGACGGCATTTAATAAAAACAGAATCGTATAGTCGGCGATTTTTCTCATGCTTATATTCTAGCATGTCTTGAAAAAATAAAAAAATAGTGATAAAATAGTTAGGTATTGGACCTTCGCCAAGTGGTAAGGCAACGGGTTTTGGTCCCGTCATTCGCAGGTTCGAAT
>CAMZGX010000004.1 GCA_947306585.1 uncultured Candidatus Saccharibacteria bacterium
ATTACACGCGTTCCAGGCGTGCTCCTTCAACCACTCGGACACACTTCCGTCTATTTGATAATTATAGCATAAAAAAATCTCCCTTTCGGGAGATTTTTAAAGTTATTTGATCGAAACGATTTCGATAACTGAATATTTCTGGCGATGTCCAGTTTCTTTGTGGACACGTTTCTTTGAGTGGTAGCGGATAACGCGGACTTTGTCGCCTGCAACTTTTTCTTCAACTACCTTTGCTGAAACCTTAACGCCTTTTACTTCAGGGTTTCCGACAGTGGTTTTGTCACCATCGATAACAAGTAAAGCACCAGTTTCGAGCGTCTTTGTTCCTGCCGGGAGGAGGTCCACACGGAGGGTCTCTTTCTCAGCGACGACATATTGTTTGCCACCGATGAGTACAACTGCTTTCTTCATAAAATTCCTTTTATTATTAGACTAGTAATTATTTTATCACAACTTAGAGGAAATTGCAAGATAATAAGCCGTTGAAATCAGGGATTGCTCAAGTGATCCGGAATCCTTGCCAATGAAGTTTCCATACCTTGAGATTTCATATTTCTCGACGTCGTTCATAAACATCTTTAGTCTCATTTTCTCGACTTCAGTTAGATCCTTATTCTGAACTAACACATAAGCACTCGAAAGCTTTCTAAGAAGTGGCATATCCTTATATTCAAGATCAAAATTACAGATTTCCCTATCTCTTTCAATCTTCTTTCTAAACATCATGATATCAGTATATTCACGCTTACCAGCCCTTGAGAGAGCTCCCATACGGTTCTTTACATAATCTCTGATTGCATCTGAAGCCCGATCCCCCTCCATAATTCGAGCTTTTTCACCAAGCCATTGCATAATCTTGGTTGGAACATGTACACCAGTAGCTTCTAAGAACCCATTCTGCCATCCGCCGGCGATATTAGTTTCAAGAACAATAAATTTACCCGTTTCGTCATCACGAATTAAATCTACACCCGCATATTCTAGTCCAGATGCCGCAGCTGTACGTACAGCGAGATCATAAATCTCTTCTAATACTTCAGCATCAGTCTCTTTCCAGCGTTTTCTACCGCCAGATTTAGCCATAAAGTCACTCTCGTCGTCTTCATTACCAACTTTACGCATTGCGCCAAGTGCGGCACCGCCGAGCACAAAAACTCTCCAGTCATAAGTTGACTTCACATAAGGTTCAACTGAAAACGCAGCATAGTTACCATTAAATTGTTCAAGCTCGGTCTGATTATTGATCAATACGATACCTTCACCACGTGTACCAAAATCTGGTTTCAAAACGAATGGAAAATCAATTAATTTTTGTTCAATTAAAGTCTCAACTTCAGCTTTTGAAATTGCTGGATACATTGGCAAAGTATGTTCCGCCACCACGTCGTCTGCCATAAAGCATGCGTGCTGAAAATACTTGTCCGAAGTGCTTAATCTACCACCTTCTGGACGAGTGTTAATAGTAATTTTATTTGAATGATTCAACCAATAAATCGTGCGCTCGATCTCATATTGGCTTTTAAAACCAACTGGACCACGCCAAATTACGAAATCTGAAAATACTTCGTCAAGTTTATTTTGAGCTATTTTATCACTTGGAATCGACTTTAAATGTCTAGTCTTCCAGCCCATTTTTTCTGCAGTGCGAATAAGCTCACGGGCCATAAATTGGTTCGGCTCGCGTCCTTCAACAAGTGTTACTTCCCTGTTTATTTTCTCACCCATATAGCTAAATTATAGCATAAGCGCAATATTTTTAGAATACAAAAGGACAGGGACTTCCTGATCATCCCTGTCCTTTCGATGCGAAAGGAGTAATGTGCTACTAATTATTATTTAGTTGAGTTTGTAAGCTTTTTGAGTTGCTTGCGTGATGCATAGTAATATGCGCCACCAATACCAATTCCAGCTACAATGATTGTTGCGAGAACAATTTCGGTTGGACCGGTCTTTGGAAGTTCCTTTGGACCTTCACATTCACGATGAACGGTAATTTTTACCTTATCGTAACCAGTACCATTAGCAGTTGCGATTGATGCATTATTATAGACTACTGTATCTCCACATGGGAAGATTGTTTTATCATCAGCAACTTCAACTTTATAAGTAAGGCTCATATTGTCGCCTGGCTTAAAGTCACCAAGATTGATACCACCATCAAAGAGTTTATCTGAAACGAAATTACCTGCTTCGTTAAAGTTTGCTTTAAAGAATGATGTACCACTGACATATGAAAGGCCATTAGGCATGTGGTCATAACCAATGATTGAGAGTTGGTTAATTGTACCAGTATTCTTATAATCAATCTTGAAGTCGAGAACATCACCTGGTTTTACAGTAATTTCTTCGACATAGTTGTTATCATTTTCTTTTGAAACAGTCTTTGAGATATTAAAGCCTGCTTGATCGACTACAAAGTGATAAGTGACATAACCTGAGTATTCGTTACATCCAGGGACATAACCCCACATATCATTCCAATATCCAAGTTTTGCACCATCGGTTCCGAACATTGCTTCTGATGAAAGGATTTCACCATTGATATTACCTAAGCTATGAATCGTAGCAGAGTTTGGAACGTAGCGAAGAAGTACAGTTGATTCTGAGTATGCGTATGCAGTATCCCAGACTTCATTTGGGTTAGCATTTGTTGAAGAAATGATACCCTTAATAACTGCGCTTGTGCCGCCGTTTACTTTTTCTGGTTGTTCAACACGAAGACGTACGTTATCTGCAATGCCGACACCACCATTTTCACGTTTGTTAAGTTTTGACTTAGCGTTGTTGTGGAACCAAATCGAAACTTCGTATTCTTGACCCACCTCAAGTTGAACCTTGTCGACTAAATCGTCAGTCGTACCAGCTTTGCGGATACGGACAAAGTTTCTCTCATCACCAATCTTTGGGTTGTTGGTGATTGAGTTAAATGTTACGTAGTCTGCAGGTTCTTCCCAAGTAAATGTTGGGCGATCCTTTGGACCCCACGCCTCTGTGGCTGCGTGTACATCGCCCGATACAAAGCCAAACGTTGCTCCGATCGATAGCACCGCAACCGGGAGGATTCGGCGTGCAGTTTTACGCATCTCCTCCCATGTTTTAGTTTTTGTTTTTGTTCTCATTTTTAGGGCTCCTTTCTTCCCTTTTAAATGATACTGTTTTTATTTTTGCGGAAAGCTTACCGCGCTATTAAAATCTGTCCATCATTGCGTCATGATCTTCGCGAATTTGATCTTCTGATGCATTTTCGCCAGCAGACTCTTGGTTTGCTTGTGAATCATTGACTGCATTAACTTCTTCTGGAGTTGAAGGTTCTTGAATGTCCTGTGTACCAGGTTCCTCAGATTGTGTATCGCCCTTCCAACCAGATGTGTCTGAACCATCATAAGTTGCTTCGGTTTCTGGATTATTTGAACCACCACCATCGGCGTCCGTATTTCCGCCACCTTGGTCACCACCGTTTAGGAAGTCATCTTGTGCAACTTCAGACGATGATCCTGGAGTATTGTCGTTAACGTATCCATTGTCACCACCAGCTTCTGATACTGGGCCAGTTTCCTCTGGAGTTGGATGATCAATTACGGTCCATCCATCGCCTGGTTCACCTGGAAGAATATCGGTTTTACCATCATACTCATCGCCAGTTCCTTCAGTACCAGTGCCTTCTGTGCCTGTACCCTCGGTGCCAGTACCTTCAGTACCAGTTCCTTCAGTACCTGTACCTTCCGTACCTGTACCCTCGGTGCCAGTACCTTCTGTACCAGTTCCTTCAGTACCAGTTCCTTCCGTACCTGTACCCTCGGTACCAGTACCTTCGTCACCAGTGCCCTCGTTTTCAGTACCTGTGCCTTCGTCACCAGTACCCTCGTTTTCAGTACCAGTGCCTTCGTCTCCAGTACCTTCGTTTTCAGTACCTGTGCCTTCATCACCAGTGTCTTCATTTTCAGTGCCAGTGCCTTCATCGCCAGTATCTTCTCTACCGGTACCCTCGTCACCAGTTCCTTCGGAACCAGTATCAGGTGTAATGTTTTCCCAGATAAGCTGACCACATTTGCCAGAGAAACCAATGATACGAATCTTTGACATTACATCCTGAGCTTCTTCATCGGTTGCATCAGCTGCAATAATACCGATAGCTTTGAGGAAGTTGTACTTGTATCCACCAATATCATTTTTATCAAGAATGTTTTGACCGTCTTCATCAACGAATTGAAGTGCGTCAAAGTCTTCGCGAGCAAGTACGCCATCTTTATCGATTGCATAGTTAATGTCTGAAGTACCATCCTCAAGCTGCATTTCATATGCATAAAGTGAGCGGTGATGTGTTCCTTGCGCACGATGCTCAACTTGGAGATCGTAATTATCAACCATATCGCGATACATTTCTTTGTTGTATTCAGTGAGGGTTTCACGGAACTCATCATCTTGCTGTGCAAGATCAAGAACTTCGTTCATGTCTGCTAGTGAGGTAATACCACCTTCACGATCACCAATTACAACATCGGTACCGCCAAGTGCTGCGAACTGACCTTGTTCTACTGGATCATCGAGTACGTTAGCAAGACCTTCAGCGATTTGTTCAGCTTTCTGGACATCGGTAAGTTCTTCATTGCCCATGTCATAAAGCTCTTTAGTGAGGTTATGTTGGCCATGTTTTTCTTCGTAATCAAAGAATTCAGATGTGCCATCATAATCGCCAGCTGAGATATTGACTTCAATATCTTCTCCGTATGAAGTAGTGTTGACGAGATCACTTAACTCTTCACCTTTTTCAGCGTTTAGATCTACATTAAGGCTTAGATCTTCTGCAACTTCATTAAGATCAACTTCTGCATTGCCAGTGTCTTCTGCCTCAATTTTCGTTGGTTCCGGAGCTGTATTTCTATCAAAGAGACCAGCATTTTGCAATGCGCTACCAATCGACATAGTTGTGACAAGAGCAAGCAAAGCTGCATAGATAGTCTTCTTTAGAGTTTCTTTCTTACCTTCCTTAAGTGCTCTTTCAGCACCAGTCTTTGAACGTTTGTTACCCTTAAAGAAATTCTTTAATTTTGCAAACAAACCACGTTGTTCATCGTTTTCGAAATCATCATCATTGCCTTCGCCTTTTTCTGGTTTTCCATCATCTCCTTCAGGAGCTTTTGCTGCCTCTGCTGCTGCTTTTGCTGCCGCAGCCTTTTCAGCTGCCTCATTTTTCTTCTTAGCAACATAGAAATTACGAACTGCGATACGGCAAGATTCTTCATCAAAGACACCGTTACGGGTATAAACACCACGGACAGCTTCATCATTAAAGTAGTTGTCAAAGAATTCTTTCCATTCAGGATCATTATCTTTTTCACCTTTTGGATCGTCTTCTTCAGCGCCAGCTTTAGCACCTTCTGGTTTAGCTTCGCCAGCTCCTTTGCCATCTTCACCCTCTGCGGATTTAGCACCTTCTGGTTTAGCTTCGCCAGCTTCTGCACCTTCTGGTTTAGCTGTGCCAGCTTCTGCTGTACCAGCTGCAGCATTTTCAAGTGCTTTTATGCGTGCATCCATATCACGCATTGCTTTTTCTGAATCATGAATCTTAGCCAAGATTCTTTCATATGCAGCATTAGTTTCTTCATCAGTTTTACCTGATTTTTCAATTGCTTCCATCTCAGCACGAGCATCTTTATTAAGTTGCTCAGCAACTTTATAAGCTGCTCTTGCTTCTACTAACTCTGGATCTTCGCCCTTTGGTTCTCCTTCTGGAGCATCAGCACTAGTAGCTTCAAATCTACTATTTTCGATAATTGCGTTTGATTCTTCAACAATTTTTTGTGAAGCTTCAATTTCATCGTTTAATTTCTTAACGCCGTTGTCGTATTCTTCTTTTGAAAGTTGACCATCAAGCATTTGAGTCTCAAGACTATCCAACGCTTTCTTAGCTTCAACAATACGAGTTTCAGCTGCCTTGCGATCGTTAACTGCTTTAGCAACTTCAGTTGAACCTTCAGCATTTTTAAGGTTTGCCTCAACATCAGCTTTAGCTGCTTGATATTCTTCTTCCGAAAGATCGCCATCAAGTTTACGGGTTTCGAGATCATCGAGTTTTGCTTTTGCTGCAGCTTGAACATCTTCTAATTTATCTGAAGTAAGAACTGCTTGTGATTCGCGAATTGCACGATCATTATCAGCAATTTCTTGATCTGCTGCTGCCTTAGCTGCTTGATATTCTTCTTCTGAAAGATCACCATCAAGTTTACGGGTTTCGAGATCATCAAGTTTTGCTTTTGCAGCTTCGTTTTTAGCGATTGCTTCATTGTATACAAGGCCTGCGTCTGCAGCTGCGAGCTTATCACCTTCGTTAACGAATTGGCTCTTGGTATCAGCTACTGCTTGGTCATATTCAGCTTCTGAATATTCACCATCAAGTTTACGAATTTCATGATCTTCCAATTTATTTTCAAGTTCTTTATTTCTGCGAACTACATTATTGAAAGTTTCAACTGCTGACACAAATGTGCTGTTTGCAGCTTCAGCATCATTAATGTTTTCAGACTCGAGTAATTGGTTAAGTTCTTCGAGCTTGCGAGTTGCATTAGCCATATTCTTTTTAAGGTCTGGATGTTGCTCAAGATATTCAAGTGCTTCAGGAACGTTTTCACGTACACGATCAGCAAAGGTTGGCATATCATTCATAGCTTCATCACCTACGATTGGTTGTCCAGCTTTAAATTCATTACCACGTTCCATAATTATTTATCCTCCCCGTTAAGGTAGGCATTACGAAAGGCTGTCATTGTTTGTTCAGTAATCGTCTCCACATCGATTCCTGATTCGTCGATGATTTTATTTACAGCTTCTTCATCTGCACCATTTTCAATTTCTTGGTTTAATTTAGTAACTAAATAATCTGGCATTGCGAGTACCATCTTCTTAGTAATTTCGTCTTGAAGTGCTTCACGAAGCTCAGCTCTGAGCTCATCAGTCGCCTCAACACCTTTATCAGCAATCATTTTCTCAACATAGATTGCAATAATTTCTTCTTGAGTTAATTCATTCAAGAACTCTTCTGGAAGTTCTGCATCTTCCGGTAAATTTTGGACACGGTCCAAAAGCTCTTTGAGCCTTGTATCTTCTTGTGCCATAGCGTGGAGATAACCTTTCTTTTTTTATGTTTTTATATTGAAATATGACTTTTCTGACCACTATTTTAAAGCTAATGCTTAGATTTGTCAAGAAAAAATGTATCAAAAAACCCGAGACGTGCTCGGATCTTTTGATAAAAAGGTTAAATTGTGCGTTTTATTTAGCTAATTATCGTAGCGAGGTGACCTAATCTTTTTGCTATTTTAGCTTTAGCTTCGGGTGATATCTCACTCTTGGATATATAGCCAGCTTCATTCTCAAAGAATTCAAATGACATATATATTTTTCTCCTGTTTATTTTTTTGATTTTAGTGTTTACATTTTTTATTTAGAGTGAATTATTTTGCATTTGTTTCGAACACATATTTTATAATTCTTCTCTATACTATCTGTTATTTTAAGTTTGTATAATTTTATTATACAGTATTTTATTTATGAGTAAATATTTTTACATGGGTGTTTTCCTTTGTTTATTTTTTGTTTGGATTTATGGCTCCCGCCTATCGTCTTATATTATTTCCTTTTGTTTAGTTTTATTGCTTGTTGATCTTTTCCTGCTGTTTTGTATATATATTTATTTTCCTAATCGGATTGATTTCAGGTTTTTGATCTTTTTGTTTCGTTAGATTTGATTTTTGTGTTTATTTCTTTTCTAACTTGTCCTAAGTGTATCATACTTATGCTTATTTGTCAACACTATTTACACCACATTTTTCAAAAAAGTAAAATATAACAGGGGTAGATTCCCCTCCAGGAAGTTCATTAAGACAACAAAAAACAACCATTTTATAGCTACATCGCTATGATTAGCTAACAAAAAAAGATAATACTGTTTCCTAGGGGATTGCGGAGCTTGCTAGCGAGCTATAACGGCCGTAGCCCCGTAAAGACGGGCGCGAAGGACCGTGACCCTAGGAAATATGTATTATCTTTATTTGTTTTTAGGCTTTTTCTAATGAAATCGTAACATTATCCCCATCAACCTTTACGATTTCGTCGTATGCATAGTTCCCTGCATCTACATCTGTATTAAATTCAGTTGCAAGTACTTCATTTGCAATCATCTCTTTATATGTATCAGATACATAGCAAGATACTGAAAGCTTAATACGATCGTCAACATTGAGACCAGCTTTCTTGCGTCCAGCCTGGATGAAGCGGATCAATTCTCTTGCAAAACCTTCTTCCTTAAGTTCTGGAGTCAAAGTCTTATCAAGATTCATACTAGAACCGTTTGTAACGCGTTTTACGTTAACTTCATCAGCAATAATGGATTCGTAATAGTCCGAAAGCTTTTCGCCGTCATATACAAGCTCTGAGAGCGGCTGACGAACTTTGATTTGGTCCTCAGTCTCTGACTTTTGCATACGAAGAGCGAGACCTTCAGTAATGATATCGCGAGTACGCTTCATTTCTTCGAGAACTTTCTCGTCAATCTTACCAGCTTCTGGCCAATCGAGGAGATGAACTGAAGTATCTAAACCAGTCATCTTCTGGTAAAGTTCTTCTGAAAGGAATGGTACAAATGGTGCGATGATTTGTGCGAGATATACTAACACAAAGTAAAGGGTTGAGTATGCCTCAAGCTTATCAGCATCATCAGTTGCTTTCCAGAAACGACGACGGCTTCTACGGACAAACCAGTTTGAAAGATCGTCGACAAATGGCAAGATACCTTCAACAGCCTTTGGAATATTATATTCCTTCATGCCGTCAGTAATCTGATTGCGAACTTGGTAAACACGTGAAACAATCCATTTATCAAGTGGGTTCTCAAATTTAGTTGGATCAATTGCATCGTCTGAATCAAACTTATCAACTTCTGCATACATAGTGAAGAAGTCATAAGTATTCCAAATCATTGAAAGCTTACGTGCAACGTCTGAAACATCTTTATCAAGTAGAGCGAAGTCTTCACCAGCAAGCACTGGGCTTGAAAGTAACAAGAAGCGAAGTGAGTCTGCTGAATACTTATCCATGAGTTCGTTTGGATCAGTATAGTTACCAAGAGACTTTGACATCTTTCTACCATCGTTACCAGCGAGAGTACCGGTTGTAATCACGTTCTTATAAGCATTGTGACCAAAGAGTGCAGTGTTTACAGCATGGACATAATAGAACCATGCGCGAACCTGACCAACGTACTCAACGATGAAGTCTGCTGGATAGTTAGCTTCAAATTTCTCTTTGTTTTCAAATGGATAGTGAAGTTGTGCGAATGGCATTGAACCAGACTCAAACCAACAGTCAAGCACCTTCTCGATACGTTTGAAGTGTTTGATTTCAACTGCAGCAGTTCCGCGTTCGCCAGTTCCCTTAACAGCCTGCCACTTATCGAAGGCTGACTTTGCTTTCTCATCACTAAGAGGTCTTACTGAAGTCATGCCGTTTGAAAGCATTACACAGTATGCATCAAATTCAATTTGATCAACCCATGGACGGTGATAATCTTCGAGTTCAACACCTGAGAATTCTTTCAATTCTTCATATGACCCCATAACAACGACGTCACCATCTTCACTCTTCCATACTGGCATTGCAGTTGCCCAGAAGCGGTCACGTGAAAGGTTCCAGTCTGGTGCAGCTTCGATATTTTTCTCGAAACGACCATGCTTCAAATGTGCTGGGAACCAGTTAACGTTCTCATTCTCCTCGATCATAAGAGGCTTTGAACCTTGGATATCGAAGAACCAGCTTGGGAATGCACGATACATAATCCTTTGCTTCGAACGTGGGTTGAATGGGTATTCGTGCTTGATATATTCAATCTTATATACGATACCTTTTTCTTCAAGAATCTTAGCGATAAACTTGTTAGCAGCCCAGATTTCCATACCATTTTCATCAGTATCACGAACGCCAAGCTCGTGAAGCTTCTCACTCATACCTGGGAGATAGTAACCGTTTTCATCAAGAACATCAATGAAGTCAACGTCTTCAGCTGTACCAAGAGCGTAGTCGTCCTCACCATAAGCTGGAGCGATGTGAACAATTCCTGTACCATCAGCATCAGACACGAATTCTGCGCCGTGTACTTTATAGGTACCACTCATTCTATCAGCTTTTTTGATCGTTTCAATTAATGGCTCATAAGGGGTTCCAACAAGTTCTGAACCTTTAATTTTCTTTTCCGGCTCTGCATCTTCACCGAACAATTTAGCGGCAAGTTTAGTTGCAACTACAACTTTCTTACCATCAACGTCATAAATTCCGTATTCAAGCTTTGGTGAAACTGCAAGTGCAAGGTTTGCTGGCAAAGTCCAAGGTGTAGTAGTCCAAGCAAGGAGATAAAAATCTTTTGCCTTGAATAAAACGTATGCTGAAGGATCAGTTACGGTCTGGTATGCATCGTTATCCATAGTAACTTCAGCTTTTGAAACTGGAGTACAGAACTTTGTATCATACATAAGAACCTTGCGGCCTTCATAGATTTTACCTTTTTCATAAAGGGTCTTGAATGCCCACCAGACTGATTCCATGAAGTTCTTATCCATGGTACGATAAGCACCTTTGAAGTTTACCCAACGACCAATACGTGCAATTGTTGATTCCCAAGTTTCTGAGTTTGCAACCATTGATTCACGAGCTTTGGTAATGTAGGTTTCAAGTGGCCATTTAGTACCAATCTCACGACGGTCAGTAATACCAAGTTGTTTCTCAACGAAGTTTTCTGCTGGAAGACCGTGACAGTCCCAACCCCAACGGCGCTCAACGCGATAACCGTTCATGGTCCAGAAACGAGGTACAGCATCCTTTACGATTGAAGAAAGCAAAGTACCATGGTGTGGGTTACCAGTAATGAATGGAGGTCCATCATAGAAAACATAGCTGCGTTTTGCATCGCGATTATCAACTGATTTTTCAAATGTTTTATCTTTTTTCCAGAAATCTAGTACGGCTTTTTCGTATTCTAAAGCCCTTCTTCTTTCACCTGATTTATATTTCATAATTCCTCTTTAAACTTTATCTTTCTTTCCGGGGTTCTGGCCTACACTACTTGTATGCTTTTCGTGTAGGCTCCGTAATTGCCGTTTCTAGTATTTCGTCTTTAAATAGCTCGTAAACATTTCCGTGCATTTTGTCGTCGAAATAATCTTTTAACTCGTAAAGCTTTCTAAGTGCTGACGATGGATTCGAGACTGGGTGACGTGAAAGAATGTCACAGAAGCGATCATCAATTGTCATCACACCTCTCCAGCTGGCCATATTATCTGCAAGCTGCACTAATTTGTCATAGTCATCATACTCGTTTTCCGATAACCATTTCTTTAAGAAAGCGTTATCTTCTGGTAAGAGTCTTGAATCGAAACCACCATCTAAAACTTCGTATACATTATAAAAAGTATGAGTAAGTGCACTGCGTGCTGCCTCTGGAAAACCTTTTTCCATGAGCAACTGATACCCTTTAAATGGATGCGTCATTGATGGGACGGTTTCACCGTCTACTTCTACAGAGATTTCATTGTCGCGTTCGAGCGCCTTATAAACATCATGAAGCAGACCCTTCGCATATGCGAGGTCTACATCCATTCCTGCTTTCTCTGCGACAGCTGCGCAAACTTTTGCCACATCTCTTGAGTGGTTTTGCCAGTCAACAGATGCGCGTGGTTGCTCAAGCGCCCAAGAAAACAGCTCGTCTGCTTTTTCCCTGTAATTCACGTAATATATTATAGCACAAATTATGCGTCGCGCATAATATAAGTAACTTCCTCGAACTGTGGAAGTTTACCTGCCCACTTTGCAATTACTTTTGAACTTCCATCAGTTACACAAACTGTTGGATATTGCACAATATCGTGATGTGTTGCAAAGAGTTCACCATGAATTGTTTCTGGATCTTCGAGCTCAACATCATAACCAGTCTCTCGCTTAAATTCTGTCATCCAGTCAAAAGCTTCTCTGGTATAATCCGTGTTATCTCTACAAACCATTACCACCCTCATAGAATTCCTTTCTACTTATTATTTGATTCACGTTGCGAACGAATGATATTCTCGAAGTCCTCAAGAGTTTTGAATTCCAAGAAGACTGATGCAAAGCGGACGTATGCAACTTCATTAATTTCAGCGAGTACGCTTAAAATTGCGTGTCCAATCTCTTTAGATGCAACTTCGTCGCGTCCGAGATCGTAAACTTTTTCTACAACTTTGTTAACAACATCTTCAACCTCAAGGTCGGAATTAAAGAACTTTCCGACACTTCTTCTGACCGCGGTGAGGAGTTTATCGCGGTCAAATTGTTCTTTGTTGCCAGAGCTCTTTCTGACGACGAGTGCTGGCATTTCAATACGTTCATAAGTTGTGAAACGTTTACCGTCTGCGGTTACGCGACGACGACGAATCATAGTTCCATCAGGAGTCTCACGGCTTTCAAGAACTTTTGAATCCCCGATCTTAATTCCGTTAGCCATGTCTCCTCCTTAGTATTTTCTTAATTATTTTTTGCCACGAAGTCTTGCGCGAAGTGAAGGTGGAATATCCAAATCATCTTCCTCGGTCTTGTTGACCTTTTCCCAAGCACTAGTGTCAGTGGTTTCTTCAGCTGCAATAGTGCCAGCGTCTGCTGCAGGAACATCGTAAGCAGTATCTTGATATGCTGCTTCGCGATCTGCTGCGATCGCTTCTTCAGCACGTTTCTTGCGATAGTAATCTGAATCGAAACCAGTTGCGACAACTGTGATAACGATTTCTTCTTGAAGTTCTGGGCGGATTGATGCACCAAAGATGATGTTTGCATCTGGAGAAACTGCACCAGTAATTTCTTCTGCAGCTTCTTGGATTTCGCTCATAGACATATCGTAACCACCAGCGACTGAGAAGAGGACACCTCTTGCACCATCGATCTTAACTTCAATAAGTGGTGATTCAATAGCTTGACGAGCAGCGATCTTTGCACGGTTCTCACCTGATGCACGACCAATACCCATAAGAGCTGAACCTGCGTTCTTCATGATTGACTTAACATCAGCGAAGTCGAGGTTGATAAGTGCATGTTCAGTAATAAGTTCTGAAATACCTTGGACACCTTGGCGAAGTACATCGTCAGCAATCTTGAAGGTTTCAAGAAGTGGTGTTCTTGGATCGATAGTCTGGAGAAGACGATCGTTAGGAATGGTGATAAGTGCATCTACTTCGTTTGAAAGCTCAGCAATTGCGCGATCAGCATTCAATTTTCTCTGTTGACCTTCGAAGGTAAATGGTTTAGTAACCACACCAACAGTAAGAATATCACGATCTTTAGCTTCTTTTGCTACGAGTGGACCTGCACCAGAACCAGTACCACCACCGGCACCAAGTGTGATGAAGACCATGTCAGCGCCATCAAGGGCTTGACCAATATTCTCACGGCTTTCTTCAGCTGCTTCGCGACCTTTTTCAGGGTCACCACCAGCACCAAGACCTTGGCCGATATGAACTTTAATATCAGCATCAGAATGATGTAAAGCTTGAGCATCTGTGTTGATTGCAACGAATTCAACTCCGTTGAGACCAACTTCTTTCATACGGTTAATAGCAGAACCACCAGCTCCACCGACGCCCACAACTTTAATACTAGCTGTGCTCTCTACCTCAGTAGGTTTTATTTCAGGCATTTTTACTCCTCACTTTTTAAAACTATCTCTAGTTTAACACAGTTAAAAATTGTATTCAAGGGCTTCCCTATTATTTTTTCTTTTTGAAGAGTCCAAATAGTGAAAATGCTTTGTGTTCTTTTTCGTCATCCACCCCAGAGAAGTTTCCATCGTCAGCCATCGAGAGCGCAAGGCCAACTGCGGTTGCCCATTCAGGCTTTTCAATTTCTTCAACAACACCCGAGAGGCCATTACCAGGAATGCCAACTCTTGTTGCCATTTTAAGATTTTCTTTAGCAAATCCAGCAATTCCCTTCATGTTTGAGCCAGCACCAGTGAGTACTGCGCCTTCAGGGAGTTTTTGAGCATAGCCAGCACGTTCAAGATGTTCGTAAACGTGGGCAAAGATATCTTCGAGACGATCTTTAACAATCTGATTGACTTCGTCTTTAAGGAAGGTTACGGTTTCACCATTATGGCGCATGGTAATTTCCTTACCAGTCTCAGTAAAATCAGCTGTTACATAGCGAAGTTTAATCTGTTCTGCAGCTTCAGTATTAAGTTCAAGTGAGATAGCTAAATCTTTGGTAATGTTGACCGCACCAGCTGGAACTACGCCAACATACTGGAGATCACCCTCATCATAAACTGCAACTGAAGTGGTTGATGCACCGAAATCGATCACACAAACACCATTTTCCATCTGTTTTTCAGTCAAAACTGCTCTTGCAGCTGCTACTGAAGTTGGAATAAATTGCAAAACTCTAAGGGTTGCCTGGCCCATGGCACGACCAAGTGCATCTACACTAGGGGTAAGGCCAGAAATCACATTTGCTACGATCTCAATCTTATTTGCCATCATACCAAGTGGTTGACGAATGCCACTCTGGCCATCAAGCGTGTAATTCAAAGGAATCACGTCAAGCACCTGACGATTGGTAGTGATTCTACCACTCATAGCTGTATCTTCAAGACGATTTAATTCATCTCTTGTAATTCCTTCATTTGAAGAAACCGCAATCATACCAGTTACCTGTTCTGATGAGATGTGTGCACCATTAATCGAGACATAAGCTGCGTCAACATTTACGCCGCCCATGCTTTCAACAGTTTTAAGAGCCCTATCAGTCGCTTCAGCTGGGCCCGAGAGATCAGTCACAATCCCTTTACGCATACCTTTTTCGTTTGGTGCTTCGCCATAAGCAATTACTTTGACTCTCTCACCTGCGATTTCAAGAGCAACGGCACGAACATTTTCGGTACCAACATCAACTCCAAATGCATATTTAGATTGTTCTTCCATGGCTTAAGTATAGCATAAACAGTTTCAAATGTGCAAGAAAAGTGGTAAAATATGGCCCATGGATATGGAAAAAATTACCGCTATGCGAGAAGGCGGAAAAATCTTAGGTGAAATCCTCGCAGAGCTTCGCGAATATGCCGATGTTGGCATGACCAAACGCGAACTCGATCAATGGACCAGAAAGAAGATTGAGTCTCGTGGCGCAACCTGTTCTTATGATGAGCTCGATGAACCTTTCCCTGGTTGTATTTGTATTTCTGTTAACGACGAATTAGTGCATGGTGCACCAGATTCAGATTACGTTCTCGAAGATGGCGACAAAGTTAGCTTTGACCTCGTGATCAAGTATAAAGGTTACCACACTGATGCAGCCTTCACTAAGGTTGTCGGTAAAGGCAGCCCAGCTGTCAGGCAAATGGTTAAAACCACCGAAGAAGCTCTTTGGGCTGGTATTGATCAGGTTGGACCTGGCGTACATCTCGGTGATGTTGGCTTTGCCGTTGAACGTGTACTTCGCCGTGGTAAACTCGGCGTAATCGAAAATTACATCGGCCATGGTATTGGTAAAGAAATGCACATGGGACCAGAAGTTCCTAACTACGGTAAACGTGGCAAAGGCTACGTTCTAAAGCCTGGCGATTGTATTTGTATCGAGCCAATGAGCTCACTTGGAAAGCCGAACAACTATGTCGATAAAGACAGTGGTTGGAGCGTCGTTCTAGCTGATGGATCAGTTGGCTGTCACTGCGAACATACCATCCTAGTTACCGAAGACGGTCATGAAGTTTTGACCCTTCCTAACTGTCCAAGAAGCTAATTACCTCTGTTATTTTTGAACAAATTTTTTATACAAAGCTAGCATACGTTCACTAACTTCTTCAATTGTGCCAGTACCATCAACATGGTAAACTGGCACATTTTTTGTTCGGAGTAAACTTTCATATTCTGGCATACGATCACGGAACATATCAAGTTTTTTATTCCAGTTTGCGAGTTCATCATCATCACGACCACGAGAGCTAAGTCTTTTAATTGATTCTTCCCTTGGTACATCAATTACAATTACGCCATTCGTTGCGTCTGATAAAATTTCTGAGCCTTTACTATCCTTTGACCATGGCTGACCATCCAAAATTACTGGATATCCAGCGTCTTCAGCTGTTTTTACCTCAGCCAAGACTGCAAGCGCCAACTCATCCTCTGGTACCATTGCAGCGGTCTTAGTATATTCATAGAACTTATCTCTACAGATTTGTCCGACTGATAAAGCTTTTCCAGAAATTTTCTCCGCCAAAATACCACCCTGAGTCGATTTCCCAGAGCCAGCTGGCCCATAAATCATAATCATTTCTTAATTACCTCTTGAATACCTTTAACAACACGTTGATAAACTTCGTCTTGAGTACCAACACCATCAATAGTCAAAAGCTTTGCACCATTACCGATTAGATAAGCCAAGATTTCATTCTTGCTCTGCTCATACATTGCATAGCGTTCTTCAATAATATCCTTCGAGTCTTGATCGCGTCCACGCAGCACTAATCTCTGTTGAACTTCCTCAATTGGGACCTGCATCTCGACGATAATATCGATCTTTTCACCCCTGGTATACATAATATCTGCTTGGTTAAAGGTTCTTGGGAATCCATCCAAGATTGCGTTTGGTTCAGTTGATAGTCTAGAAAGGACTAATCCTGACACCATCTCATCATCAAAAAGTTGTGCGGTTTTGAGTTTTTCAACTACCCAAGGCTCTTTGCTTTCTCTAAGAATTTCCCCCGAAGAAATCCATGGCCATTTAAGATCTGATGCTAATCTGTTTCCTACAGTCGATTTTCCGGAACCTGGTCCGCCAATAAATACAATTCTCATACAACCCTATTGTACCACAAAAAAGATTCCGCTTATGCAGAATCTTTTTCTCTTACTTAAGTCCAAGCTTGATGCGTTCAGTTTTCTCAGCCTTACGAATCTCGCGAAGGATTGCCTTGCGGCGGCGTTCACGCTTCGAAATTGGCTTGCTGAAGCGAAGCTGAGACTTAGCGAGTGGCATAACTCCACTCTGAAGAACCTTACGATTGAAACGACGAATGATGTTCTCGTTTGCCTCGTTCTGATCTTTTCTAGTTACTTTTATTGACATATACCGGCATTATATCAGATATTGGCAGAAATTTCAACCCTTGACGTGTAGTGCCCGGCCTTCGACATAAACCCGGCCGTTCCATTCGTTTCGCATCAGCTCAACTACCACTGAAATTGTCTTTCCAACTGGGATTTTTAACCATTCTTCTGGCGCCGAGAATGCTACTAGTGTCATGCGGTTTCCATCCGCATCTGCCACCACCATTCTGAGATGTTTTCCCTCTTTGCCAACTGCTCTAACTTCAACCGTTTCAACATCTTTTAACTCAAAGATCGGCTCCTTGTTACCTTCACCGAACGGCTCAAGTTCCGCCATCTCATCCAGTAATTCTTCTGAGAAATCTGACAAATTATCTGCCTTAAATTCAGCTTCAACTTCCAAATATTTTTCTTGATCCTCAAGATGGAGCGAAGCATAATATTTGTTTACATCCGCAGCAAAATCTTCAATTTTATCTGGCAAGACCTTCACGCCACAAGCCGCCGAGTGTCCACCACCGCCATAAATCGAATCTGGACAATTTTTAATCGCTTCCGCTAAATTAAAATCACCAAAGCTTCTACCAGACCCCTTATAAATATCCGTAAAACCATCACCATCCTCATCATGAGTTGCGGCTTTTGAAAGTACAAATGCTGGTTTGTGATATTTCTCAACTAATCTGCCCGCAATAATACCAAGTACACCTTCGTGCCATTCACCAGCTACTACGATCACAAGTCGTGAAAGCTCTTCCGTGTAGCGCTCAGAAATTTCTTTCATCGCTTCAATTTGTTCGTTTCTGCGATCCGAGTTTAAACCATCAAGCTCTTCAGCTAACCTCACCGCCTCAGCTTTTGAATCAGTCATCAGAAGTTTCAAAGAGATTTCGGCTGATTCCATACGACCGCCGGCGTTCAATCTTGGGCCAATCTGAAAACCAATTGCTTCCGCCGAGATTCTCGAGGTTTTCGCTACTTTCATCAGCTCCTTCAACCCTGGTCTGCGAGTCTTTTCTAGCACCTTCTTACCATAAAAAGTTAGCTCACGGTTCAATTTTGAAATCGTCATTGAATCACAAAGTGTACCTACCACTACGAGATCCAGCATCCATTTCTCTTGACCATCAGCGATTAGTCCTGCTTTTACTAGTCCTCTTGCCACCATGAATGCCACCCCTACGCCAGCAAGATCAACTAGCCCAGATTCATGAATTGCCTTTTGTTTAGTCTTAGGAATATCAGTTCGCTTTGGGTTTACTACCGCCAGTGCATCCTTCGGCACCTCTTTCATTACCTCATGGTGATCTGTTACCACCGTCTTAATCCCTGCCGCTTTGAGCTCGGAAATTACCTCGGAATTATTGCTGCCACAGTCTACCGTAATTACCAATGAGACGCCCTCAGAGACCGCTCTCTCTACCGAGCGCTTACTCATACCATAACCATCAATAAAGCGGTCTGGCAGCATTGTAATCACCTCAGAGGCCCCTGCTAGCTTCAATGCATCCACCATTACTGTCGTCGCGGTTACACCATCCACGTCATAGTCGCCATAGACCATGATTTTTTGACCCGCTTTAATCGCATTAGAAATCTCCTGAACCGCTTTATCTATATCTGGTAATTTCGCTTCGATATCACCATCAGAAAGATATTTCGGATGTAAAAATGCATCCGAAATCCCACGTTTTTTCAAAATCTCAGAAAAAATCCGAGACATTTTTATCCAATCGTTTTATTTGGCTTTGATTTGTTTGAAAGCTGCTGGCTCTTGATCACCATTGACTGCAACTCTTTTAAGATTGGGAATTTTTTATTTGTTTGATAGATAGTGGTATTACCTTTTTTTGTTGCAATTAAAAACTCACCTTTTTCAAGACGATGAAGTTCCCTCTGAATATTTCCTGGGTCTTCCTTAATTAGCTTCGAGAGTGCACGCACGTGGGTCTTAAAATCTGGATATTTGGCGAAAACCACCAAAATTTTCCTACGGACTCTCGATGTAATAAACACATCTAACATATTACCTCCAATTTCCTCTATTTTATCGCAAAAATGTATTTTTTACAACACGGTTTCTTCTCTATTTTAAGGTATAATATAGCTATGTATTACGAGGTTTTGCCAGCAAAGGTTTTTAAGAAATCCCCTCGCCTTGAGGATGGAATTCTCACCTATTCTTTCCCTGAAAACCTCAAGATCGGCACTCTCGTCGAAGTTCCGCTCGGTAAAAAGTCCACTGTCGGTATCGTTTATAAAAAAGTTAAACAGCCTGAAGGCGACTTTAAAATCAAGGAGATTTTAAGAACTCTCTACGACGAACCTCTGCCAAATCACCTCTTAAAAGCCATCCTCTGGTTATCTGAATATTATCTCGTTCCCCTTCCTCAGGTGGTTTCATTGTTCTTGCCAAATACTCTTGAGAAACGTCACAAAATCGCAGCCGAAAAAGACACTTTTAAAGATATCGACACCAAAAATATCCCATTAAACTCCGCTCAAACCCGCGCTCTTAGCGAATTAGAGACGAAATCAGCGAACACAAAATTACTCCACGGCATTACTGGCTCTGGTAAAACCAACATCTACCTGACGCTTGCTAGCCGCGCCTACGGCCAAAATCAATCAACTATTTTGCTCGTTCCCGAAATCGCCCTCACTTCCCAACTTGTCCAAATCTTTCAACAAACCTTTGGCGAAAGCGTAGTTTTAATCCACTCTAAACAAACCGACAAAACCCGCCGCGATACCTTCGAATCGCTCATGAATTCCAAATCACCAAAAATTGTGATCGGACCTCGCTCCGCTCTTTTTGCACCCCTTAAAGATCTCGGCTTAATCATCATCGACGAAGCTCATGAATCAACTTATTTTCAAGATCAAACCCCAAAGTATTCTGCTCTTCGTTTAGCTAGCTTTATTGCAAAATCAAAGAATCTTTCTTGTATTCTTGGTACCGCCACCCCTAAAGTTGAGGATTATTACCTCGCTAAAACTCACAATTCCCTTGTCACCCTTAAAGAAAAAGCTAAAGATACCGCTATTAAGCCAGAAATCACTATCGTTGATTTCAAAAATCGTGACGAGTTCAGCGCTAACCGTTATTTTTCAAACGCTCTTCTTAAAAAAATCGAGGAAAACCTTAAAAATGGTTACCAAACCTTAATCTATCACAACCGTCGCGGTTCAGCCCCTCTTACTATCTGTGAATCCTGTGGTTGGCAGGCGCTCTGTCCAAACTGCTTCTTACCTCTTACCCTCCACACCGACTCCTATAAGCTACTCTGTCACACCTGTGGCTACAAAGAAAAAGTGCCAGTCTCCTGCCCAAACTGTAAACATGCTGAAATCATCCATAAAGGCTTCGGCACTAAATTGCTTGAAACTGAGTTAAAACGCCTCTTTAAAACTGCCGAAATCGCGCGTTTTGATGGCGATAACGAGAAAGAAAATACTCTCGATTCCCTCTATTCCGACGTCAAATCCGGCAAGATCAACATTATCATTGGTACCCAAACTATTGCCAAAGGCCTCGATCTACCAAAACTTGCTACCGTCGGTATTGTTCAGGCTGATTCCGGCCTTAGTCTCCCGGATTTTTCATCTGAAGAACGCACCTATGACCTTATCAATCAGGTCCTAGGCCGTGTTGGCCGTGGTCACATCAAAGAAGCCAATGCCATCATTCAGACTTTCCACCCCGAAAGCCCAGCCATCATCAACGCCATCAACTCCGACTACGAAGCTTTCTTCAATTACCTCATCAAAAAACGCCAGAAGTCTCACCTTCCGCCGTTTTTCTATCTTGCAAAGGTTTCCGTCGTCTATAAAACTGAAAAAACTACCCTTTCTAAGATTAAAGAAGTTTATAAATCCCTCAAATCAAAAGACGGTATCTATCTCTCTGCGCCAATGCCAGCCTTTCATGAACGCACCCCAAGTGGTTTTTGCTGGCAAATTATCATCAAAGCCTCTAATCGCAAGTCTCTCACCGAGGCCATCAAATCTCTTGAGACCTTCCCTGGCATCCGTCTTTCGATCGATCCACCATCTCTTCTTTAAAGAGATAGCTTTAGGCTCAAAAACATAAACAATAAGCAGAAGCAAAATGTACTTTCACGCTTTTGTCCTTTCTGCTATCTCTTATGCTCATTTAATTTCCGCTTGCAGTATATTTGTTTACTTTTAAAAAGAAGACCTTGCTCACCATTAAGCGCCACCACCATTCAAACCCCTTACGCTAGAATAAAGCTTATAATTGTGTTATAATAAAAAATATGGAAATTATTACAACTCCTGATCCACGTCTTCGTGAGAAATCAACCAAAGTTAACAAGATTACCGACGAAACCAGAAAAATCGTCGACGATATGGTGAAGAATTCTCTCGAATGGGAAAAACAACATCCATACGAGCTTTCTGCTGCTATGGCTGCACCACAACTTGGTTATTTAAAGCGTATCATCATTGTCCGCGAAGATATGGAAGACAAGAAAAACAATTCCTTCTTAGCTCTCATTGACCCTGAAGTTATCAAAACTGAAGGTAAGATGATTAAAGATTACGAAGGCTGTCTTTCTGTACCAAATATTTATGGTCTCGTCCCTCGCCCTGCTAAGGCACGCATTAAAGCTAAATTAATCGATGGCACTGAAGTTCGTATTAAAGCTGAGGATTCCCTTGCTCGTACTCTTCTTCACGAAATCGATCACCTTGAAGGCGTTCTCTTTATTGACCATATCAAAGATCAAAAAGACGCTTGGTTTGAACTCGATGACAAGGGCGAAATCGTCCCTATTGATTACGAAACTCGCGTAAAAAATAACAAAGAGCTTTTCCCTGATGACTAAGATTATTTTCTTTGGCAACGGACCACTCGCAGACTATGCAAAAGCTGTGCTCGAAAAACATTTCGAAATCGTTTTTCATGCTCGCACCAAAGAAGATTTAGAGGAAGTTAAGCATCTTAAAGCTGAAGATCCAACGTTAAAGGGCGTTCTTGCTAGCTTTGGTGTCATGATTAAATCTGACGTGCTAGATATCTTCGAGCCAGAGGGCATTCTTAACATTCACCCTAGCGCTTTGCCAAAATATCGTGGTTCTTCCCCTATTGAAACCGCTATTTTAAACGGCGACAAAGACTTTACCTATTCAATCATGAAGCTCGTCAAAGCTATGGATGCTGGTCCAGTCTATCATCAAGAAACCATCACTTTCGAAGGCTACCCTGAAAAGGATGAGATTTATAAGACCCTTTCCGAAGCTGCTGCTAACTGGCTTGTAGTAAACATCGAAAACCTTCCTACTCCAACCGAGCAGAATCACGAAAAAGCTACCTTCACCGCTAAATTCGACAAGTCTATGTCACCATTAAAACCAGAGACCAAAACCGCTGACGAATTATTAAACGAAGTTCGTGCTTTTATCGGTTTTCCAAAATCAAAGTACACTTTCTTTAATCTCGATTGTATCGTCTTAAAGGCTCACACCAGCGACACTGAAGAATCAAAACTTAGCCTCAAGTGTTCAGACGGACGTTACCTCGTCGTCGACCAAATCCAGCCAGCTGGTCGCAAGCCGATGGATGCCAAATCATTCTTAAACGGATACGCAAAATAAAAGAACTGCCAACCGGCAGTTCTTTTTTTAGATCTCAGTTCCAAGATAAGTAATCTTTGCATAACCATCAGCCATCTTTGCATAATCTGCCGTAGCCGCACTTGATGCCTTAGCATTAGAACCTGTACGGGTTGCATCGACATTTGAAACTGCACATGAATAACAGGTCATATGCTTAGTAATAGTACTACTTGAAAGTAAGTTACTTGATCCAATATAGCCTGATCCGCCGCCACCACGACAGAACCAACCACCACCAGCGCCACCACGCCAGCTCGAGTCACTACATGATCCACCAAAGGTTTCAGCGGTCTGAGTACCACCCAAATAGTCTCCTCCTTCAGCGTAGTTTACATGTTTTTTGGTATTGCCGATATAACCACCGCCATGTGCGCCTTGATAGTATCTCGTTCCACCCTGTTCTACACCGCCGGCAGCACCACCAGCCGCAACCATTAAGATCTTGCGTGAAATATAATATGTTTTATCTGCTGACAACTCACCTTTATAGGTTTCAAGATTTTTTAATACACCAGGCTTCAAGGCAAAATGAGTTGCACCACCACCAGTACCACCTACACCCCACTCCGTACGAGTATTAGTACCGCCACCATTATAGCCACCGGAACGGTTAGTACCAATCGCAGCCGTATTACTTCCGCCCTTGCCACCAACTGCCGTATAAAGAATTTGTGAAGCGTCCATTTTTATGACACCGACCGCGTAACCACCAAAACCACCAGTTACGGTTCTTGATTCATAGCTCACAGTCCCACCTTGTGCACCCCAAGCTTCAATCTTATAATATCCAGCGTTTGCTAGAACAAAACAGTTATTTTTACCACTATATTCAACGTTTTTTACTTCCCCAACGCCAAGTTTCAAGGTTTCCGTCACCGTATTTCCAGCCGTTGTACAAGTTTCTAGATCCCACTTTGCCGTCATCTTAACCGTAGCATTATGGTTTCTGTTAATATCTACTGCAGCTTCAGATCCGCTAAAGTTTTCTGAACCATTACTCCAACCAGCAAAAACATAGCCATCACGCTCTGGTGTCAAATTACTTAATTTTATCTTCGTATCATAATTATATATCGTAGGATATTCTGCCTCTTTACTTGGCGTACCACCATTTAAATCCCATTCGAGTCCATAAGAAAAACAAGCTGGCTTAGCTGTAATTGTATATAAAACATCAGCCGAATAAACGCCTGAAGGCATATCACTATCAACTTTTACGCCATAAGTTATCGTATATTCTTTGGCAGTTTTATTAGCTTCTGAAGTTTCAAAAAGGACGACTGGAGCCTGCTTTACGGGTACCTGGGAAAAGGCATTTTCATTATTATTTACTAAATAACCCCAGGTATTATCCGCAAGCTGGGTTCCAGTACTAATAGAAGGTATAGATTTTGTCAGGACGTCATCTCCTGCGCGAGTTAAATCATTGGAATCAGAATTAGTCGAAATCTTCACTGAAAAACCGGCTGGACAAGTATTTGTATAAGAAATTTTACCTTCACCGGTATAAACCTTTTGCTCCGGAGTTGGAGTGATTGGAATTGAAATGTTATCGTCGACTGCCATTGAAACTGCATAATTTGAGTTAATCTCAAAAACAGTCTCCTCTGCATTACTTGCTCCAATTGGGTTCAAAAGCATTGCGGTCAAAAAAGCGAACGCAAAAAAGCTCAAGAATACTACGGCTTTTTCAAGCATCAAAAAACGGTTCTGCTTTCGCATTTTCTCCCTTTCATTTCATTAGCATATGTGTTTAATTTTTAAACACTTTTTTTAACACCGTTATTTATAGTATCACGGCACACAAAAAAACACAAGCGTTTTGCTTGTGTTTTCTCATTTTTTAAGCGTTTACACCGAGGATCATTGGGCGAGCTTCGATGATTTCATTCTTCAATTCTTCTGCTACGTTTGCAGTGATAGTTGCGTAATCTGGGCGATTAATCTGAATCCATTTTACTGAAAGATATTCACCGAGGATTTCAAGTGTTCCCTCTGTTACACCATGTTTCTGGAGGAGTTTTTGATAAAGATCATCCTTGCGATAATCACCAATTTGAGACAAAACACGAATCATTGTGTTTCTGTCATTATTCATAATTCCATCAAATTCGCGAAGCTGATCAACTGTCATACCTTCACTCATTTTTTCACCAACACGGTTCTCAAGCTCTTCCTGAGTCTGTGCGATAAAGTCAGCTTTTTGGTCAGCTGGCATAGAAGAAAGTCCCACTTCATCAAGGAATTTCTCATCGATCTTGATCATTTTTCCTCCTAAATTATCTCTATTCTATCGAACTTATGCTATTTTTTCAAGACTTTCCCAAGCTAATTTCGCACATTTCACTCTTGCTGGCATCCGCGAAACGCACTGCATACACTTCGCCTTAGTGACTTTTTCGGAAACTTCCGCCCCGAGGATCATCTCATAAAAATCATCTCGGATTTCTTTCGCTTCTTCAATAGTTTTCCCTTTTACCGCAGCGATAAAAACATCTGCTGATACCTGTGAGATTGCACATCCCACCCCAGAAAAACGGCCATCAACAATCATGCCGTTTTTAGTTTTCAAAAAGATTTCAAGCTCATCACCACAGCTCGCATTCACCAGTTTAATTGGCGTAACTTTTTCAAGTTCACCCCTAAATTCTGGGTGTAAATTTCGCTCTAATAGCTCTTGATCGTACATTATTTTACCCCCATTTTCTGCTGGACTTTCTTCACTGCCTTAACTAGAGCGATTACATCCGAAGGTTTACTATATTCTGAGAAACTTGCCCTCACTACTGGACCCCAGCCCTTAAATCTCAGATATGGCTCCGCGCAAAGCCATCCGGCCCTCACCATCACACCTTCGTCCGCTAAAATCTGAGCAGTGTCATGTGGATGCACGCCATTAATCTGGAATGTCACGATTAGGCCATTTGCTGCCAATACCTTTACGCTAGAGATTTTCCTTAATTCATAAGCTGCAGTTTTTGCTAGTTTCTTAGCCTGGTCGCATCTCTTAAAATCAATCTCTTGAGCAGCCGCATTTAAGCCAAAAATCGCTCCTGCTGGCAAGGTTCCAGCTTCTAATCTCTCTGGAATCTCTGCAAATGTTGGCTCACCTTCAAGAGATACCGCCTCTACCATTTCCCCGCCAAAATTGAGTGGTCTTAACTTTTCTGCCAGCTCTTTTTTAATAATCAAGCCACCAATGCCCATAGGAGCACCAAATTTATGCCCGGAAAAGGCCATATAATCCACTCCAAGGCGTTTTACGTCAATTTCCGAGTGTCCAACCATCTGCGCGCCATCCACGCCTAGAATCGCTTTAGGATAAGCATTACGGACCTTTTTAATGCGGCTAGAAAAGTCTTTTCCAGTCACATTCGAGACCCCAGTTAGTGCGATTACTTTCGCACCCTTTAGATCTTTTTCTAGATTATCTGAGATTACTACATTCTTATAGTGCATCTTCCAAGGTAAGATGTTTGAATGATGACTTTCAATATCAACCACCACCTTATCCCCCCTAGAAACTACCCCAAAACCATCGTTTTCGCGAATCAATCCGTTCGCAACTAGGTTAATCGCCTCAGTTGTACCTCTAGAAAATATGACAGTGTACGATTTGTCGGCTTTTACCAAGTTTAAAACCGCCTGCCTTGCTGCATTTACCCCTGTTGTTGCCTGAACACTTTTTTTATACAGACCCCTTAGCGGGTTGGCATTAATCTTCTGGTAGAACCTAGCTTCCGCCTTCACTGCGCCTGCATGCTTCTTCATAGTTGCCGCATTATCAAGATAGACTTCACTCATGCTGTCCCCTCCATCTCCATCTTGATCAGATTATTCATCTCCATTGCATACTCTACTGGCAATTCCTTAGAAACATTAGAGGTAAATCCTCTAACAATCAAGGCTCTCGCCTTCTCTTACGAGAGACCTCTCGACATCAAATAGAACAAGGCTTCTTCTGAAATCTTGCCGACACTCGCCTCATGTGCCGCCTCAGCTTCCATACAAGCCACCTTTACTTCCGGAATTGCTTCCGCCTTTGCCCCCTCGTTCAAAATCAAGCTTTTACAGTCAATAAAAGCCTTAGCGTTCTTTGCGCCTGGCAAAATTTTAGCCAAGGTTCTGGAAATTGAAACGCCATCATCCTTGCTGAGACTTTTTGTGTTAATCGTCGAACAAGTGTCTGGCGCTACATGAACAACTTTTGCACCATTATCGATAATTTGGCCCTTACCAGCGAAAGTTACCCCTGTATATTCGAATTTAGCACCGCGTCCATTTAGAATTGCCATCGGATAAAGCATGGTAATTTTTGATCCAAAACTGCCAGAAATCCACTCTAATTCCCCGTCTTCTTCAACAATGGCTCTTTTTGTGTTCAAGTTATACATATTTTTTGACCAACTTTCGACAGTCGAGAATTTCATGTGCGCATTTTTCTTCACAAAAATTTCAACTGACCCAGCATGGAGATTTGCCACGTTATATTTTGGTGCCGAGCAACCTTCAATAAAATGCAAACTTGCACCTTCATCTACAATAATCAAAGTGTGCTCAAATTGACCAGCACCCGGAGCATTCAAACGATAATAGGACTGCAAAGGCACTTCCACATCAACATCTTTTGGTACATAGATAAATGAGCCACCACTCCAGACCGCTGCGTGTAAAGCTGCAAATTTATGATCGTTTGCTGGTACAATCTTCATAAAATATTCTCGAACCATCTTTGAATATTTACGATCTTTTACCGCTTCTTCCATCGGCAAATAGACCACACCTTGTTTTTCAACCTCTGTTTTTAGGTTATGATAAACCGTTTCCGAGTCGTATTGTGCACCCACGCCGGCAAGGCTAGCCTTTTCCGCCTCTGGAATTCCAAGTTCATCAAAAGTCTTTCTAATCTCTTCTGGTACTTCATCCCAGTTTTTAACCATCTCAAAATCTGGCTTCACATAAGTCTCAATCTGTTCAAGATTAAGATCGGAAAGATCTGGTGCCCATTTTGGCATCACTAGCTCATTCCAAGCTTTTACCCCTAAGAGCCTAAGTTCAGTTACCCATTTTGGTTCATTTTTAAGCTTAGCAAGCTCTAAAACGAGTTCTTTAGTTAAACCTTTCATTTCTCCCCCTCCTGACAAATTTCGCTTAAGATCGTCTTAAATCCTTGCTTCTCGACTCGTTTAACCAGTCCAACATCACCAACCGCTGTCACTTGCCCCTCATTTAGAAGAACCGCCTTAGAAGGCTTTAGGTGCTTTAAAACACGCATATTATGGGTGATGATTAGGTATGAACAACCGCTTTCCTTCTGGTAATCTGCCAATATCTTTGAAATTGTCGCACCAGCATCAACATCTAGACCAGAATCAATCTCATCCAAAATCACTAGCTTTGGCTTCAAGGTTAGCATTTGCAAAATCTCATTTTTCTTCTTTTCACCCCCTGAAAAACCAACATTTAATTCCCTTTCTGAGAACCAAATATTTTGTCCGAGTTTCTTTGCCTGAGTTGTGATTTCTTCACGTACTGAATCTAGTGGAACAAATCCACCTTTCTTCTCTTCCATTACTGTGCGCAACATTTCGGTCGTCGTCACACCCGGTACTTCCACTGGATTTTGGAAGCTAGCAAAAATTCCAAGCATTGCTTTTTTATCAACTGAAAGTTTCGAGATGTCTTTATTTAAAAACTTAATCTCACCCGAAACTTTAAATTTTGGATTACCCATAATTGCCGCCGCCACCGTTGATTTTCCAGCACCGTTTGGGCCAAGTAAAACTACTGTTTCATTTTTATCAACCGAGAATTCGACCCCGCACAAAATCTTACGCCCAGAAACCGAGGCGGTAAGATTCGATAAAGATAGTAATTTTTGGGTCAAAAATCCTCCTCTTTTCTCTATTTTACCACCCCGTCCCCCTAGCTCAAAACTTAAGCTTTATCCCAGTCGAATCCGTTGCCAAAATGGCCGTATTCTGCGGTCTTAGCATAAATTGGACGGCGCAAATCGAGGTATTCGATAATGCCGTTTGGCGTCAAATCATATCCTTCAATTTCTTCGGCTTTGCCGTCAATAATTACCGTCTTTTCAAGTGGCTCATTATAACCAATTGCATAAGCAAGTCTCACCAAAACTTCATGCGCGTTGCGCTTCTTCAAATAATCAACCGCAATTCTACGTGCAATATAAGCAGCTGAACGGTCGACTTTTGTGGCGTCTTTACCAGAGAAACAGCCACCACCAATTGCTACTCTTGGACCATAGTTATCAACGATTAGTTTTCTACCAGTCAGTCCAGTATCAGCATCGAATCCACCTTGGTTCCAGTCACCAGCTGGGTTGATATGAAGTTCAAGTTTTCCTTTCAAACCTCTTTCCTTCACAAATTCGAGCACCTTTTTCTCAAGGTCAGCTTTACTGACATTTTGGAAGCTTGCCACAATCGATTCGACATTGCCCTTTGGATCCAAAGTCACCTGAGTCTTACCGTCATATGGATATTCCGCGTATATAAATTGATTCAATCTACGCGCCAAAACTACCTCAAGCGGCAAAAGCTCTGGTGTTTCGTCTGTAGCGTAACCAATCATAATTCCCTGGTCACCAGCACCGCCAGTATCAACGCCCTGCGCAATTTCTGGTGATTGCTTCACGATCTTTGTGTGTACCTCAACTTCTGGTCCTGCAATTTCATGTACGATTGCTGGAATATCAACTTCGCCAGTTGATGTAATTTCACCAGTCACAAATACTACGCCGTGTCCACCACAAGTTTCAGCAGCTACACGTGAATATTTATCCTGTTTTAAATATGCGTCCAAAATCGCATCCGAAATACGGTCACATAATTTATCTGGGTGTTTTGGAGAAACGCTCTCCGCGGTTCGATAGAACATATCTTTCCTTTCTTTGGTCGGAATTACCACCTTGCAAGCTTATCAGGGCATGTAGGTTGGTAGAGAGTCATCAGGCCGATCCCTCGTCTCTTTCTTGATATTAAATTGTTAATGTATATTCATCTTATCATAGTTTTTAAATATAAAAAAGCCCCCAAATTTGGGAGCTCTTTTATCTAGTATAGAATGCTTGTAATATTGACTTCTTCATTATTAACAATGAATTTGAACCATTTGAGATTCAGATACTCTAATGCGACCATGCGCGGTATCAAAACTGCTTTCGGCCATTCTTTCATGAACAACTGGACATTAAAGTTTTCTTTCGTGGTATATCTAAGCTCAGCACCTACGGGTACACCCTCTCCGCGATACATTTTGAAATTTCCAGGTTCACGATACATCCTGAACTCTGTTGCCGTAATTTTGGTTTGCTCTCTCGTCAAATCATCTAAAGCACGTTTAATACGTACGCCGGTTGTATCGAGTTTGTCTGCCAAAATTAAGACTGCATCAACCGCGGTTTTAGTATCCAATCCAGCCGAATGATTACTGATCGCATGATAGATTAAATAAATATCACCTGGATCAATATCGATGGTTCTGTCATTTAAATACTTACTTGCCATCTCTGCTGAATGTGCAGCATGATTAGATAATTGATCAGCTAAACCAATATCATGTAAATATGCTGCGATTTTAAATAACAGCTTTTCACGTTCAACTGATTCCGGCTTCACATACCCAAAAGCCACAAACTGGTCCAAAAGACTTAAGCCGATACTTGTAACACGCCTTATGTGTCCAAAGCCATGATCAGCGCCAAATTTTGGATTCGGATGATCCTCACACTTGTGCTCGATCTGATTAATAAAACTCTTCGGTCTTTTGGTAATTGCGCCAGATTGTATATAATCATACACTGTCTGCAGTCGCTTTAATATGAACGGACAAAAGTCCGGTACATGATTACCATTACCAACCTCAGTTTCGCCATTTGTTACGTCTTGATGTCGACATACAAATTTCTTTTCATCATCACTCGATCGACGACAATACGGACATTCTTTACATTGTTCAATAGCTAAATTAATTTTTGCAATATTTTGCATTTGCCCACCTCCTACTAAACTAGATTTTAATGTGCGAATAAAAAAAGTGGCTTTACCACCATTTCTGATATTATACCATTTTCCCCTATTCATCTCAAGCATAAGCTCTTTCCTATATCTATTAGGTTTGCTATAATACCTTTAATATGTTTCTAAAATTCTTGATTGTATTTCTAGTTTCAATGGTGCCATTAATCGAACTTCGTGGCGCCGTTCCAATTGGTGTTGGCTTTGGTCTTCCAGAATGGGCCGTCATGATCGTTTCTATGATCGGCAACTTTATTCCCGTTCCTTTCATCTTCTTCTTTGCTCGTCGTTTCCTCGAATGGGGCACTACTTGGAAATGGAAGAAAGGCAAAAAGTTCTGCAAATGGTGCCTTAAAAAAGGCGAAAAAGGCGGCGAACAGCTCCTCAAAAAAACCGGCGACAGCATTTACATCGCACTTGCACTTTTCGTTGGTATTCCAGTTCCTGGTACTGGCGCTTGGACCGGAACTTTAGCTGCTAGTATGCTTGATCTTGATCGCAAGAAAAGCTTCATCGCCGTAGCTGCCGGACTCATCCTAGCTTGTTTAATTATGACCGCTCTTTCGCTCGGCGTTCTAAAAATTATCGGCCTATAAAAAATACCCCCTTAAAAGGGGGCATTTTTTATTTCTTTAGTCCGAGTGATTTTAGTGAAATCTTTGCGACCGAGAAATTAATTGCGTTCTTTTGGAAGGCCTTCGATGCTACATAAGTTACTAGCATTGAGAAGATACCGATTTCAATAATGCCGAACACAAACTCATACCATGGTAAAAGACCAAAGGCATTTCTCAGCATCATTGCGATTGGCGCTGAAAGTGGGAAGTATGACAAGAAGTAAGTCATAAAGTTTGGTTCGCTAGACATCACTGCGCTGATGAACATTAATGGCAATACCATACCAACCATCACAATACCGACATATTGCGATGCTTCGCGAGCAGTTGGGACCATTGCACCAACCATTGTACATGCACCTGTGAAAAGGAAGTATGAGAACACGAGCAATGCGAGGTTTGCCAAAATTGTTACTGGATTAAACTCAATGTTACTAAGTACACCCGAAATCATCGGATTATCTTTGTAGATAAATGCTGCAATCAAAACTGGAATTAAGAATACAATCATTTGCAAGAATCCAAGTAAAATCAAAGAAATAATTTTACCAATGATTAATTCTTTTGAGCTGACAGCTGTGAGAATCATTTCCGAAATACGGTTCTCTTTTTCTTCTACTACTGCCATCAACATTCTGTTACCAAAGACACAGATCAAGATGTAGAAGACACCAAGAACCATGATTGGAATCACTGCTTTGCCGAGTAAGTTTGAGACTTCACCGCTCTCATCGAAAGTTGTCATATCAACGTTGACTGAGTTAGTTAAAATTACAATATCTTTTGCGTCAACACGAGTTGAAGCTGATGCCATTAAAACGTTTCTAAGGTTTGCTGATGAAGCTGAGAAAAGTGATGCATCATCAGTTTGCTTCAAATAGCCTTCAGCCTTTTTAGTCTCGACAAAGTCAGCTGGAATATAATAATATTCCCCAACTTCGCCTTTCTTGACTTTTTCGATTCCCTCATCTTTACTATCGACTTTAATGATTGCTTCATTCAAAACTGCATCCGCCAAGACACCAGCTTCATCCGTAATTGCGATTACATTTTCACTAGTCTTTGCAAGCTGTTCTTCGGCACTTGATTCAGCCATATAGCCAGATAGTGCTGAAAGGCCGATGATACCTACCATCAAGATTGGAATCAAAAGTAATGAAATCCAAAATGATGGTTTTTTAAGTTGACGTACAACTTCAAATTTTACGACTGTTTTAATCTTATTCATTTGCATCCTCCCCATAAACTTTTACAAAAATTTGATCAAAACTCATGCCGTTAAATTGTTTCTTAATATCTTTTACCGAACCATAGGCATGGACTACGCCATTTTTAAGAAGCAAAGCTGAGTCGCAAAGACGTTCAACTTCATCCATATAATGCGTAATCATAATAATGGTTGTGCCCTTTTGATGAAGCTCATCAATAATATCCATCAAAAGTTTGCGGTTTACTGGGTCAAAGCCTTTAGTTGGCTCATCAAGAATCAAAAGTTCTGGATCACCCATAATGGTAATACCGAGCTGAACTTTTTGTTGCTGACCAGTCGAAAGTGTTTCGATTTTTTTGTCAGCTTTATCAGCAATACCAACGCGCTTCAAATATTTCAGTGACCATTCTTTTGGATTTTTAAGTCCCTTAAGCTCACCAAAATAAACCATTGTATCGATGACTTTTTCCTTTTTATAAAGTCCTCTTTCCTCTGGCAAATAGCCAACGGTTGCTTTTTCTGGAGTATATCTTTCACCATTAATTAAAAGTTCACCTGCAGTTGGTTCATACAAACCAAGCAAGGTTCTAATGGTGGTAGTTTTGCCGGATCCGTTTGATCCGAGCAAGCCAAAAATTTCACCACGTTTTACTTCGAAAGACATGTCTTTAATTACTGTCTTTTTATTAAACGCAATCTTGAAGTTCTTGACCGTAATTATATTCTTTGAAACCTCACTCATAGTCCTTTTATTATAACATGAGCAAGATAAAATCTTAAAAGTCATAAAATACTTGCATATATTTCACTTTATGGTATAATAATAAAGTCCAATTAGGTCAAGTCTTATACATAAGGAGGTAGTGTTATGGGAAGTAACAGAAGTTGGGACGGGACTTTTGATAGTTCCAAAGAGGCTGATCGCAGTGTTGAGGAGGCTCTCCTTGACATCATGGAAGGTAATGAAATCGGTAAAGCAACCGATGACGGTGGTCTAATTAAAGCAAACGCCGACGGAAGTTGGGAAATGTTTGGACCATCCGACGGACCTAAGGGTCATTACCATTTCGGCAGAGACAAAGACGGAAATTATTTCGGACACGGCTGATATTTAGCCGTCTGGGCGCTACGGCGCCCTTTTTTCATTTCTGTTTTTGACATAAAAAAATTGGACTCTCGTCCAAATTGGCTCCCGGGGCCGGGCTCGAACCGGCAACCTCGAAGTTAACAGCTTCTTGCTCCACCATTGAGCTACCCGGGATTAACCTTTCCTATTATATCGCAAAAAATCCTCTTTTTCAAGAGGATTTTTAACTTAATCTTTACTCTGTATTGATTCGATAATTTGCTTAGCGATTTTTACAGCTTCCTTATAATCTTCAGTCTGGTCACCAAGCACACAACCGTTACCATAATTAGTATTTACATAGTACTCGTAATCGGTAGTTTTTAGATAGCGCTTGATTCCCTCATAAACCGCTGGACTCTTCTGCCAATCTTCGTGTGCGCCACTTGGATTCCATCTTTGGACTTCGCCGAGGAAGAATGGATATTGTTCGTAAGCATCCTTGCCGCCACAGATATTTACGTCATAGACTTTACCGTCTTTTGCGATACCAGTAATATAAATTGCACCGTCAAAGACTTCACTGCTTTCGCCAAAGGCAATATCGGTTACACCTTCAGGATATTCGAATTTAATTTCCCAACCTTTTGGTTCAAGATATTTTTTTGAATCAACGACCGTAGCGGTACCAGAATCTTCAGTTGCCAAACCTTGAGCATCAATTTCGATTGAACGTTTTGTGCCAGTTGCTTGAATAGTTTTCTTCTCAACCGCCGAGTTCTGTTCCTCATATTTAGCAAGGTCAGTTTTAAGACGAGAAAGCTCATCTTTTAACCCATTGTTTTGGGCAATTTGTACGATAAATAATACTAGGAATAATGCTGCTGCAGCTGATGCACCGATCAGTCCAATCATTACCCCGTTAACTTTTTTTCTTATACCTAGGTCATTGTTTTCCATAGAAAAATCCTTATGCTTTAATAGTAACACAAAAGATGATATAATTATAGGGTTAAAATAGAGGAAAAATATGAAAACATATATCACAACCGCCATCCCGTACGTCAACGGCGTTCCACACCTCGGTCATGCTGAGGATTATTTACTCGCCGATATTTATTCTCGTTACATGATGATGTGCGGCCACGATGTACGTTTTCAGGCTGGTACCGATGAACATGGTAACAAGATCGAGAAGAAAGCACTCGACCTTGGCATCGATGTCAAACAATATGTCGATGAAAACTCAAAGAAATTCCAAGAGTTCATCAAAAAACTCGGCGTAGAATATACTGACTTTATTCGTACGACCGATGCTGATCACGAAAAACGTGTCCAAGCAATCTGGAAACAGCTCGAAGCTCACATCTATAAATCTAATTACGAAGGCTTCTATTGTGAAGGCTGTGAACGTTTTGTTACTGAAACTGAATATAAGGACAACAACGGCATCTGTCCAGACCACCAAAAGCCGTACGAACATCTTTCTGAGTCAAACTACTACTATCGTGTTTCTGATTTCAAAGATGCTATCCGCGAAAAAATCGAATCAAATGAACTTAAGATTCTCCCAGAATTTAGGAAGAACGAAATCTTAAAGCTGCTCGATAGCACTCCAGATGTATCAATCTCACGTCCAACCGCTCACCTTAAATGGGGCGTAAAAGTCCCTGGCGACGACGAGCAAGTCATGTACGTTTGGATGGATGCTCTTTCAAACTACATCACCGTTCTTGGTTACCCAGACAAAGATATTTCTGACTTCTGGCCAGCAACCGTTCAGGTTGTCGGTAAAGACATCCTTCGTTTCCATGCTATTCTTTGGCCAGCAATTCTCTTAGGCCTCGGTCTTCCCCTTCCAAAGACTTTACTTTGCCATGGCTTCATTCTTTCTAACGGTCAAAAGATGTCTAAATCAATCGGCAACGTCGTTGATCCAATCGAAGTCTTAGACAAGCACGGTCTCGATGCTTTCCGTTACTTCTTCTCCCGCCACGTCGACACCTTCACTGATGGTGATTTTACCTGGGATAAATTCGAAGACGCTTACAACAACGAGCTCGCAAACGATTACGGCAACCTCGTCCAACGTCTTTCAAACCTCTGTAAAAAGAACGAAATCACTCGTGAATTCCTCGAGAAACGTAAAGTCCTAGAAGATGGCAAGTTCCGCAACACTTGGGATTCTGATGATGCTGAATACAAGCGCTTGATGGATAATTTCGAATTCACTAAAGGCATCGAATATGCTTGGGGTAAAATCAGTGCCGTCAACAAACGCATTGAAGACACCAAGCCATGGTCAGTTGCTAAAGAGAATCCAGAAGAAGCAAAAATCTTGCTCGCTTCCCTCGTCGCAGACCTTTTGAATGCTAACGAAATGCTCAAGCCATTCCTTCCAATCGCTGAGAAAGTTTCTGAAATCTTTACCGCTAAAACTATTGTTCCACCAGAAACTCCACTCTTCCCAAAAGAGTTTAAGAAAGAAGCTTAAAAAAGGCCACCCGCTGGGGTGGCTTTTTCATGTACTTTGGTGATTATGGTTTGGCTGCTGGATCTGGCTGCGGTGGTATCGGAGCATCATATCTTTTATTTTCATTCTCGTAAGCTCTAATTCTCTCCATAGGTTCCGGATAATCTTCTTCATATGCGAGCAAAGCGCCAGTTTTTTCGTGACACTCGTCCCACATTTTTTCGTAGATTTCGTTCTCCTCATCAGTCATTACCGGATACATAGCTTCGTATAGAATAATTTTAGCTACCTGAAGCCTTTGTTCAGCGTAAAGGATATCAAACTCAAGATCAATATCATCTAGGTCTTCACGCTTCAGTTCCTTAGCTACCGACGTACCGGTTTCCGTTGAACCCGTTGCCTTGGCAAATTCAGCCCTCTTTGTATTAAGAGTTATCGCCATACAAGCGTATTCCTCCCGCTCCTCTTCAGTAACTTCTGCCGTAGAATACTTCTCATAATACAGAGTCTTTGCGTTAAGTACATCAATTTCATGACGCAAAACTTCTATCTCACACTTCATGATCCGTTCGCTATCCTCAGATGTCTCAGGTACTGTTGATGTGTCCTCGGCCAGAGTATCTGTTCCGATTATAACGTATTCAATTGAAGCTTCTGATTTCGCCTCCTGAGGTTCAAACTGGTGTTCCGATTTTATTTTGACAAAATTATCATCGTTATACCACTTTGTAGCAACCCCAATTTCCTTAATGAGTACGACTACTGCAATAACTAAAAAGATTACAAAAGCATAGATTGTACCCCTTGACGGAGACTGGTTAGTCTTAGACTCCTCCTGATCATCAAAATATGGCTTGATTTCTCTCTCTTTTTTCAAAAACATAAACTTTTCCCTCCTTAAAAGTTGTGTTTAGGCGTTTAGCCTCTGTAAATGTGCATTAACCTCACCAATTGGTTATTCCTATTATTATATCATAAAAAACCCAAAAAATCAATGGTTCTTATGGTAAAAATAGCCGCGATTTATGCTTCGCGGCCTTGCGTTGATTAGTGGGCGATTCCTCTGAAAATTAGTTCAATTTCCTCTTCCGTATACTCCGGATGAGCATCTGAATAAAGCTCAATGGCTTCTCTCATAACAGCTTGTCTATCTATTGTACGAACCTTCTTTTCCGCATCTGATGCCGAAGATTCACTTGCATAAGCACAAGCTAGTATAATTACTATTGCTACAGTCCACACAAGAACCTTCTTCAGAAAAGCTTTGATCCTAACTAAGCGAATTCCCCTTCGTTGCTCTGGGTCCATTTGGTAATCGTCATCATCGTGAATAAAGAACATACCCTTTTCCCTCCTTTTTGAAAAGAATACGATACGACTAGCAGATTATATCACATTTAACTCGATTTTTCCACTCTTCTTCAACTTGATACGAGTCGCGGATTTTTGATATCGCTTTTTTAAGTATCCAAGCTGGCAAATCGACGTTTTTCATAAATGAAAACGTTAGGTCCGGAAAGCGCACAAAGCACTTTTGGATCAGCCATGCCGCTGCCATCTTAATATAATATTCTTCTCTGTTTTTGACCCTTAAAATCCGGTCGAAAACCACTTCGATGTAATCTGCATCAACGTAAAAATCTAGTAGCAGAACCAGACCCATTCGAACTTGGAATTCTGTTCCATTAAGCAGCTCATCAATCACCTCGAGCCATTGCTCACGGTTCTTCTTCACACACTTCAAACTAGCACAGAAAAGATCGACCATTTCCCATGAGTCAAATCTCTGTACATGCTTGAACAATTCTTTTTCATCAAGACCCTTCTTTGAGATCTTCTTCGCTAAAAGAAATGACAAAAGATGAACCTCTTCCCTAGCTTTTGGTTTAAGTTCCACCAAAATCCGCTCAGTATCTTCGACACTTATCTCTTTTGCTAGTCTTCGAATTGCCGGTATCCTCACCCCCATTACTAGATATTCACTTGGCGCGCCCTTAGCCACAAAATCTCCGTACTCTGGTTCTGCCAAATTAATTAGCTTTTCCCTGATTTCGGAGATTTTCATACTATTTAATCTTTTTATCGAAATAAATATCAGTGCCGCTCTTCTCGGCCTTCTTTATTGCCTCAAGAATCTTTTTGGTAGTAGTACCATTGGTAAATCCCTGGAAACTTTCGCCGCCAATAATTGTATATGGAACTGAGTTTACTTCGCCATCGCCTTGATAGTGTGCAAACTTTGCCATAATGTTGCGGTTTTCGCTGTTGTTAAAGACTTCAAAGCCATAGATTGCGACTTTGCCCTCATATTCACTACGGATTTGATCAAGCCATTGCCACTGGGCCTTACAATGTGGACAGCCGCTACCCCAGAACATGTAAATATTTACCACACCATCAATCTTTTTGATATCCGAAAGCGTTGCGTCTTTATTCATATAGACAGCTTCTTCACTGTCAGCCTTTACTACCACTTCTTCTTCTGGTTCAACCTCGGTCTGGTTTGAATTAATTGCAATTACCGTAACTGTCGTCACGATTCCAACTAGTACTGCTACAATTGCACCAAATAATACTACCTTCTTTTTCATACCTTAATTTTAGCACAAAAAAGAGCCCCGAAGGGCTCTATTTTGAATCATTAAGCGATTGTAAGGCTGATCTTGCGACCATCTTTGTCGATGTCGAGAACCTTGAAGTCTTTGCGCTCGTTAAGAGTGAAGACCTTCTCTGGATCTACATCGTTACCTTCGCCGAGCTCAGAAACGTGAACGAGAGCTTCTACAGCTGGTGAGATCTGTACGAATGCACCAAATGGGGTGATACGAGTAACAGTACCTTCAACCTTGTCGCCCTTCTTGAGTTTCTCAACTTCTGAAAGCCATGGGTCTTCAGTAAGTTGCTTCATAGAGAGGCTGAGGCGTT
>CAMZGX010000005.1 GCA_947306585.1 uncultured Candidatus Saccharibacteria bacterium
TTAACTTGCTGGTTTTCAAGACCAGTGCCATCAACCACTCGGCCACCCTTCCATGTGCTATTATAACAAAAAATTCACCTGTTGTAAAGTTTATTTACAAAGAACTTGTGTGATATAATAATCTTATGAAAAAACGAGGTTTTACAATTATTGAACTAGCCGTCGTAATCGTCTTTGCGACCCTTCTCGTCGTCTTGTTCTTTATTCAGAAAATAAACACTGATGCTATGCATCGCGATGAGCAAAGAAAAGAAGCAATCAATGCAATGTTCTATGCGCTTGAAGAGGATTTCTATGTAGAAAATGGTTATTATCCAGAGGAAATCTCTGAAGAGAATCTTAAAGTTATGGACCCACAGCTTTTCACTGATCCAAATGGCATCAATCTTGGTATTGAAGGCAGCTCTCTTGTCTATGAGCCAGCAAACTGTGATAATGGCAAGTGTAAAGAATATACTCTACGCGCAATTCTTGAAAAAGAAGACGAATATATCAAAAAGAACCGTGAGAATAAATAATGATCGCGCATATTAATGGCGAAATTGCAGAAAAATTTGACAGTTCCGTTATCGTTGACGTCAATGGTGTTGGCTACGAAATCGCTCTGACCGCTCTCGATTTCGATGATGCCGTCGTTGGTGAAAAGAAAAAATACTACACCCATCATTCAGTCCGTGAAAACGGGGAGGATCTCTATGGTTTTTCATCGCTTGCTGCAAAAAAGCTCTTCGAACTTCTAACTTCTGTTAATGGCGTTGGACCAAAAGCTGGCATGGCAATCTTAAGCTTAGCCGCTCCAGAAGATGTAAGAAATGCTATTGCGAACGCTGATGTCGCTTTCATCTCCAAAGCTTCCGGTGTTGGCAAAAAGTCTGCAGAACGTGTAATTGTTGATCTTCGTGATAAAGTTGGCTTGCCATCACATGTTGGTGCAACTGCCGTCTTCGTTCCATCCGGCAACAATAAACTTGAAAAGGATGAAGCGCTCGATGCTCTGATTGCACTCGGTTTCCCACTTAAAGAAGCAACTGAAGCACTTGAAAAAGTCGATAAAAACTTGAGTGTTGAAGAACGCATTAAAGCCGCATTAAAAAGATAAAAAAGACCCCCCGGAAGTCCGGGGGGATTTTTGAGGAGTTTAAAGTGCTACTTAAAGTAAATGTATTGTGGCAAACACTGGAGCTAGTGTATTTGCAACTGTTGACATAGTCTTAATGAAAATATCGAGGGCGACGCCAACAACGTCCTTACGAGTGTCACCGATTGTATCGCCGGCAACTGCTGCTTTGTGTGCAGCTGAGCCTTTTCCGTGTCCAGCAAGGAGTCCTGCCTCGATGTATTTCTTGGCATTATCCCATGCACCACCGGAATTACCCATAAAGATAGCGCGAGGAATTGCTACAACTGTTGCGCCGACGAGCATGCCGCCGACAAATTCAACGCCGCAGATGAATCCACCAAATACCGGAATAAATAACGCCAAGAGTGAAGGAACTAACATTTTCTTGAGTGCCTGCTTTGCAGCCATCTCGATAATCATGTTATAGTCAGGTTTAACTTTTCCTTCGAGGACTTCCGGAGTCAACTGTTTGTCACCTGCATCAGCAAGCAACTTCGCTGATTCAATAGTGTTATCGGTAAGCATAGCGCTGAAATACTCAACTAATGCACCACCAATGATGGCGCCAACGATTACGAGTGGGCTCGCAATATTCAGTACTGCTTCACCGGTCGAGTAACTTCCGACATATGCGAAAATCAGGGAAACGGTTGCATAGGCTGCTGAGCCAATAGCGAAGCCTTTTCCGATTGCAGCTGTAGTATTTCCAACAGCATCAAGCTTGTCGGTAATAGTACGAATTTCTTCAGGTAAGTGACAACCTTCAGCGATACCGCCTGCATTGTCTGCGATTGGCCCAAAAGCATCAATTGAAACGGTAGTTGCTACAAATGATAACATACCAAGTGCCGCAACTGCGATTCCATAGATGCCACAAAGCCACCATGACATCAGCAGGGAAATGCCGATTACGAGGCATGGCAAGAGTACTGAACGAGAGCCAATTGCATCACCCTTAGTTACGACAAAAGCCTCGCCTTCAGTTGCGATTTCAGCTAGTGACTTAACTGGTTTATAGTCTGTGCCTGTGTAATATTCAGTTATTCTTCCGACTAAAACACCAGAAATAATTCCGAATATTGCTGCAACCCATGGTGAAGCCCAGCCAATCTTGAATGAATCATAAAGATTAAGACTGTTGAAGAAATAACTTGCTGCGCCTGCACTTCCAAGAACTGTAATTGCCGCCGAAATGTATGTTGCCATATTAAGTTCGAGTGACGGATTGTCTGAGTTCTTGTGGTGTAATGAATATGCAAGTCCAATGATGCATGCAAACAGTCCAATTCCAGCTAAGGCAATTGGGAACTTTAGTGTTGCAAGATAGAGATTAATGTCAGGTTCACCAGCTGCCTTGTAAACTGTTCCGGCCAGAAGCAGACATGCGACGATAGTCGCAACAAAGCTCTCCAGAAGGTCTGAGCAGTTACCAGCAATGTCGTTTACATTATCGCCAATAAAGTCTGCAATAGTGTTTGGCATTCTGCTGTCGTCTTCGGGTAAATCATTTCTTACCTTTCCGACAATATCTGCACTGATGTCGGCTGCCTTGGTGTAGTTACCGCCGGCAACACGGTTGAACATCGCAACGAGCGAACAACCAAGTGAATAAGTCGTCAGTCTCATTGTAATCGGATTGCAAACCATATTTGCTAACAATCCATGTGACGTCGCATCCAGATTGATTCCGCCTGAGGCGAAAAGGATGATTAAAAGTCCAAGAATTCCGAATGCTTCAACCGACAATCCACTTACGCTTCCTCCCTTTAAAGCAGTACGAACTGTCCGTCCAACCTTCTTACAGCGAAAAGCACGTCTTGCTACTCTAAAATTAGCATGTGTTGCACTAATCATTCCGAGAATACAAGCCGCAGAACTCATGCACGCACCGAGTAGGAATGTCAATCCAGAAGAAACCTCGATGAATAATGAAAATGTTACAGCAAGCGTCAGTACAACCACGATAATAATCTTATATTCCGTGATCATGAATGTTTTTGCTCCGTCTCGGATAATTTTCGAGAGATCATACATTTCCTGAATCTTTGTTTCTTCTGGTAAAATCTTCTTCGGTTTTTTAATATTCAGATAGTTTTTCATTGCCATCGAAATGGCCCCAACAACTATTAATAAAACCAACAATAAGATTTGCTCCATAAACTCACCTCCCTTTTAATGTGCGTGTTTGCCAACAATAAAATCGGGCCGCGCTCCTCAACGCACGCCCTACATAATTTGTATTTTAACATATTTTTGAGAAAATTTCAACCATTCGTCTCTTATGTGTGGTATAATATATACAAAGAATTTCATTAACGTTAATTTTTTAAGGAACAAATAATGTCAGGACACAGTAAATGGGAAACCACCAAGCGTCAAAAAGCTGTTGTTGATGCAAAACGTGGTGCTCTCTTCACAAAAATTGGAAACCAAATTGCTATTGCAGCTCGCGCTGGTCAAGATCCAGCAATGAACCCATCTCTCGCAATGGTTCTTGAAAAAGCTCGTCACGCAAACATGCCAAAAGCAAACATCGAACGCGCAATCGCTCGTGCTGCTGATAAAAACGCTGCAGCTATGATCGAGGAAACTTATGAAGCTTATGGTCCAGCAGGCGTTGGTATTATTATCGAAGTTGCAACCGACAACAAAAACCGTACTATGCCAGAAGTTCGTCACACTCTCGATAAAAACGGCGGCCGTATGGCTGATCCAGGTTCTGTCATGTTCCAATTCGAGCGCAAAGGTGTAATCTTTATCGCTGATAAAGGTGAAGACGCTCTTATGTCTGCTCTTGATGCTGGCGCAGAAGATGCTACTGAAGAAGAAGATGGTATTGAAATCATTACTGCTCCAACCGAACTTATGAAAGTTCGTCAAAGCTTAATCGACGCTGGTATGACTGTTAACTCAGCAGAACTTAAATATGTTCCAAACACTACTGTTCCTGTTGAAGGTGAAGATGAAGAGAAAGTCTCAAAGCTTCTTGACGCAGTTGATGATCTCGACGACGTCGTAAACGTCTTTACTAACGCCGCTTAAAATGTGGAAAAACTTGAAAAGCACCAGAAAATGGTGCTTTTTTCTTGACAAACCCAAAAAGCTTATGTTATAGTTTAATTGTATTAAGGTCATATATACAAACAAAAACAAAACAATAACAAAAAGGTAAAAAATGAAAAGTTACCACACGAGGTGTGCCCATCGTGAGTCTCGTTTGGGCACCATTAATAAGCTTGGTTTTTTTGCGAGCTCGGTGATGGTTGCGGCTTCTGCTGCATATATTTATTCGCCAGCCAATAGAACATATGCCGATAGTACGGCAACTACAAGAGTGTCAGTTGACATTAATAGGGTAATTGCATTGACTTTAGATACGGACAATCTTGTGCTAAATGCCCCGGCTCCAACTGCTTCGGGCGTTTTTGTTCAGGACTCAATTAATGCCAATGTAACCACAAATAGCCTTTATGGCTATGAATTGTATTTCTCGACAGACGGCAACAGTGCAGATATGACTCATGAGGATGAGTCGATAGAAGATGTGATCAGGTCGGATTTTGATGGAGCTATCACTTCGTCGACTATGGCGGCTAATAGATGGGGCTATAGTCTAAATGGCGTAAACTATATGAAAATACCGGTCGTAGCGACACCTCAAGTAATCAAAGATATTGAACAATACCCAACGGAGGCAGAAAAACAAACGGAGATATATATAGGCGCAAAAATATCATCAGCCATAGCGTCTGGCGCCTATTCGAGCAGTCTCGTATTCACAGCGGTTGCTCACTCCGGTCCGGATGAGAGTTAAAAGAGTACCATTATACCTACGGCTAAACCGTAGGTATTTTTGTTGCAAGCTTGACATACGAACGACGCTTATGCTAAGCTTAAACTAGGTTGAATTAGGTCATAAAAATGGGAAAAATTGAATATCTAGGGAAAGATTATAAAAATATAATCGGTAAACTAGGTATTTTTGCGGGTACACTTTTAGTTACAATTTTAGCCGCATACATCTATTCGCCAATTTCTGGTAGCCACGCTACCGAAGATGAAGAAGCAAAAATTTCCGTGGGGCTCAATACTACACTATCTTTAAACATAGATGTTAATCGATTAGATTTTTCATTCCAACCGTCAGAAGACGGAACATTCTTATCTCAGCCAATTACTGCTACGGTAAGTACGAACAGCGCCGATGGCTATGAGTTATATTTCTCATCGATTGATAATGAGACAGATATGATTAATGCCTTTTACGGTGTTAATGATGTTATTTCGTCAGGCTTTAATGGCACTGTCACGAATTCTACTATGACGAAAAATACTTGGGGCTATTCACTAAATAATACTGATTTTAGTAAGATTCCAACCTTGTCTAATCAGCTAACTGTAAAAAACCTGGATCATATTCCATCAAGCGCCGAAAAAACTTCGGTTGTAAATATCGGCATCAAGGTAGCATCGGACATTGCTGCTGGATCCTATGAGAAGAGTGTAGTTTTTTCAACCATCGCACATGAATCAGTAGCAAAAATGCAAGAATTCTCTTGCTCAGATTTGCCAAATGTCGGAGATACTACGGTTCTAATGGATGTAAGAAACGGTAAAAACTATAGAGTAGGACGCTTGGCTGATAATCAATGTTGGATGTTAAATGAACTTGGTATAGGGGATGGGGCCAGAATTTCTTCCGACGATAGTGATTTGCCAGAAGGCGAAACTTTTACTGTCGGTAGTTATACAGTTAATACAGTTGGATGGTATACTTATGGTACAGCTACTGCTGGCTGGGGAAGAGTAAATGAAAACTATGCAGCTGGAGCAAACTCACCTAAATCAATCTGTCCAAAGGGGTGGAGGCTACCAACGGGTGGACCAAATAGTGACTTCTCGTGGTTGATGGAAACATATAATACCATTGATGCTCTAGAAGCTCAACCGTTTAACTTGAATATTGGAAACTCATATGCGATGAACGGTGACAGTGGCAGTGTGCAAGATGGTGGTATCGTGGGACTTTTATCATCAACAGCGTATTCGCTTTATAATAACAATAAAAGATATTATATGTTTTATGTAACGTCATATCCTTCAAAACTTGGTGGGAGTATTACTAATAACTACACAACTTCAAGCTATGGTTACAACGTCCGTTGCATAGCTAGAAATTAAGAGACTTACGAATTAAATCGTAAGAAAAACCCTGACGTGCAAGATATTGTGTGAGTTTAGCGTCGTCGTAGCCGCGGCGACGCTTTTTCTCGATCATCTTCATGATTTCAACTTCATCATCACGGATCTTCTCGCCAAATTCATCGACCGACAAGACTTCTTTTATGATCGAATCCGAAACACCTTTGTTTTTGAGTTCCATTTTTAGTTTCTTCTCGGATGTTCCTTTGATTTGATTGCGGTTAGCAACAAAAAACCTCGCGAAATTTTCATCATTAATAATGTCTAGATCGATTAGTTTAGCAATTACAGCTTCAATATCTTCATCAGAAATGGCTGCGCCGGGCTTGCTCGGAAGTCCAGTCTTTGCGCGTCCAACATACTCGAAGCGGTTGTCTTCTGTGAAATCTTTTTCTTGAAGTTTTTTATTCTTTTCGCGAACATTCGAGCGAATCTCTTTAATTTTTTCGCGGTACTCCGCATCTGATTCAAGCCTTTCTAAGAAGCTATCATAGCGTTTTTGCTCGATTTCGCGCTTCATTTTTTTGCGCTTCAAATAATCACGGATCTCTTTCTCGGAATGTGGACGAGATAATGCGTATTCGATTGAGCGTTGTAAAAGTTTTCCAAAATCCGAAGCGGATTGGATCTTTGTGATTTCTTCTGGCGTGAGGATCATCCCACGCTTCAACTTGAAATCAGAAACCTGGGCAATCGTGAGAGAAAAGGCAAACTTATTATCAAGAAATACGTTTACGCGGTTCTCATCACGAACCCCAACTCGAAGGTCAGTAACCTTCTTAGCTTCCAAAATTATTCCTCCGCTGCAGTTGCTTTTTCGCGAACTTTAGCTTCGATTTCAGCCATTAATTCTGGCTTTTCTTTGAAGAGCTTCTTTACGGCTTCACGGCCTTGGCCAATGGTCTCACCATTGTATTTAAGGAAGGCGCCAGCTTTATCGAGCACTCCGTATTGAACTGCGAGATCAAGAATATCGCCGGTCTTTGAGATACCTTCATTGTACATAATATCGAATTCTGCAGTTCTGAATGGTGCAGCAATTTTGTTCTTTACGACTTTAATTTTTGTACGGTTACCAGATACGTTGTCACCATCTTTGATTTGGCCGATACGACGAATATCAATGCGGACAGAAGCGTAGAACTTAAGAGCGTTACCGCCGGTTGTAGTTTCAGGGTTACCAAACATCACGCCAATCTTCATACGAATCTGGTTGATGAAGATAACGGTTGCCTTTGACTTTGCAATAATACCGGTGAGTTTACGCATAGCCTGGCTCATCAAGCGAGCTTGAAGACCCATCTGTGAATCACCCATGTCGCCATCAATTTCAGCTTGTGGAACGAGAGCAGCGACGGAGTCGACTACGATGAGATCAACTGCACCAGAGCGAACAAGAGTTTCACAAATTTCGAGTGCTTGTTCACCATTATCAGGTTGTGAAATCAAAAGGTTCTCAGTGTCAACGCCAATACGACGTGCATATGCTGGATCGAGTGCGTGCTCAGCATCGATAAATGCAGCCTGGCCACCAGTCTTTTGGATCTCAGAAATTGCATGAAGTGCGAGTGTAGTTTTACCTGAAGATTCAGGACCATAGATTTCAATGATACGACCTTTTGGATAACCACCACCGAGAGCTAAATCTAGAGAAAGTGAACCAGAGTGAATAAGCTCAACGTCGATCTTCTTGGTTTCACCAAGCTTCATAATTGAACCTTCACCAAATTGCTTTGTAATTTGTGCGACAGCTAATTTGAGAGCCTCAGATTTTCCGTCGTTTTTTTCAGTCTTTTCTGCCTTTGCGGACTTATCAGAAACGGACTTTGCCATTTTTACCTCCTAATATATTACTTATATTGTATCATTCTTCACCTCAAAAATGAAGAAGTAGGCTATCTGTTTCGGTCACGACTTTTTGAGTAAGTGCGTTGGTTTTGGAACTTTAGGCAGAAACCTTACTTAAAACTTAGCAAAGAACTTTTGGCGATGCAAGCAGAAGCATTGTCTCGTGGTATAATATAGACATGATAAAAATCTATACGACTGAAGACTGCGTTTACTGTCATGCTCTGATGGAATGGTTTGAGGAGCAGGGAATTAAGTATGAGGAACATCATGCTTCAGAGGATAAAACTATCCACTCCGTCCCAGTCACCCGTATCGATTTAAAAGATGGTGAAGTGGCCGAAGTTGTCGGCTTTGATCGTCCGGCTATTAAGAAGGCATTAAAAAATATTGCAGTATAAAATGAAAAAGCCAGAATTACTATTTATCCATGGATTTAGAGGAAACCACCTTGGTTTATTGGAGGTTAAGAAATATTTTGAGGCTAAGGGTTACAAATGTTATGCCCCAGACATTCCTCCAGCTTACAATACTCAGAAGGAAAAGATTCCAAGACTATCTGAGCATACCGCTGATGGCTACGCTAAATGGGTTGCAGATTATATTTTAGAAAAGAAGCTTGATCACCCAATTTTAATTGGTCACTCAATGGGCTCGATCATCAGTGCAGCTACTGCTGAAAAATACCCAGAATTAATTAACGAGAAGATTTTCTTCTTGTCGCCAATCTGCGTTACTCCACCAAAGTTTATCTGCAATCTCGCTCCGCTTTCTGTAATTTTGCCAACCAAGATGATCGGTTATATTACCACAAAGTATCTTCTTATCCCAAAAGATAAAAAGACTTTGAAAAAAGTGCTTGATATTACCTATAAGTGTGCTGAAAAATTCACATCAAAACGCGATTCTGGCCGTGCTGCTAAATTTAGCATCAGCTACGCGATCTCAGATTTTGATTTCCAGAAAAATGCCTACTTTATTGCTGGTGAAAGTGATAAACTAAACAGCCAAGATCAGATTAAGAAAGTCGCTAAAAAGTTTAATACTAGCCCGATCTTCCTTAAAAAATCCGGACACCTTATTAACTATGAATGTCCGGAAGAGTTGGCTAAAGCGATCGATAATAATCTTTAGATCCACTTAATCAAGCGTTTATATTCTTCGGAATCTTTATCGTATGAATCCAAGATATCTTGGGTGTAAGTTTTGCCGTTTGTAATATTGAGAGTTTCGACGTCTGGACAAGCTGCGAGCAAACGGATGATTGCTTCATCGGTATCAATGTTGGTCATTGATTTGTGTTTATCTGAAGAATGTGAATGTACGCGTAACTCTTTATAGACAAAGCGCTTAATGCCAGCTTGTAAACAGTGTTTAAGACAGTTTTCGCAAGTTGCGATCATGTTGTAGAGAGTGCAACCATTAAGATCACGACCAGCAAAGATTAAGGCATTCATCTCGGAATGAATTGCGAAATAATACTTCATTGGACGCTCAGAAAGTGTCATTTTTGATTCATCTGCACCTTGGATTGTGCCATTATATCCAAATGAAACTGGACGCTTTCTTTCATCGACAATTACGCAGCCATTTTGCGAGCTAGGATCTTTGGATTTCTTTGCTACAGTCTCAGCAATCTCCATAAAATATTCATCCCACGAAAGTTTTTTGTCTGACATATCTTAAACCTCTCTAATTTTTCTCATTATATCACGTGTGGAAAAATATGGTATTATGAAGTTAGACTTTTTAGCTAGTAGAATAGGATTTTTTATGAAGCCATATCAACTAGCAATTCTTATTATATTGGGTGGCGTAGGAATACTTTCAAGCTCAGCGAGCTCTTCGAGCGGCGACGACTGTTCGGATTATGAGTTTATCTTTGCACGCGGTTCTGGCCAAAGTCTGAACGATGTCGATTATATGACACTTAAAACTGAGGTTGAGGCAGCTCTAAAAGAAGAGAATATTAGTTTCTATGAACTAGGTGAGAACGGCGGCTATCCAGCTTTCTCTCCCGGCTTTAAGGATGTGCTTGGAACTTATTTATCTGCTGGTGAATCTTATAAATTTGGTGAATCAGTTGAAAAAGGAACTGAAGAATTATTGTCTCATTTAAAATCGGAAACAAAGAGATGTGGTAATGAAAAATATATTCTTGCCGGTTACTCTCAGGGGGCTTTTGTGATAGATAAAACTTTGCCATATTTAACTGCAGAGAAAATTATTTATGTAGCAACCTTTGGTGATCCGAAACTTTATCTCCCAGAAGGTAAAAATCGTAATGCCTGCAAGCAGATTGGCTTGTCGAGCTACCGAGTATACGTGCCAGATTGTGAGGTTGATGAGGGGATTTTTGGCGGACTTAACCCTTATGAAAGCCAAAACTTTGACGGTAAACGTGGTGCCTGGTGTAATCAGAATGATTTTATCTGTGGGGCAAAACTTAACATTACCGATCTCTGGAAGGGACATACAAATTATACTAGCGAAAATGGTTATCAAAAATTTGCCAGTATTATAGCTGAGAAAATATCTAATTCTAAAGAGGATTCCGAAACGACTGCCCGCTATTCGGAAGCTAAGAAACGTGACATCGTTTTGATTAACGATTATTCAAATAGCCCACTCAGTAGCTCACTCAAAAAACGCTTAGTGGAACTAGCAAATCACGGGTCGAGAATATCGGTTTATAACCTTTATTCTTTTATAAACTATTCTTTGCAATGTGTCGAAATGATACCATTCACCAATGACCATCTTGAAGAACAACTAGCCCGGATCGACTCCGCGACTTTTGCTAATATTAGTGATATTAATGACAATATTTTCTTAGGTATAAGAGACGTCGCTAGACTAGTAAAATGGGAGCCTGGTAGTGAACGGCATATCTTTGTCTATTCGAATAAGAACTATAATAATTCGCTTAGTATAGACACTATTTCTTCAAAAGATGTTCTGAAAGTCTTGAAAGAGAATAATATAAAATTATCGATACTTAGTGAATCAGGCTTAGAGAAAGATGAAAAATATCATGACCTAGTGATAGAATCTGGCGGACAGCTAATTGGTAGCCAGTACGACAAGATTATTCTAAGTCAAAATCAGACAGAGCTAAAACCGGAATATTTTTCTAAAACATTCGAAGTTAACCAAAATTCAGAGAATTCACTCGTTATAATTAACGGCGCCCTCTATGGTATTACCAATAAAAAGAAAATCGTCATTAGAAACCTCGATAAAAACCGGATTAATGACATTCAGTTTATAGGCTATGATGAAGCCGGCAATAAGGTGGATCAAAAAACCTTCCAGGTTGGCCAGGTAAAAACGCCAGACACCGGGAAGGCTAAGCTCTAGAAGACAAGTGCCAGTGGTCGCCGTACTCACATTTATAGACTGAAAGCTCTGGTGCGCCGTAGTCGTATTGAGCAACTTTTGCGGCTACCTCTGCTTCTTCGCGAGTATCATAACAAATCTTCTGGGTTTCTCCAACCCAGCACTTCTTCGGCTCGAAAATTCCTTGATTTTGTTGACTTCTACTCATGCTAAAGTATTATATAATAAAATTAATGAGACGAAAAGGCACTAGCTCAGTCTATCTCGGAAGTGAGAAGAGTCTGCTTGATGCTTTGTCTAAATTACTTGATGAGCATCGCTCATTCTATATTCGGCCAAGAGATATAACCAGGGAGGCTGATCTAGCTAGCTCGTCTTTCTACATTCACTACAGCTCAGTTCAAAATTTAATCGAAGTAAATGAAAAGAAAGTCCTAAACGCCGTTGAAAGACTAATTAACTCCGATAAATATAGACGGATGCCTAGCGAAGTGAAGTGGCGAAATATATTATATTGTTTATATCAGTACCGAGAATACTTGGCGATTGTAATAAAATCAGAAAATATCGGACTTTTGAGAAAACTATTTATACTCATAAAAGACAATACCCCGACTACACGCCTAAATTGGTGTATTAAAAACAAAAGGCTAGTTAACACGACAATCTATTGTCTGATCTCGGTTCTAGAATTGTGGCAAAAAGAAGACTTTAATATTGATAAGATTGATGAATACGCTAAAAGGCTTAATCAAATTTCAGCTTCAACGCCACATTTTTTCTGGCAATTTTTTCCTTAACCTATTATCGTTGTAAATATTACAATAAAATATAAGCAGAATCGTATTGACACCCCACATTTAGTGGTCTAAAATAATATCAGACACTAAATATAGTGGTCAGCAAGTATCAGAAAAAAGCAAAAAAATACTAAAATTTAGAGGTTTGGACAGAAATAGGAGGTATAATTTTTATGTTCAAAAAAATCCAGAAGCGCGACGGAAAAATCGTAAACTTCAACCCCGAAAAAATTGTCGATGCAATCGCTGCTGCAGGTGCGGCAACAGAGGAATTTAAATACGAACGCGCAAAATCACTCGCTGAAAAAGCAGTAAAACGTGCCGAAGAAACTATTACTCAACGTACTCCAAAGGTTGAACAAATCCAGGATATCGTAGAGCAAGTTCTTATGGAATCAAGCTTTAAGCGCACCGCAAAAGCTTACATTACTTATCGCCAAGAGCGCAACCGCACTCGTGAAGCAAAATCAAACCTTATGGATTCATACCGCAAGATCTCTCTTGCTGATGCATCTGAAGATTCAGACATTAAACGTTCAAACGCAAACGTTGATGGTAACTCAGCAATGGGCAAGATGCTTCAATTCGGTGCAGAAGGTTCAAAGGAATTCGCAAAAGCAGTTTTGATGGATCCAAGATTTTCTGCTGCTCACGATAATGGTGACATCCATATCCATGACCTCGATTTCTATGCGACCGGTACCCTCACTTGCTGTCAAACCGATCCACTAAACCTCTTCAAGGATGGTGGTTTCAATACTGGACACGGCCATCTTCGCACTCCAAACTCAATTGGTTCATACGCTGCGCTCGCTGCTATTATCCTTCAAGCAAACCAGAACGAGCAACACGGTGGTCAATCAATTCCAAACTTCGATTATGCAATGGCACCAGGCGTTGATAAAACCTTCAGAAAGTCATTGAAGCGCAATCTCGAGAAATACAACGAGTTTACTGGTAAAGACATCAAAATCACCATTCCAGAAGATATTAAATATGGTGAAGATGATAAGCTCAAGAAACTCAAAGTCCCTGAAGGTGTCATCAAGACTTCAAGTGAAGACACTGAAAAACAAACTTTCCAAGCTATGGAAGGCTTCATTCATAACCTCAATACTATGCACTCACGTGCTGGTGCACAGGTTCCATTCACATCAATCAACTTCGGTACTGACACTTCTGCATCCGGCCGTCTCGTCTCAAAGTACCTCCTTGAAGCAACTATGAATGGTCTTGGTAAAGGTGAAACTCCAATCTTCCCAATCTCAATCTTCAAGGTTAAGGAAGGTGTCAACTACAACCCAGAAGATCCAAACTACGATCTCTTCAAGCGCTCAATGGAAGTATCTGCAAAGCGTCTTTTCCCAAACTTCTGTTTCATCGACGCTCCATTCAACCTTCAATATTATAAGAAGGGTGACTACCGCACTGAAATCGCAACCATGGGCTGCCGTACTCGTACTTTCGGTTCAGTCTTCCCAGAATCAGATGGTATCGTAACTGGTCGTGGTAACTGTTCATTCACAACTATCAACCTCGTCCGCCTCGGCATCAAACACGGTATCGCTCTTAAAGAACGTAAAGAGGCAGACTGGTCTGGTTTCTACAAAGAACTCGATGAGAAGATGGAACTCGTTCGTGATCAACTCCTCGAACGCTTTGAATTCCAAGCAAACCAGCATGTCCGCAACTTCCCATTCCTCATGGGCCAAGGCAACTGGTTTGGTTCAGAAAAACTTGGTTGGAACGACACTCTTCGTGATGTCATCAAACACGGCTCACTTTCAATCGGCTTTATCGGCCTTGCTGAAACTCTCGTTGCTATGGTTGGCAAACACCACGGTGAAGATGAAGAAGCACGCGAACTTGGTCTCGACATCATTACTCACATGCGTGAGAAATGTGATGAATTTAGCAAGAAATATAAACTCAACTTTACACTTCTTGCAACTCCAGCTGAAGGTCTTTCTGGTCGCTTCACTAAGATGGATCGCAAAGAATACGGCAAGATCAAAGGTGTAACCGACAGGGAATTCTACACTAACTCATTCCACGTACCTGTATACTACCCAATCTCTGCATTTGATAAGATCGACATCGAAGCTCCATATCACAACCTTTGTAATGCTGGTCACATTTCATACATCGAACTTGATGGTGACCCAAGCGATAATATTGAAGCTTTTGAAGCTGTTATCCGTCACATGCACGACAAGGGAATTGGTTATGGCTCAGTTAACCACCCAGTTGACCGTGACCCAGTCTGTGGCTTCTCTGGTATCATCAAAGGCGATCGCTGTCCAAGCTGTGGTCGCAAAGAAGATGATGTTCTCTTTGAGAGACTTCGCCGTATCACCGGCTACCTCGTAGGATCACTCGAACGCTGGAACGATGGTAAAAAAGCTGAGGAAGCAGCACGCGTAAAACACACTGTCTGCCTAAGCGACAAAAACGGTGTTTACACTAAAGCTCAAAAAGCTGCACGCGAAACTGCAAAGCAGACTGCTAAAAAAGCTATCGGCGCAGAATAAAACTAAACGCTTAAGGTTTACCCCGAGACAAATTCGGGGTAAACTTATCTAAAGGAAAAAATATGAAAGAATGGAAATCTCCAGTGCCGGGTTCAGATAAAACCCACATTAGACTATCTGGTCCAATCGAACATGATTCGATTGTGAATGGCTATGGTCTTCGTGCTGTCGTCTGGACACAAGGCTGTTTTATTCATTGCAAAGGCTGTCAAAATCCTGAAACTTGGGATCCGGAAGCTGGCGTTTTAGTTGATATTGAGGATATTAAAGAAGAACTTCGTAATCTCAAAGGGCAATCCGGTCTTACATTTTGCGGTGGCGAGCCATCAGTCCAGGCCGAAGCTTGTATTGAAATTGCTCGATTTGTAAAACAGGAGCTTGGTTGGAATGTCTGGAGTTTTTCTGGTTATACCTACGAAATGCTAAAAGAAAAAGGTGGCAAGCAATGGGAATTTGTGAAAGAGCTTGATGCTTTGATTGATGGACCATTTGTGCTTGCTGAACGCGATTTAACTTTGAAATTCCGTGGTTCACGCAACCAACGTCTCCTCCACTTAAAAAATGGTGAAATCACCAAAGTTGAATAATTAAATCTTGAAATAATTCTTGTGAATTGTAATCAACCTGTCTTCTGGCAGGTTGAATTTTTTCTCCGGGACATACGTGCGGATTGCCGTGAGAAAATCAGCTAGCTGTGGTCCAGTAAGTTTAATGCCATTCTTCTCGAGTGCGAAACGCAAGAACTCGATCGCGGTTTTATCATCCAAAACTTTGAACCATGCACGTTCAAAAACACCGTCTTTCGGCATTAAACTCTCTAAAATCTCTTCAATTTCAGTGCGAATTTTTTGTTGGGAAAAATACATTTCCTTCATAGTTTGATTTAGATCAAAACGTACGCCTGGATCCATAATCTTAATGGCCCAGCGGATGCGATTTCTAAGATATTTATCGGAAGAGTTAGTTGGGTCTTCGCGGAAAGAAATTTTATGTCTTGCAGCGTAAGTTAAAATGTCGCCTTTAGATTCTGGAAGTAAAATGTCTCCGGAAAGAAATGGACGAAAAGTACCAGGCATATTGAAGGGGGTGAGTCCGCGCCAGCCGGTGCCGCGTGAAAGATTAATGAAAATGCTTTCAACTAGATCATCTAAATGGTGCGCAGTATAAATTAAAACTTCTTCGCCAGGAACACGCTTTTTAATATCATCGCGTAATCCAAACAGAAACTTATAGCGTGCTTCGCGCGCAGCTTCCTCAGAAGTATTCTCGCCGAGTTTAGCATGTCCAGCCGTAAATGCAACATTGAGTTCTTCGCATTTTTTTCTAACGAACTCTTCGTCTTCGTCAGCAGATTTTCTGGTGCCATGGTTGAAATGTGCCACCAAAATATCTGGGTCATTCTTGAAAAGATCAAGAAGAACCATGGAATCCACCCCGCCGGAAACCGCTAAAACTTTTTTCATGTGTTATACTAATTATAACATGTTACTAAAATCATCTCGTCTTATCGGTTGTCCAGTATTAAGCCTTCATCTTGGTGGCCCAATTGGACGTGTCGTAAGTGAAGTAGTTGATCCAGAAAATTTAAAGATTATTGCTTTAAACGTTGATGGACCCCAAACTGGCGACGGTGAGCATGGTGATATCCTTGATCTTCGTAGTGTTCGTGAATATTCAAACATCGGTATGATTATTGATTCGATTGACGACCTTGTTTCTCGTGGTGACATTATTAAGCTCGACGAAATTATGGACTTAAATTTCAATGTCGTTGGGCTTGAAGTTAAAACCAAAAAGGGAACTAAACTTGGTAAAGTTGTTGATTATTCTTTTGATCCAAATACTATGGAAATTATGCAATTCACCGTAAAACGTCCGCTCATGAAATCATTCTTAGATCCAGAATTAATTATTGGCCGTTCACAAATTAAAGAAGTTAATGATTACGAATTAATCGTTAAAGACGAAGAAGAAAAAATCAAAAAAGAATCTGGTCGCAAAGATTTTGTACCAAACTTCGTTAACCCATTCCGTGACGGAAAACTTGCTACTAATGAAGCAACGATAAAAGATGAATAGTTGACATTACAAAAACGCTTATGCTAAACTTATAGTATACAATTAGGTCGTATGCTATGAAAAAGAATAAAGCGCAAAGCTTGAATATGTTTAGTAAAGTTGGTATTTTTGCCGGTTCATTTTTAGTCACAGCTCTTGCTGTGTATTTTTATTCGCCAGTAATCAGGACTAATGCGACAAGCTCATATAATACGACAGACCAACGAGAACTGCAAGTTGGAATATTTGTGACTCCGCATATTGGAATAAGTTTAGATAAAGAGGAAGTTGATATCTCTGCTCTACCAGGTTCATTTGCGTCCGGCAATGTAAATGTTTATGTTGCGACAAACTCGTATTTGGGACATACGTTGACGATTGAGGATGCAGACGCTAACACTAGTATGATGCACGATAATCCGTCAGTTACAACTCAAATTCGTTCTAACTACGAAGGAACGAAGACTAGCTCTACTATGGAAGTTGAAAATTGGGGCTTTTCACTAAATGCTACAGATTTTTATAGTATGCCTCCAAATGGAATATCAACCCTAATTAATAAGACTAATGCAGCCTCACCAGAAAATCCTGGCTATGATACAAAGACTGTAAGTTTTGGCGCTAAAGTTGGAATGGATACAATTTCAGGAACATATACTGACGTAGTAATCTTTACGGCATACGTAAATACGCAAGACGGATTGTTCTATATTGAAGAAAATGGTGAAGACGTGAGGGTTCCAATTTATACCCTTGGTGGCACAACTGCTAACATGCAAAACTTTGACTGCGAGCGCGTCCCAATGGGCCAGATTGTAAACACGACCGATCTTCGCGACGGTAACGTCTATTCAGTTGGTAGGCTTGCCGATGGTAAATGTTGGATGCGTCAAAACTTGCGCTTAACAAATTATACTCTTACTCCTGAAGACTCGAATGTTGCAGAGAACTTTGTGCTTAAAGCTAGTGACATGTCTGGATTTGAATTAAGTCAAGAAGACCTAGACGCAAATGTGATGAATGATGCCGTCTATTACCTGGATGATAGTAATGGCGCATATTACTCGTGGTATGCTGCCACTGCTGGATCTATCGAAGCCTACAATGATGAGGTCGATGGAAGTTTTATTGGGACACTCCAATATTCGGTTTGCCCAAAGGGTTGGCATATGCCGGACTATGATGATTATGAAAATTTGTTCTACATTGTCGATCCGACTCAGCTTTCAAGTGGTGGAGGTAGTGTAGTAGAAAGAAGCGGCGTAAGTTACCCTTATATATCTCTTGATTATACATTATTAAACTTATATCTATCTGGATCCCTACGGAACGGCATATTTGATGAAGTAGGTGAAGCTGGCCTGATTTGGATGCCTGATACTTATTACTATAAAGAATCACCGTATATGCTTGAGACGTATAAGCTAAATATCGTCGGCGGCGAGGATGGTTTTGCTACACTTCAAGGTAAAGATGAAAACTATGGCGTGGGTCTTCCAGTACGTTGTGTCACTGGCTCTACTATCAATAAATATCAGCGTGTAGAAGAGGGGGGTAGCTTTTAATGAAAAAATATGATTTAGCAACGAAACTAGGAATCTTTTCAATCTCCCTACTTGCTACAGTTTTTGCCGTCTACGCATATTCTCCTGTTATAAAAACTCATGCAGACGGAAACGCGACAAGTTCGGTTGATGTTAATTTAAGTGTAGCTCCGAGACTAAGTATATTTGTAGATGATTATGATGCTCGGAGGATGAAATCTAGAACTGATAATTTCGTATCTGAAACGGCACATATTTATGTCGATACAAACTCCTCCTATGGCTATTCACTAATGCTTGAAGACGTTGACGAGAATACTAATCTAGAAAATAGATCTACATCATCAAACAGTAGATTTACCTCGACTTTTGCCGGATCTAAAACTAGTGAAACTATGGATCCTAACACGTGGGGCTATTCGATGGATTCGTCAAATTATTATAAAATTCCAGTGTTTGGAAATCCTGTGCTTCTGAGAAGTGTATCTTCTGCAATAAAAAATGAAAACGATGCAAAAACTGATGTTAAATTTGGTGTAAAAGTTGGTAGCTCAACAATGTCGGGTTACTACGCCGACATGCTACTTGCCTCGGCAATTGTAAATGGTCAGGATGGAACACAAGTGTATACGATGCAAAATTTCAAATGTCCATCACCGTGGCCAGATTATGATGATGAAAATTGGGAAATGCCCGAAAGAACCTGGACGCTTAAGGATGAACGTGACGGCAGGACGTATGAAGTTGTTCTATTAAAAGACGGTAACTGTTGGATGACCCAGAATCTCGACATTACAGATTATTTAGCAAGTACCGATGATACGCAGTATGCTGGTCGTTTTAGCGGCAATAAGTACTTGATACCAGATTCTCTAAATGATTGGTCATTTACTTATAATAGTGGCGAGGTTTACGAGACAAGCACTGAGGGTTATGGCGCTTATTATAACTACAATGCAGCGTCCTTGGGCGAAACGCGCGGAGCGCAAAATAGCACAAATGAATATGGCAGAGGGATGTCATCTTGTCCAAGCGGAAAATGGTATTTACCAAGCAGCAATGACTGGTTGAATCTATTTAATGACTATAACCTAAGCTTGACCAACGGTATTAGTGCCGATGACTTACTGCAGGTGCACATTAATCTTGAAAAATCAGGATCATATACGCTCGAAAATGGCGTGAATGGTCAGGGGTCTATCGGCACCTGGTGGACCGACACGGCTCCAAGTAGTGTAGGAGATCGTGATACAAAACGTAATATTGTGTTATTAGATAATAACGGCCTAAGATTAGAAACTAGCGATAGAAGAAATGGCCATAGTATTAGATGTATAATGAGAGGCACATCTATTAGCAATAATCCAAGTGAGCCGAAAGACGAAGAAAGTGGAAGTACTGGCAGAGAGTGATTAGTTGCGTTCTCTCTGTTAGTATTGTATAATTGCTCTTAATGAATTCCGATAAAATCCGAAACTTTTGTATTATTGCGCATATTGATCACGGCAAGTCTACTCTTGCCGATCGTATGATGGAAATTACGAACACCGTTGAAAAACGTGAGATGAAATCTCAGCTCCTTGATTCGATGGAACTCGAGCGCGAAAAAGGAATTACTATTAAGCTCACACCAGTTCAAATGAACTATAAAGGTTACGAGCTAAACCTTATTGATACGCCAGGTCACGTCGACTTTTCTTATGAAGTTTCGCGTAGTCTTCAGGCAGTTGAATCTGCTATTCTCGTGGTTGATGCAACGCAAGGCATTCAAGCTCAAACTCTCGCTAACGTTTATCTTGCAATTGAACAAGACTTAACAATTATTCCAGTTATTAACAAAGTTGATCTTCCAGCTGCAAACGTTGAAAAAGTTACGAACGAAATCGTAAATCTTTTAGGTTGTGATCCTTCAGAAATTATTCCAGTTTCCGCAAAGACTGGTATGAATGTCGAAAAAGTTCTCGACGCAATTGTTGAACGTGGCCCAGCTCCAAAAACCGAAGAAGAACACGAAACCCGTGCTTTGATTTTTGATTCATACTTTGATGATTACCGCGGTGTGGTGCTTTATGTGCGCGTTGTGAATGGTAAAATCCCAAAGAATGCAAACATTCACATGATGGAAAACAAGACTAATGGCATTGCACTTGAAGTTGGTATTTTGAACCCAAAAATGAAACCAAAAGACGAGCTCGAAGCTGGTGAGGTTGGTTATATTGTTACGAACTTGAAAACCACTCGTGAGGCGAAAGTTGGTGATACTGTAACACTGCAAAAAGAACCAGCAACAACTCCACTTCCAGGCTATAAAAACGTCTTGCCATTTGTTTATGCAGGTTTTTTCCCAGTTTCAAACGATCAATACAAGGACTTAAAAGAAGCCGTTGAAAAACTTGCCTTATCGGACTCTGCACTTCGTTTTGAACCAGAAAACTCACCAGTGCTTGGTTTTGGTCTTCGCATTGGCTTTCTTGGTTTGCTTCATATGGACATTATTCGTGAACGTCTCGAACGTGAATTCGATCTTGATCTCGTCGTAACTAACCCATCAACCAACTACGAAGTAGTTTTGAATAATGGCGAAGAAATTGAAATCAAATCCGCATCAGACCTCCCAGACATGTCTGAGGTTATGGAAATTCGTGAACCTTGGGTAAAAGGTGAAATCATTTTGCCAGTTTCAATGATTGGCAACGTTTTGAACTTAATCGTCGAAAAACGCGGTTTGCACAACAATATTTCCTACATGGAAGATCGTGCAGTAATTGACTTTGAAGCTCCAATGGCAAACTTGCTTACTGACTTCTATGATCAATTGAAATCCCTTACTTCCGGTTATGCCTCATTCAACTACGAAATTTCTAGTTACAAAACCGAAGATCTCGTTCGCGTGGATTTCTTGGTTGGTGGCAATAAAATTGATGCTCTTGCTATTATGTGTCACCGCTCTGAATCTGACGCAATTGGCCGCGATATTACAAAGAAATTGAAACAGGTCATTCCTCGTCAGAACTATGAAGTAGCTCTCCAGGCTGCAATCGGTGCGCGCATTATTGCTCGTGAAACTATCGGTGCTTATAGAAAAGATGTGACTGTAAAAATTCACACTGGTGACCGCGACCGTAAGGCAAAACTACTTGAAAAGCAGAAACGTGGTAAGGCTCGTATGAAACGCTTTGGAAAAATTGATATTCCATCCGAAGCCTTCACTGTCATGCTTAAACGCGACGACTAAATCTTGACCATCTTAATTAGCTTATGTTAAACTTATATTAAGTTTAAGATTTTTGATAGGTGTTCAATGGGGAAAATTCTTAGAAAAAGTTGCCATGTTGATAGTGTAATGAGAAAACTTGGCATTTTTGCGGGTTCGTTTATGATCACAGCTTTTGCTGTGTATTTTTATTCTCCGGTTTTTAAAACTCATGCCGAAGATGATGGTCCGGTCACTGTTACAACTGATGTTTTACCTTATGCTGGTGTAACCTTGAGTACTTATGATATAACAATGAATCTTACGCCAACTGCTGAAGGTAATTTCGAATCTGACTCAGTTATAGCCACTGCTTCGACGAACAGTTCTGGTGGTTTTGAAATGTATTTTTCATCAGAAGATAACTATACCGACATGAAAAATACCGACCTGTCTATCAACGATGTAATAGCTTCAGATTTTGATAGTACGGTCACAAGTGCAACGATGGCAGCTAATAAATGGGGGTACTCAACTGATGGTACTAATTTCTCAAAAATTCCAACCTCGGCAAATCATGCCATATTAAAAAACATCGATCATTTTCCATCTACAGCAGAAAAAACCGCAACGGTTTATCTTGGCGCAAAAGTTGATATGAGTATTGCTCCAGGTGCATATAAGAAGACGGTTATGTTTACGGTAATTGCGCACGAAATGCAAGATATGCGTACAATCTTTGATATCGCAAAGATGCAGGAAATGACGCCAAAAATTTGTTCTAATACGCAAAAGCCAAATAAATCTGCAACTAACTTTGATTGGGATGGCTCAAAAAATGGGAATGAAAGTTATGTCCCACGAACCGTTCTTGAAGATGAACGCGATGGGACTCGCTACTTAATTTCAAAGCTAGCTGATGGCAACTGCTGGATGTCACAAAACCTAAGCTTGATTCTTTATGCAAACGAACCAGTAATAACATCAACTAATACTGGTGGGACCAGTACATTTACACCGACAAACACAACGCAAACAGGCTCTGGCACTAGGTGGCCGAATTCTGAAAATATTGCTAGGAGCTACGAGCAAACTGGCAACTATGCTTATTATCGCGGCGGTAGAACACAAAATGCAAGCCCAACCGAAAATAGTAATGCATATCTTTGGGAGTCAGCTGGAGTTTCTTATAACTGGTATGCTGCAACTGGTGGTACTGGCATTACTACTTTAACAACAGGCGAAGCATCTGCTTCTATATGTCCTAAAGGCTGGAGGCTTCCGGCCTCTGGTAATACGAAATCATTCACTGGATTATTAGCTGCTTATGCAAGCGGTAGTAGTAATACACCAGCTGCTGCGTCAATGATTACAGCTCCGCTAAACTTTACCCGAGCTGGATATTATCGTAACAATAGCACGCAAAGTCCATCTAGTCGTGGCACCTCAGGGCGTTACTGGACTTCATATACAACACAGGCCTCGAATGCCTCCTACATGTCATTCTCATCTACTGCAGTCAATTCGGTTCAATCAGGCTACCGAGGCCTCGGTCATAATATTCGCTGTGTTGCTATCTAGTAACCTTGACAAACTTAAAAAGCTTATGCTAAATTATAATTAGCGTATTATCTAATGCTAAGGGTCATATAAAATGGGTAAAACACAAACACATGGGTATCAAGAAAAAATCAACCAGCTCGGTATTTTTGTGGGTGCATTTTTAGTTGCAGTCCTTGCTGTGTATTTTTATTCGCCGGTTATAAAGTCGCATGCAGACAGCCATGCTTCAGAAAGTCTGGATGTAAATCTTAACGTTGCTCCGGCAATAGCTATTCATGTTGACAAAAGTGAATTGAATCTTGATGCTAATTTTCATAATCAATTTGTCCAAGGTCCAGTAAATGTAGATGTTACTACAAACTCGGTATATGGGTTTAGCCTTGGCCTTGAAGATATGGATTCTGATACAAATCTAGTGCACGAATCTGCTAACGTAGATGATGTTTTGACTTCAAATTTTCTAGGCTCAAAAACTGGTGACGATATGGATGGTAATACTTGGGGATTTTCGCTTGATGGCACTAACTTTTACAGAATGAATCCGAATGGCAAACCGATTCGTCTTAAAACTACTAATAGCCCAACCCCAGCAGACCCTGGTTATGATCGTACCCAAGTTGACTTTGGCGCTAAAATTGACATGTATTTGACCGCTGGTGTTTATGCGGACACTGTAATCTTTACTGCTTATGTTAATGGTGTAGACGGCAACCCATCCGATGGTACAGTGCTTCATGCAAAAGGCGAGTCTCTATATCGAGCTATGCAGAACTTCGATTGTAGCACAATCAACAATGGTGATACTGAAACGCTCGTAGATCTTCGAGATGGCCAAGAGTATAACATTATAAGAGTTGGGAGCACTTGTTGGATGAAAGAAAACCTTAACCTGAAGGGTCCAGCTCAACTAACCCCAACTCTGTCTAATGTATCAGATTGGGATTTAGAACCAGAAGAAGAAGGCGGAGAGCCAGCTGAGTATGTACAACTTCCAGCAAGCTCACTTCAAGGCTTCATTGATCCAATTCCACATAAAACGGATTGGCAGTACAAAATAGCGCCTGCATATTATGATAACGGAACATATGGTGGACTATATAATCGTACGGCTTCCGATATCGTCTGTCCAAGAGGCTGGACGCTACCATCCTTATTTAATAGTACTCCAAATGAGGAAGAGGACGTAGACCTAACTGAATTAGCGTCCACCTTCTCAAAGGGTGGATATATCGATGATGGCGTATTAACCAGTGTCGGGACGGAAGGATTTTACTGGTATTGGGAAAAAGACGAAAGACGTTATTGGCAATCTTATGGCTTTGATACTACCCCTTCCGTTAAGTACAATATAGATAATATCGATGGCATGGCGGTCAGATGCATAATTGATGTGTCTGGCTCAGATGCATAATTAGCACTCTTGCATTTCAAGTGCTAAAGTCGTATAATTAAGGTATGGAAATTACCGAGCGTCAAAAACAAATCTTATTTGCCATTATTGAAGAATTTGCAGAGGTCGCAACCCCTGTCGGTTCTGTAACTTTAGCAAAACTTTTTGACGTCTCATCTGCTACTATTCGTGCTGAAATGGCTCGTCTTGAAGAAGCTGGTTTGATCACTCAGCCACACACTTCAGCTGGTCGTGTTCCAACTGATGCTGGTTATCGTTTCTATGTTAACTCTTTGACCGAGCAACACGAAAACGCTCTGCGCGAGCCATCAAGAATGCTCGGCTCTGGCACAAGTATGCCAAACCGCAACATCCATGCGCTTGAAGTTCGCGTCAATTCTCAGGAACGCACCGATTATGCAATTCGTTCTGCAGTTGATATGCTTGCTGAACTTACTGGCAACCTTGGTCTTGGTACTATTGGTGAACAGCTCTATCTTTCTGGTATTTCAAAGCTCTTTTCTCAGCCAGAATTTCTTGATAACTCAAAGATTCAGGATGTAGCAAAATTACTTGATAATCTTGAACCATGGCTAAGAGAAGCTCGCCCAGGTGAGCCACTCAATATCTTTATTGGTCACGAAAACCCAATCGGCAAATCGTCTGGCGTTTCGTTAATTATTTCGAGATTTAGAAGCCCGTATTCAGATAGTAGCTATATTGGAGTGCTTGGCCCAACCCGCCAAAACTATGCCGAAACCATGAGCCTCGTCCGCCATGCTGGAAATATTCTTGAAAATACTTTATAAGGAGAACTATGGATCTAAAGAAAAAATCACCAAAAGAATCTGCAGAAACTGCAAAACTTGAAGCCGAAAAAACTGAACTTTTAAATGACCTTCAGCGTACTCGTGCTGATTTTGAAAACTTTAGAAAACAAGTTGAAATCCAGCGTGAACAAGCCAAAAAGATTGCTCAGGATGCAACCATTCTAAAAATGTTGCCACTTATCGACGACATGTCTCGTGCTATTGCTGCTAACCCAGAAACTCTAGCTCCAGTTGCTAAGACGCTTGAAAAAACAATGGATAGCCTTGGTCTTAAAAAGATTGAAACTAAAGAGGGAACTGATTTTAACCCAGATCTTCATGACGCTATTTCTATGGAAGAGTCTGATGGTGAAAAAGAAGTTGTAGCTGAAGAGCTTCGCCCAGGTTATCTTTATAACAATGAAGTTTTGCGTACCGCTATGGTCCGCGTCAAACGTATCTAACAAAGTTTAAATCAGACTCCTTGCTTTTTGATTCTTTTTATGTTATTATAAAGACTATTACTGGGATAATTCATCCCATAACGCACATTTTAAAAAGGAGGTCCATAATATGAGTATGGAAGAAAAGTACAAAGGGTTTAACTGTTTAGTAGTCTATGACAACAGCGAATGGAGTATCTACCTCAAAAGTCGCAACCACAAACACGAAGGCCAGCCTAATATGAAAGTCTGGATTGCCAGAAAAGGCATTGCAGTAGCACAATACACAGATAAATATCGTGGCTACAATGAATATCGTGTAGAGATGGTTGGCGATGAAATAATTCGTAACGGGGAAGAGCTCATACCAGAGCCAATTAGAGACTACGCCAAGGAGACTTGGGAAGACCTTTGTGCCGGTGTTTACACCGATGAAAAGCTAGCTAAGATTCGTGAACAGTTTATCCGAGGCTATGAAGCCGAAGAAAGACGAGCTAGAGAGCGAGCAAATAAACGAGTTAGCTAAAAGAAATGTATTATCACCTCCGCCCCCGGACCCTAACCCGGGGGCTTTTTTATGTGTGTTATAATGGCTAAAAGGAGAAATATGGACGAAAGAGTCGGAAAAATCAAAAGTTGGTTAAAATCTGGAAGTATCAATATCTTTGGACTTCCAATGAGCGGAAAAGATACAGTTGGTAAGCGTCTTGCAGAATTAATTGGCGGTGAATTTTTATCATCTGGTGACATTATTCGCGATTATGAAGCAAAGAAAAATGATCACATGACGGAAAGTGGCGAGTTGATCCCAACTAATAAATTCTACGATATTGTCTTGCCACATTTTTATACCGAAGAGCTTATCGATAAGCCACTCGTTTTATCTTCAATCGGCCGCTGGGAAGGAGAAGAAGATGAAGTTATGAAGCATACTAAAGAATCTGGTCATGAAATCGGTGCGGTCATTTATTTGAAACTTTCTGAAGATGACGTTCGCTCACGTTGGCAGGCTGCTAAAGAACTTGGTGATCGCGGCATGCGCGGTGATGATGCTGATCCAAAAGTTTTCGAAACTCGTATCGAAGAGTTCCATGAAAAAACTGAACCGGTATTAAAGCATTACGATAAACTCAATCTTTTGATCGAAATCGATGCTTCTGGCACTCGTGATGAAGTATTTGAGAATGTTCTAAACGCTCTCTCTGTGTTATAATAAGCTTATGCTAGGAGTGGGCTATAATAAAGATAAAATCTTGAAAAAAATCCGTGCGGCAAACTATCTAACGGTTGCCCAGCTTTTCTTGCGCCAAAATTTCTTGCTTGAAAAAGAACTTGAATTTGATGATATAAAACCGAGACTACTCGGACACTGGGGAACTTGTCCAGGTATTAACCTTGCTTACAATTGTCTAAAAACTTATGACGAAAATATTGATGTAGTAATTGGACCAGGACATGGTTTTCCAGCACTCCAGGCAAACTTATTTATTGACGGTGAACTTGAAGCTGTTGATAGTAAAGCTACGCGTGATGAAAATGGTATCGCCTATGTTTGCAAGAATTTTTCATGGCCAGGCGGATACCCATCGCATGCTTCGCCAATGACGCCACACGTAATTTGCGAGGGTGGCGAACTTGGTTACGCACTCGCAACGAGTTATGGTTTTTGTTTGGGCAATCCAGAAAAAACCGTTGCATGCTTGATTGGCGATGGTGAATTCGAAACTGCTACCGCACTTGCATCAATGAATTTAAATAAGTTATTTAGCGGCACCAGAAATGGTAATGTCTTACCAATTTTGCACCTTAATGGCTATAAAATTTCTGCACCAACTATTGCTGGTCGCAAATCCGATCGTGAAATTTCAGAACTCATTCGTGGTTTCGGTTTTACGCCACTTTTTGTTCGTGCTACAAATGAAGATGCTGAACTTGCATTGAATTATGCAGTAGACGATTTTAAAAATGCTTTAGATGAAGCTTACTCTATCTTCCGTAGTATCAAACACGGTGAAAAAATGAATCCACCATTTATTATTATGAAAACTGACAAAGGCTTAACTGGTCCAGAAGAGCTTGATGGCTTAAAAATTCGTGGCAACTTCAAAGCCCACCAAATCCCGCTATTAAATGCTAAAACCGATGAAAAAGAATTAAAAGTATTGAATACTTGGATGAAATCATATCGCTTTAATGAGCTATTCGACAAAGAAAAAGGATTTACACTATGACGAAAAAATCTTCTGCAAAAACTCTTGGTGAACTCATTAAAAACGAAATGAGAATTAACGAAAAATTCTACTTATTTTCACCGGATGAAACTACTAGCAATAAGCTTGATGCTGTCTACGAAACTGAATCTCGCGCGTGGTCTAACCTTGATATAAAATCATGGGATATGAAAGAAAAAGATGGCGGTCGAATTGTTGAGCTGCTTTCTGAGAACACACTTTTCGCATGTATGCTTGGTGCAATTTTAGCTAAAAATAAAGCCATGATGACGAGCTATGAAAGTTTCTTTAGTATTATTACAAGCCAAATTATTCAGCATTTAAAGTTTCTTGAACAAAGCGAAAAAGTTTCATGGCGCGAAAAATATCCAGCTGTAAATCTGCTCAGTACTTCAACTTGTTGGCGCCAGGACCACAATGGTTTCTCGCACCAATCACCAGTTCTAATTAGCACTTTGCTTGATCGTCCAGGAAAAAATGTAAACTGCTTTTTCCCAGTTGACTCTGAATCGATGAAAGCGGTTTTTGATTACATGGTTCATTCCGAAAATGTAGTAAACCTTGTGACTTTTAATAAGACTGACGAACCGCAATATATTGACGGTGATCACGCCTATTATCAATTCGATTTTGGTGCAAGTATTTTTGGTTTCGCTTCGGATGGCGATACATTCTATCTCGAATCGGATCAAAACCATTTTGATTTCATCTTTACTGCCGCTGGTGATATTGCAACTCGCGAATCACTTGAAGCGATGAAAATTGTGCGCAGCGATATGCCGGAATTAAAACTTCGTTTTATTAATATTCTTTCGCTTACACATGAAAAAATCGGCACCTGTAGCCGCGTAATGAGCCAAGAAACTTTTGATAAACTCTACATCAAAGGCACACCAATCATTTCAAACTTCCATGGCTATAAAGACACTTTGAAACATATTTTGAAAAACTACACCAATGCCGAAATTTTCGCACACGGATTTGAAGAGCAAGGTTCAACTACCACTCCACTCGAAATGTTGACCTTAAATCATGCATCACGTTTTGATCTCGCACTCGACGTCGCACGAAAAATGAATCGTACTGACTTAGTTGAGAAATACGAAAATCTTATTTTGCAGAACCGCGAGCACGCCCACGCGCTTGGCGTTGACCTTTTTGAGGTTTAACTTTATTGATGACAGCTTTTGGGATATTAGTTCTTCTTTTTGTGACTTTCTTTGCAAAAAGCATACGTCCACTAGCGGTCTGAATATACTTTTCAAAAATCACTTCAATTTCTTTACCGATAAGTTTATGTGCATCATCAACTACCACCATGGTACCTTCCGGAAGGTAACCGACGCCTTGTTTTGGGTTTTGGCCTTCAGTTGAAATTTTGAGTTTAAATTTGTCACCTGGAACAAATTCAGAGCGTAAATTATTCGCGAGTTCGTTTGGATTCAAGACTTCAATTTTTTCAGTCTCAGCAACTTTTTGCAAATTATAATCACATGTAAAAATCATGCCGTGATTACGTTTTGCAAGCTCGATCAAACGTTCATCGACTGGCGTACGATCAAGTGCGTCTTCAAGAATTTCAGTATTACAATAAACGACTCGTTCTAGTTCATTTGCAGTATCCATGCCAAGTCTTGCACGCATACGTTTTTCAGAATCTTTACCATCTGCGAGTAATTGTAATTCGCGAATAACTGAGCGGGGAATGATTAAATCATCGCCAATAAAACCTGTCTTAGCGATGCTTAGAATTCTTCCATCCATCAGTGCGGAAGTATCCACATAAATTTTTCGTTTGCCGCTGCTGATCTTCGTTTTGCAACATGCCTTGCATGACAAAAACGTCGTTTGTAAAAGGATCAGAACGATCATAATATATAATACTGTCATAGTGCTATAATTATAACATAAATCGTTATAAATTCAAATTTAATATGTTTTGAAATAGGCCCTATTTGTGCTAAAATATAGTAAGTAGAAATTATAAGTAGAGGTGGAAATGGAGAAGAAAAAGAAACCCTTAGCTTCGAGAATGCCTGAATTCTCGAAAAAGGCCAGTGATAAACCAAAAAAATCCGCTAAACCGGAGAAAATTTTGAGGTCACCAAAGCCACTTAAATCTGAAAAAACTGAAAAGAGCGAGAAAACTTCTAAAGCTCCAAAGAAAGCATTGCTTTCGAAAAAAGATAAAGCATTGAATGTTTATTCAAGCTTGAGTAATCGCTATAAAGCTAAGAAAGAGTCGCACGCTCGCAAGCGCGCTGAAGAGCTTGCTGATATGCCAAAGAACCCAGTTCTTCGCTTTTTCTATCGTCTCCATCCAAAACGTGTTGCTAAATTTATTTTTAGTAAACGCGGTTTATTCTTCTTCTTAAAGGCCTTCGCTGCAATGTTCCTTCTCGGCATCATTGCACTTGGTGGTCTTTTCCTCTACTATAAAAAAGATCTTGAATCAATCCGTCTCGACGAAATGCGTGTTTCAGAATCCGTAAACACCTATCTTGATCGTAACGGCAATGTCCTTTGGGAAGACCGTGGTGATGGTGACTATCGTCTTACCACCGATGCTGAATCAATCCCAGATGTCTTAAAACAGGCTACCGTCGCAATCGAGGACCGCAACTTCTATAATCACAATGGTATTGATATTACTGGTATTACTCGTGCAGCTTGGTCAATCCTTACGCACCAAGGTGTCCAGGGTGGTTCAACTTTGACCCAGCAGCTTATTAAGCAGGTCTACTTCTCAGATGAAGCTGCATCAGAAAACCGTGGTGGTCTTGCTCGTAAAATCAAGGAAATGATTCTCGCAATCGAAGTCGAGAAAATGTATTCTAAGGAACAAATCATTACGATGTATCTTAACGAGTCTCCATATGGTGGTCGTCGTAATGGTGTTGAATCAGCTGCTCAAGCTTACTTTGGTAAGAGTGTAAAAGATATTACTCTTGCTGAAGCTGCTCTTCTTGCTTCAATTCCAAACAACCCTGCAGTATTAAACCCATATAATACTGCCGGAAACGAAGCGCTCGTTGCTCGCCAACAAAAGACCTTGGATGTGATGTGCGAAATGGGCTACATTTCTAAGGAAGAACGCGACGAAGCAAAAGCAATTAATATTCTCGATACTATTCGCCCTGAAGGTGGCCAATATGATGGTATCAAGGCTCCACATTTCGTTCTCGAAGTTAAGAAACAACTCGAAGAGAAATATGGTATGAAGACCATGCGTGCTGGTGGTTTCACTATTAAAACCACAATTGATATCCGCGCACAGGAAATTGCAGAAGCTGCAGTTGCAACTGGTGCTGGCATGACCAACTTAAACGCTTCGGACAATATCGCTCTTGCATCTGTTGATGTTGAAACTGGTCAAGTTCTCGCAATGGTTGGTTCAATCGACTGGAACCGTCCAGGCTATGGTGAGCTTAATGCTACGACCTCACTTCTCGAGCCAGGTTCATCAATTAAGCCAATTCTTGATTATGGTCCACTCTTCATGCAACGTGATGGTCAAAACTACGGCCCAGGCACAATCTTGAAAGATGAAAACATCGATAAGATCTACTGTGGTGGTAACTCTGGTTCATGTAAGCTTCGTAACTACTCTGGCCAATTCTATGGCAACATTACAATCAGAAAATCACTTGCAAACTCTCTTAACATTGGTGCAGTAAAAGCTCTCTATATTAACGGTGTTGAAAACTCACTTGATATAGCACATCAACTTGGTGATATTTCATACTGTGAAGGCCGTGATGCTTCAACTTATGGCCTCTCAATCGCAATTGGTTCAGGTTGTGGTGTTCGCGCAATCGAGCACGCAAACGCATATGCATCAATGGCTCGTGGCGGTGTATATAAGCCACTCGCATACATCCTTGAGCTCAAGAACTCTAGCGGTGATGTCATCGAAAGCTGGACCGATAACGAAGGCAAGCAAGTTTACGATCCACAGGTCGCCTACATGGTACTTAACATCCTTAGCGATGCTCAAGCTCGTACAATGATGTTCGGCTCAATGTCATACGCATTCGGTTTTACTGTTCCTGGCGTTTGGACTGCAACTAAGACTGGTACTACAACTACTACTAACTCACTCGTTACTAAGGACTCATGGATTGCAAGTACATCAACTGCAGTTGCAACCACAGTCTGGAATGGTAACCACGATGGTTCTGGTCTTTCAAGCTCATCAAACAACCTTGTTCGCCGCGTAGTTAACGATTACATGGAACGCGTCCACAAAGAAATCTATGAACCAGAAGGTAGATGGCATCCAGGCGATCAACCACAGGCTCCATCTGGCATCCAAAGTATGACTGTAAATGGTCAAAAGGATATCTGGCCAAGCTGGTTTAATTCAAAGACTTCTGGCGCAAAGAAAGAAACTCTCGTCTTCAACAAAGTTACTAAGAAACTTGCTAAAGACTGTACTCCAGAATCATTACAAGAATCAATCGAAGTTACCGTCATGGAAGACCCAGTAACAAAGACCAAGGTCTATAGCGGTATCCCAGAAGGTTACGATCGCGAAAGTGAAGATACATGTACAATTAAAGGCCCAACCGTAGCAATCGAAAAACCGGTACTAGCTGGCACTACGGCTAAGGGTTCCTTCACCGCTTTGAAGGGAAGCTCAGACCTCGAATCATACATTCTTTACCTAAATGGCAATAAAGTCGAAGGTAAAACGATGACTACTGAGAAGGTGAACTTCAATATTTCAAACGCAAAATCTGGCGATACAATCAAAGTCGTCGTGACCGATAAAAACGGTATGAGCGACACCGCAACGGTTAAGATCTAATAAAAATAACAGGGAGATGGAAATCTCCCTGTTTTTATGGTAAAATATAGATATTATGAAATTATCCGAAGAATTAATTTGGCGTGGTTTTCAAGCTGAGACCACAATAAAAGACCCTACAAACCTTGACGAAAGAAAGTCAAAGAAATTCTATTTCGGAGCTGACCCTTCTGCTGACAGCTTGACCATCGGCAATCTTGCAGCTCTGATGATGTGTGCATGTTTTGTGCGCCACGGATATAAACCATATCTTCTCGTCGGTGGTGCAACCGGCCAAATCGGTGATCCAAAAGAAACCGGCGAACGTGATTTGAAAACTCTTGAAGAAGTTGAACATAACAAAGCTTGCATCAAAAAGCAAATGGAATCTGTCATTTCTCCAGATGGTGCTGCTAATACTAAAGACGATGGTGACGCCGAAAATGATAACTGGGAAGTTACTCTGGTCGACAACTACGACTGGTTCAAGAATATGAACTACCTCGAGTTCCTTCGCTCTGTTGGTAAGGCTTTCTCAATGACTCAGCTCCTTGATCGTAAATTCATTCAAAACCGTATCGGTGAAGGTGGCTCAGGTATCTCTTATGCAGAATTTAGCTACACCCTTATTCAAGGTTACGATTTCTGGCATCTCTACAAAGAATACGGTATCGATCTTCAACTTTGTGGCGCCGACCAATTCGGTAACGCATCGACTGGTATTCGTTTAATTAATAAGTTTGAGAATGCTACTGCTGATGTTTGGTCAACTCCACTCATCATCGATCCAGCAACTGGCCGCAAATTCGGTAAGTCTGAAGGTAATGCAATCTGGCTCGCTTCAAGTGATAATGGTCAGGGCAACTTCACTCCAGTCTTTGACTTCTATCAGTTCTGGCTTAACCAAGCTGATGAATCAGTTGAATATCTCTTAAAGATTTACACCGTCTATAGCAGAGAGGAAATCGAAGCTATCTTAGCTGAACATAAAGCTGCTCCAGAAAAACGCGTCGCTCAGAAAGCTCTCGCTAAAGGTGCTACCGAAGTTGTTCACGGCAAGACTTCTGCCAAAGCTGCTATTACTCTTACCGACATTCTCTTTGGTGGTAAGAAACTCGGCCAACTTACAGAAAACGAAATCGAAAGCATCGCTTTACTTCTTCCAACCTTAAAACTCAGCGAAGAACGCCCAGCTATTTCACTCGTCGATGCTCTCGTTGAAACTGAACTTGTCAGCTCAAAGACCGAAGCAAGAAAAATGATTGCTGGAAATGCAATTTCTGTAAATGGTGAGAAAGTCACCGACGAAGCATTTGAAATCACCTCACTCTCAATCTTGAAACGTGGTAAAAACAAATTTGCTCTTGTAAAATAATTGATTTATAAAACTTTAAGGAGGTAACATGAGAAAAGCACTCTCATTTGATATTGATCAAACATTAAATATTGCAAAGACTCCGATTCCTGATGAAATCGCTGAGCTTTTAACTGACTGTCTTAATCACTTCGAAATTTGTCCTATTTCTGGCCAGAAATTTGATCAGTTCTTAATTCAAATTGTCGATCGTCTCGTCGAGACCGGTCACGCAACCGAGGAGCAACTTAGCCACCTCCACCTTTTTGTCGCTCAAGGTACTCAGTACTATCGCTATATTCCTTCAGGCAATGGCTATGCTAAAGAAAACTGGGAACAGGTCTATAACTACCCACTCACCGACGAACAAGTCGCAAAGATTTCTAAAGCTATCGAAGACTCTGCAAGAGAACTTGGCTTCTGGGAAGAAGATAAGCTCGCTCCTGGCGATGAAATCATCGAAAACCGCTTATCACAGGTTACTTTCTCAGCTCTCGGCCAAAAAGCTGGCACCGAAGCAAAATATGCATGGGATCCAGATTGCAAGAAGCGCGAACAAATCGTTAAACTTTGTAAAGAAAAAGCTCCAGAATTCGAGTACGAAATTGGTGGTACTACTTCAATCAATGCTATCACCCCAGGCATGAACAAAGAGTTTGGTATGACTAAACTTCTTGAATATCTCAAACTTGAAAAGAAAGACGTCCTTTACTTTGGCGATATGACTCAGCCTGGTGGTAACGATTATCCAGTCGTTCAAATGGGCTTTGATACCATCACTGTCCGCTCACACGAAGACACCGCATATGCTCTTCGTGGCATCTTAATGAATCTTTAAGCTTATGCTATAATATACTTATGAAAACGTATATTGTGGGCAACTGGAAGATGAATCTTACCGTAGGTGAATCTTCAATCTATCTTCAAAAACTTTTAAAGCGCATCCGTCCGGCAAAGGGAATTGAGGTCGCGGTTTCACCAAGCCTCATTGCAATCCAGCCATTGCGTATGCAACTTGATAAAAACAATTCTAAGGTCAAGTTGGTAGCACAAAATTTCTATCACAGGGATTACGGTGCTTTTACGGGCGAAGTTTCAGTTTCACAACTTCGCGGTCTCGTTAATTACGCTATTGTCGGTCACTCAGAACGTCGCTACGTTTTTGGTGAGACTAATAAAGATTTGAAGCAAAAAGTTGCTGCTGCAATTCGTAACGGTATTACCCCAATTCTTTGTATTGGTGAAACCGAAAATGAGAAGAACTTCGGCGAAACTGCCGATGTGCTCCGTGACCAACTTCTTGGCGGTCTTTCTGAAATCGACGCCGAGGATGTTAAGAAAGTCGTGATTGCTTATGAGCCAGTTTGGGCTATTTCAAGCAATAAAGGCGCTCGTCTTGCTGCCCCAGACGAGATTGCTGAATCAATCAAGTTAATTAGAAACGAACTCAAAGAAACCTACGGTAAAGAAACTGCTGACGAAACCCCAGTCCTCTATGGTGGTTCGGTCAACCCAAATAATGCTGGTGCCTACCTTACTATTCCAGGCGTAAATGGCCTCTTAATTGGCGGAAGCAGCCTTGTCTCTGATCACTTTATCGACATCATCGAGCTCGCAAAGCGCCTTAGAGCATAAAAACTTTGCAATTTTCAGATAAATACTATACAATGAAATAAGAAATAAATAGGTCATAACACAAATAATAATTTAGGGTACCGAAGATGAATGACAACGTAGAAGAACGCGCAAAATCATCCGTCCGTTCTCGTGGACGCATGATGGATTTTGCTCCGAGGAATGCTATTTCTAGCCCTCGTCCTGTCAAAAGAAATATTACTGTAGCAGATGACGAACAGCGCCGCCGTGAGATTGCTCGCCGTGAGGTTGCTCGCCGCGAAGAAATTCACCGCCAAATTGAGCGTCAAAAAGAAGAAGACATTATTGCAAAACGCCGTGCTATTGCAGCGAGAAAAGACCTTGCTCGCCGCCTCGAAGCCGAGCGTGAAGAAAATCGCGAAGCTTTAGCTGCGCGTGAAAAAGAACTTGAACTCCAGCGTGAGCGTGAAGAGCGTGCAAAGCGCCGTGCTATGATCGAAGCTCGTGCTATGAGAGAACGCCAGAGAATTATTGCTGAGCGCCGCGCAAAACGTGCTCGTGCTGAACTCGAAGCTCGCCGCAAGGCAGAGAACATGTTGCGTCCAGGCCCTATCCGCGACATCAAGAATCCACGCGGTTCAAAAGATCCTTTAGCTCGTCAAATCGTTCCAGAAGAACCAAAGGCAGAACCAGTTGTTGAAGAAGTTGTACGCGAAGAGCGTCGTACTGTATTTGGTCGCAAGAATAAAGTCGAGAACCGCCTCGGTTCAGTCGAGGATTTCGAACGCGACCTTGATGAACTTGAACACTCAGAAGAGAAAACTACTGAGATTGATTTTGATGACTTTGCAGAAGATCGCAAAGAAGACGATTACTTTGACGATATCGATGAGATTGAAAAGAGTGTTGAAGAGGAAGAGGATACCTCAAGAAACAATGACCGTTTTGTACTCGGTGGCCGCTCTCCATTCATCAATACTGCGGTTGAAAAACGCCCACTTTCTGGCGGAAATCGCACTTTTGAATCAACTGCTGCTGTAGCTGCAAAAGACGCTCGTCCAAGAAATCAGAAAGCTTCAAAAGTTCGTGGTCGTTACGTTCCATACGAAGAACCTATTCCACATAAGAATATCTACGCTCGTACCGTTGAAAAGGAAAAAGGTACCCGCGATGTTCCAACTATGGTAGTTGGTGAAGCTCCAAAAGGCTCAAAGATTTCACTTATCATTGCAATCATTTTAACTATCGTCCTCGGCGCAGCCGTTGGCGCAATCGCATACTTAGCACTCTTCCAATAGGAGAAACATGCGACAGCTAGTAGATGATAAAAACAAACTCGCTCGCGAGTTTGCGATGAAGAACGATCAAAAAAACGAGTTTTTCCACTCTTCCGCTTACGGAACTGTCCAGAACGAAGGTAGTATTGGTGCTGCTTCGACTGGCCTCACTATGGAAGAAAGAAAGGCAATTGAAGAAAAACGTAAATTTGTTAAGAAATATAACAACTCAAAGATTTTTGAGAGTACGTTTAATCTTCGTCATGCTAAGAAATTTATTCCTCGCACCGAAGGTGGCGAGAATGCGCTTTTTGATTCAAGGCAACATAATCGCGAAAATGTAACTGGCGATGCTAATGGTAACGTCAGAACTAGTTATGGCCGCACTGCTGGTTCTAGGGATAGTGGCGCCATTGGCATTGGTGGCATGTCTGGAAAGCCAGGCGAACGCATGGGTGGAGGCTATACGCCGTATCGAACTGGCGGTTCAGCTCCATCGCGTCCAAGTGGTCCAAGTTTTTCAGCTGGTATTAAACCAAGCTTTAAATAGCATTGCAACGCGAAAAAGCTTATGCTAGAATAAGCTTAAGTAATTAGGTTTCATTATCATGGGGAAAATTCAACATAAAGATGCGATAAATACTTTTTTAAAAATAGGTTTATTTTCGGGGTCTCTTTTAATCACAGCTTTAGCTGTGTATTTTTATTCTCCGACCTTTAGTTCGCATGCGGATACGAGTGATCCGGAAAGTGTCGATGTTAGACTTAATGTAAAGCCAACTATCGCACTCACAACCGACGTAAGTGAGCTCGATCTTGACGCGAGACTTAACGAATTCGTCTCGGGATCAGTAAACGTTGATATTGTTACAAACTCCCAGTATGGCTACACCCTTGCCCTTGAAGATGCGGATAATGACACAAACATGAACTCAACCTCAAACGACGTAACTGACGTAGTTACCTCCACCTTCACTGGTTCGAAAACTAGCTCGACTATGGATGGAAACACTTGGGGCTACTCCCTCGATGCGGGCCCGCTGGGCGAGTTCTGCGACGTGTCCTTCTACGCCGCCGAGGCGCACGGGCATGCCCACGGCGTCTCGGTGCACACGGGAACCGCAAAGGGCATCATGGTCAACGCATCCGAGGCCATCCTGCG
>CAMZGX010000006.1 GCA_947306585.1 uncultured Candidatus Saccharibacteria bacterium
ATTTCGAAGGTGCACATAATAAAGACCTTACCGTCAGTACCCCATATTTCAAGATTCTCGCACAAGATGGTACCTACGTCACTGGTTCAGCATTGAACAATCAGAAATATACAATCCAGCTCACTGACGATCAGCCAGTAACAGTTGTTAAGCGTAACTTTAACAAAGTATATACCAATGCAGAGTTCTTTGGTACTAAGACCAGAGTTCGTGCAAATGTTGAACTTGAAGATTTTGTTTCAGATTTAAAAGGTCACGCAACTGATGTTTATAATACTTATAACGGTGAAGTTGCAACTGATGCCGAACTTAAGTTCTTGAAAGAGCAGGGAATCCAATCAGTTCGTATTCCAGTAACTTATTATTCTCACATGGATTATACTGGTACAGTTGATCAGGACTGGTTCGATGAACTTAATAGAGTTGTTGATCGTGTACTCGGCTATGGTTTCTATGTAATCTTAGACGTTCACCACGATACTGGTAAGTTTGGTTGGATTAAAGCTGATAAAGACTACATTGCAAAATATGAAGAATCGTATCGCTATCTTTTCCTTCAAATTGCAAACAACTTTAAACATTACGATGAGCACTTGATCTTAGAAGGCACAAACGAGATCTTAAACTATCTTAATGTTTGGACTAACAATGAGTGGCACACTATTCCAGAAGAGGACTATGCTGCTGCAAACCAGATTAACCAAATGTTTGTCGATGAGATTAGAAGAACCGGTTATAATAACTCAAATCGTTTACTTCTTTTGAATACCTATGGTGCACAAATTGAGTCACTTCCTTATTTTGTGATGCCACAAGATAGTGCAAAGAACAGAATCTTTGTCGGTATCCATGAATATACTGTCGAAGAAAATGGTGTTCTTCAAGCACTTAACTACTTGAGCTCTGAAGAAGGTAAACAATATCTCGATAAGTATGACCTCCTTCTCGGTGAATATGGTATCTACCGTTCAGAAGCACTCGATAAGAAAATCGATTTCATGGAAAAGAACGTTGCTCTTTCATATCAACTCGGTATCCCAGCATTCTATTGGGATGAAGGTGGTAACCGCGCTTTGATGCGTCGCATGGCAGATTATTGGGATACTCGTTATAATTCTGACCAAGTTGCTAAGGCAATGATCGACACTGCAAAAGCAAATATGAAGAAGAGCTATATTCCTGAAGAAAAGCCAGTAGAAGAAAATACTGAGCCTTCAAAGGAAGAAGAAACTACGCCAGAAGTTAAGCCTGAAGAACAGGGAACTGAAGAACCTGAAACTTCAAGCGAAGACTTACCAATCATTCCGAACACCGGTATCACTCCAAGATTCATTAAAGAGAATGCGACAACTGGAGTTTCAGTAGTTGCAGTATTTATCGGTGCAATCCTATTCATTTACTCAAAGAAGAGACACTTCCGTCTCTAAAACAAAAAAGAGAGCTTTTAAAAGCTCTCTTTTTTAAATCCAAGTATCATAATCTTCTGGTATAACGATTCCAAAAGAACCTAATTGTGATTCACCGAGTATAAAGCTTCTTTGTTCATCTACAACTAGATTTTCTCTTGATGGAACGCAACCGCCGTTTGTATAAATCATTTTATTGTGACCGTCAGGAGCGATATATTCAGTATAATCTACAGCAGGGTTTTCTATGCCGAGGCTTTTATAAAAAGTGATTTCGTTTTCGAGAAGATGGCGCACAACGATGAGTCTTGCTGGTGCGTCTGTACGAGCTTCGCAGGCTTCCTCAGCGATTTCTTCAGCAGTCTTTTCGATTGGCTTAGTTTCAACTTTAACTGGCTGCTCGACGGGTTTTTGAGTTATTGGCTGAGTTTGTGCAGCCATTAAAGTCTTAGTTTCGGTAACGACTTCTGAAACCTCTTCTTTTGGAGTCTCAGTAGCTGTTTCTTCCTTAGAAACCTCAGTTTTAATTAGTTCTTCTGTAGCTTCTTCTACTACTCCACCAAGAATTGGTACTTCGAGTGGTGCAGTGGTCTTGAATGGGCTGAAAATCAGCATAAAGACAAAGGCGGTGGTGAATGCAGTGAAAAATGGGGTAATCACCATCATAGCAAAAAATACTTTTTTATTGAGACGGATAGTCTTCATAATAAAACCTTTTACAATATTTGCAAGTATTATACCACAGGGGTCAACAGATTGAAAGCATAGGCATTTTAGGGAAAGAAAAATGGCCGCTATTCGTTAGCGGCCTTTTTAAAATAAGGTACTGTTAGTGGGTGCAGTGATTGCTTTTGTTCATCTAGCCTCTTTATGATTTCACCTGCGACGTCGTAAGCCTTTTTGTAAACTTTAGTAGCTTCATTGCCATCTTTTTCGATATCAACAATGTGGTTTTGGACGTTTTGCAGGATAGTTTTTAATGTGTCGTTTTGCTCATGGATCGATACGCGTTGTTCAAGTTGTAGTGACTTGAATACTCGTTTCAGCTTTTTGTAATCCGAATTACTGCGTTCCATTGGAATGTCATACTGTAGATATAATATGATGTCTGAGTATTTTAACATTCGGTAGTCTAAACACACTTCAACTGCTACATAATTTTTTTTAAATTCCACCAACTTACTTTGAATTTCATCCACGTCACCACCTCCTTATAACGGACGAATTCCAACCTTACCATTTTATACAAAAGCATAATATCTGTCAAGTTTTGTGCTATAATAATAGATACTTATGTTCAAAATGTTGAGGTTTCTTAAGCCCTATTGGAAACAGGCGATAGTACTGGTTTTCGCAATAGGAATTCAGGCATGGGGTACGCTTAGATTGCCTACTTTAATGTCTGAAATTGTAAATAGGGGAATTGTGGCAGAAGACCATGGTTTCATTCTTTTTGTCGGCCTTAAAATGGTACTCTGGGCTGTGATTTCAGCTGGCGGTGCATTGCTCTCAGCATATCTTTCAGCAAGGACTGGTTCGGCAATTGGCCGTGATATGAGGGAAGAGTTATTCAAGAAGATTCTTTCATTCTCAATTTCAGAGATTGATGACTTCTCGACTGCTTCGCTTATTACCAGAACTACCAATGATATCTCAACTGTCCAGAGCACACTTATTATGATGCTTTCGATGATGTTAAGAGTGCCAATGATGGCAATCGGTGCAATCGTAGAAGCAGTAGCGCTAGCACCGGACATGACATGGATTATTGCACTGGCTGTCGCAGTATTACTCTTCTTCGTGATTTTGATTCTTTCACTCGTGATGCCAAAGTTCATGCTTTATCAGAAGTTGATCGATAAGGTTAATCTTTTGACTCGCGAGAACCTTACCGGTCTGCGTGTGATCCGTGCGTTTAACAATGAAAAATACGAGCAGAAGAAATTTGAAGAAACTAACGCAAAGATCATGAAGACAGATTTCTTCATTTCAAAGTTAATGGGTCTCGAGACTCCACTCATGACTTTGATCTTTAATGGTACCAGCTTGCTTTGTATTTGGATTGGTATTTCGCATTTGGAATTTGATGCAAGCTATCTTGGAAAGATGATGGCATTTATGCAGTACGCAACCCAGGTTATTCTTTCATTCTTCTTCTTGGCGATTTTGTTCGTGATGATTCCAAGAGCATCAGTTTCAGCAAAGCGTATTGACGAGGTCTTGAAGACGAAGCAGAAGATCACATGGAAAGATATGAAGGGTGACGATAGAGTGATTGAGCCTTCCATCGAATTTAAGGACGTTTCGTTTAAGTACGCAGGCGCAGATGAAGATGTGATTTCAAATGTATCTTTCGTGGCTAAAGCTGGTGAAACAACTGCCTTTATTGGTTCGACCGGTTCAGGCAAATCGACTTTAATTAATCTTGTTCCACGTTTCTATGATGTGACAGAAGGAAAGATCTTAGTTGATGGTATCGACGTGCGCGATTACTCTTCAAAAGGTTTAATGAAGAAGATTGGCTACGTACCACAGAAAGGTTTCTTGTTCTCTGGAACAGTAAAATCCAATATTCTTTTTGGTACGGAAAATGCTGATGACGAGAAGAGAATGAAGGAAGCAGCAGAAATCGCACAAGCAAGTGAGTTTATTTCGAAGCTTCCAGACAAATATGAATCAAAGATTGTAGAAGGCGGTATCAACGTTTCAGGTGGACAAAGGCAAAGGCTTTCAATCGCAAGAGCAGTGGCAAAGAATCCGGAAATTTATATTTTCGATGATGCATTTTCAGCGCTTGATATGAAGACGGATAAAAAGTTACGTGAAGCCTTAAAACCAGTAACTAAAAATTCAGTAGTATTAATTGTGGCACAGCGCGTTTCGACTATTCGTGATGCTGAACAAATCGTAGTGCTTGATAAAGGTAAAGTAGTTGGAATCGGTACGCACGCAGAATTGATTAAGAAATGTAAAGTATATCAGGAAATTTGTAAGTCACAGCTTTCGGAAGACGAATATAGAAAGGAGGTTTCAGATGCCAGGGCCTAAGAAAACTGCTGAGAAACCAAAGAACTTCGAGAAAGCTTTGAAGCGTTTCATTTTGGAAGTTAAACCATTTAAGAAAACAATCATTGCTTCAATTGTTTTGTCAGTAATTGCAGTGCTTTTGACCGTCTTTGGGCCAATGGTGCTTGGTCGTATGACGACTAGTGCAACTACTTCAATTGCAAATGGTGAAGGCGTGAACTGGAACGAGATTGCAACGCTTGCAATTACCCTTTTGTCACTTTATTTGCTTTCCGGCGTAATTAACTACATCAAAGATTTGATGCTGATGCGTACTTCAGCTAGATTCTCAAAGTTGATGCGCGCAAAGATTCTTGAGAAGATTTCTAAGCTACCAATGAGTTATTTTGACAAGGTAAAAACTGGTGATATTATGTCGAGAATGTCGAACGATGTTGACTCAGTTACAATGCAGCTTGCTTCAACAATTTCTGACGTGATCACTAGCGCAGTAACAATTGTCGGTATTTTGGCGATGATGTTGTTTATCTCAGTGCCACTTTCAATTGTTGCGATTGTTGCAATTCCAACTTCAATGGTTTTCGTGAAGCGGGTTTCGGAAAGAGCCCAAAAGCATTTCAAGAAACAACGAACATTGCTTGGTGAGCTTAACTCTCGTATTGAGGAAGATTATACTGGCCAATTAATTATTAAGGCCAATACACATGAGAAGGCAACAATGCTTGATTTTAAATCAAGAAACAATGCGCTCTATGAAGCTTCATGGAAATCTCAGTTCTTTGGTACTTTGCCATTTCCAATTACTCATATCTTTACGCACTTTGCATATATATTAATTTGTATTCTTGGCGGCTTCTTTGCAATCGCCGGAAAGATTGCAATCGGAAACGTTCAAGCCTTTATTCAGTATGTTGGTCAGTTCAACCGTCCAATTACGGAAGTTGCACAACTTTCTGCAACCATCCAACAAATTATGGCAGCAGCAGAACGTGTGTTTGAATTCTTGGATGCCGTGGAGTTGCCAGCTGAGGATGAAGCTCGTGACGATGTAGAAGCTGACGAAATTTCTGGTGAAGTAGAATTCCATGATGTTAGCTTCTCATATGACAAAAAGAAACCGGTCATTCGTAATTTCTCTACTAAGATTATGCCTGGTATGCAAGTTGCGATCGTCGGACCAACGGGAGCAGGAAAGACTACGATCGTGAATCTCTTGATGCGTTTCTATGAACCAGATTCTGGTTATATTACAATTGACGGCAAGCCAATTCGTGAAATGAAACGTAGCGATGTGCGTAAGTTATTTGGTATGGTGCTTCAGGATACGTGGTTGTTCTCAGGTACAATTATGAATAACTTGAAGTATGGTGCTGGTAAGAATATTCCAAGCGAGCAAGTTGAGAAGGCGATTAAGACAGTTGGAATCGAGCACTTTATCGACTCACTACCACAGGGTCTTTCTACTGTGATTGATGAAGATTCTGATAACATTTCAGCCGGTGAGAAGCAGCTTCTTACAATTGCACGTGCGATGGTTGCGGAACCACCAATGATGATTCTGGATGAAGCAACTTCAAACGTTGATACTCGTACTGAACAAATGATTCAGGATGCATTTGCTAAGCTTACAAAAGGCCGTACATCATTTGTGATTGCACACAGACTTTCAACAATTCGTAATGCTGATTTAATCCTTGTGATGAAAGATGGAAATATTATCGAACAGGGTAAACATGATGAGCTCCTTGCAATGAATGGTTTCTACGCCGATCTTTATAATTCGCAATTTAGTGACGGAGAATAAGTAAAAGCCCACTTCTTGTGGGCTTTTTGATGTATAATAAATGTAAATTAGAGAGGTAATATGTCAAAACTATATTTCAGATATGGAGCAATGGGCTGCGGTAAAACTATGCAGCTTCTTCAGGTAGCGTTTAATTATGAAGAGCGTGGACATAAAGTTTTAGTAATGAAGCCTAAGACAGATACGAAGAATGGCGAGAAACTTTTGACGCGTATCGGGCCAGAAAGGGAAGTTGATTTCTGTTTTACAAAAGATGATGAAATCTTCACTTTTGTTTCAAAACATTTCACAAAAGGAAAAAAGAAAGTTTCTTGTGTTTTAGTTGATGAAGCTCAATTCTTAACAATGAAGCAAGTAGATGATTTGATGCGCATTGTAACTGAACTTGATATTCCGGTAATGGCATATGGTTTGAGGCTAAATTTCCGCTTAACTGATGGCGGATTTGAAGGTGCAACTAGGCTTCTTCAAATTGCGCAGGACATCGATGAGATTAAGACAATTTGCGAATGTGGTAGAAAAGCAACTTGTAATGCAAGATTTCTTAATGGTAAGTTTGTTGCAGACGGTCCGGACGTTTTGATCGACGACGGAAAAACTGAAATTGAATATCGCGCGATTTGTCCAAAATGCTTCGCAGATTATAAGGCTGGAAGAAAATAAATAAAAAAGCCCAAAAAAGCGGGCTTTTTTTGTTGATTAAAATTAAACATAAGCATATAATGAAAATATGAAACGGTTTTATTTTATGGGGGTATTGGCATTATTATTAAATAGCTTTTATAGTCCAAGTGTAATGGCGAAAAGCGAAACTTTAGCAAATTATGTGAGCGATCTTGCAAAGACCGACACTATAAATTTGGCAACTGATGACCCGGATCATAACCCTAGGTATATCGGAAAAACTCCTGATAACTATGTTAGCTTTAATGGTGAATTATGGAGAATAATCGGTGTTTTTGATGGACATGTTAAGTTGATAAGAGGCACAACTCTCGGCCGTTATTCATATGATTCATCGTCAAAAGATATTAACGAGGGATTGGGCGTTAACTCTTGGACTCATTCAGATTTGATGAATGAGTTGAACGGTGACTATCTAAATACTGAATTAACTGAAAATACAAAATGGTATAACGGTACTCAGGATGCAAAATCTAAAGACTTCGATTATACGAAAGTAATTAGTGCGGATGCACAAGAATTGATTGAAGATTACACTTGGCAACTTGGTTCTCCGAATGTTGTAGATGGAGAGTACTCGAACGCAAGCGAGAAGTTTACTGCCAGCTCTTTGTATTACTATGAACGTAATGGTAAAAATGCGGTGGTTAATCCAGGCGGAACTAGATCGAATGATGGTTTAGAAAGGGAAGATGCTTGGACTGGAAAAATCGGTTTGGCTTATCCAAGTGATATGCTGTATGCAGCAGGATCTAATGAGAATATCACTAAAGAGCAGTGTCAAAGTTCTGGCCAGTGGAGATTTGATAATAACGAGTGTCGAAGAACGGCATGGATGGATGGTATAACGGGTTGGTTTATCTCATCTCGTCCAGTAGATGGAGAAAATATATATGTATTTTCTTGGATATCTGCACTTGATGGAAACGCGACAGCTTGGACAAGTAATGTTACTCCAGTTTTGTACTTAAAGAAAAATGTTGTACTAGTTAGCGGTACTGGTACTAGTGAAGATCCATATATGATTGAGCTAGAAAATACGCCAAGCGTTCCAGAAGTAGAACCAGAGGAAAAACCAGAAGAGGAACCGGAGACGGAACCTGAAACTGAGCCAAAGCCAGAGGTTAAACCTGAAGCCGAGAGTGACTCAGAAGATGAAAGTAAGGTTCCTGGTGTACCAGATACTGGTGCTGAACTAAAGTCACTAACTTCAGTTTCTACGTCAGTATTAGTTGGTGCTAGTGTCGGTGCGGTAGTTGGCTTAGTCGCTTCGAGAAAGAAAATTAAAGAACTATTTAGATAATAGAGAAAAGCCCGCAAGAAGCGGGCTTTTTGGTGGTATAATAAAGAAAAATAACAGAGAGGTTTTCATGCATATTGTTATTGAAGGTCAGGATGCGACAGGAAAGGATACGCAAGCAAAGCTTTTGGCTGAGTATTTGCGTGGCAAGGGCTTGAATGTAGTGCATTATTCAGAGTCGGGAACTGGCTCTGAAGACGAGTTTATTCGTGAAATTGCAAAATTAAACTATGGTTCTAAGCAAGACATTGATCATAGAACTCGCGTCATGCTTTATCTTATTAATCGTTATGAACAATGGCGTAAGCTAGCTGAGCCAGCACTTAGGGCTGGTGATGTCGTGATTACGACTCGTAGCTGGTTTTCAACTTTGATTTACGAAGGCTATGCAGCTGGCGTTTCGAGAAACTTCATTAAGAAATTGCATAAGACTGTGATGCCAGAACATTACTTCCATCCAGATAAACAAGTAATTATGGTGCTCTCTGATGAGGCACGTGCAAAGAGATTAGAAACCCAGGCTAAGGAACAGGGTAGAACTGGTGAAGTTTGGAAGTCTCAGCCAGATGATTTTCAACATAAAATCAATGCAGGCTATCTCAAAGTTGCAAAAGAATATGATGTGCCAACACTTGATGCAGCTGGAACAATTGAAGAAGTTTTTGAAGGCCTAAAGAAGTTATTTGAACTCTAATGCATGAATCTTGGAAACCGTTTTTAAAATCGGAATTTAATAAACCTTATTTTAAGGAGCTTTCAGAGTTTTTGCATGCGGAATATGAAGCTAAGACAATTTTCCCGCCAAAAGCTCAGGTTTTTCGCGCTTTTTCAACTGATTTAAATGAAGTGAAGGTAGTGATTTTAGGGCAAGATCCATATCATACGCCAGGCGTGGCAGATGGATTGGCTTTTTCAATTTCAGCAAAGAATAACTATATGCCTCCAAGCTTAATCAATATTTATAAGGAAATTGATTCAGATTTAGGAAAACACGCAAACAAAAGTGGTGATCTTTCAAGTTGGCAGAAGCAAGGGGTGTTGCTCTTAAATAATGTGTTAACAGTAGAAGCACATAAAGCTGGTTCACATCGTGGAAAGGGGTGGGAAGATTTCACGGAAGCGGTGATTAAATATCTGAACCAGGAGAAGGAAAATTTAGTGTTCATTCTTTGGGGTAGAGATGCTAGGAATAAGAAAAAGCTGATTGACACTAAAAAACATTTAGTTTTGGAATCAGCGCACCCATCGCCACTTTCGGCTTATAATGGCTTCTTTGGCTCAAAGCCGTTTTCGAAGGCGAATGAGTATCTTGAAGAACATGGCAAAAGCTTGATTTTTTGGTAATTTTAAGATATAGTTTGTGTAATGGAAAATGGTGAAGATGATATTTTAATGAATCCGGTCGATCTCCAAGAACCGGATATGGCAGACCTCGGTGCTGAGGAAGAACTTTCTGATGAAGATCTCGAGATTACTGCTGATAACGTTGATCAGTTCGCAGACGACTCTGTAAAGATGTATCTCCGCGAAATTGGTAAAATTCCACTTCTTACCCAGGAAGAGGAACAGGTCCTTGCTCAAAAAGCTGCAAAGGGCAACAAGAAAGCTAAGGATAAAATGGTCGAGGCAAATATGCGTCTCGTCGTTTCAATTGCTAAAAGATATTCAGGCCGTGGACTTGATTTTCTCGATTTGATCCAAGAGGGAAACACCGGTCTTCTCCGCGCAGTTGAAAAATTCGATCCAGAAAAAGGTTTCAAGTTTTCAACTTATGCAACATGGTGGATTCGTCAGGCAATCACTCGTGCAATCGCAGATCAGGCTCGTACAATTCGTATTCCAGTTCACATGCACGAAACTATTAATAAAGTTTTGCGCGCTTCGCGTAAGCTCACTTCTGAACTTAACCGTGAACCAACCATCGAAGAAATTGCTAAAGAGATGGACATGGATGTAGAGAAGATTGACTACGTCATGCGCATTAAGCAAGATATTGCATCACTTGACCAATCAGTTGGTAAAGATGGTGATGACGAAGATTCAGTACTTGGTGATTTCGTTGAAGATGAAGATAGAATTTCTCCTGAAGATTCAGCAGCAAACCAAATGCTAAAGGAACAACTCGCTGAGATTATCTCAACTCTTTCAGAAAGGGAACAGAAGATCATTAAACTTCGTTTCGGTATCGGTGGCGGACGTCCACATACGCTTGAAGAAGTTGGTGCAGAATTTTCAGTCACCCGTGAACGTATTCGTCAGATTGAGGCTAAGGCTCTTTCAAAGCTTCGCAAGAACAAAGATACTAAGAAGCTTCAAGAATATCTACATTAAAGAAAAAATCCCCTTCGGGGGATTTTTTGTGGTACAATGAAAATATGAAGAAAAAAGTATATGGTTTGCTCACAGCTGTTTTAAGTAGCCTTTTTGTTACATCTCCAGTTTTTGCAGATTGTCCACCAACGGCTATTCTTTCAGTAAGCAACTGTGAAGATGGTGAAGCAATTTATGAACTCTTAGGTATCGGTCTTAATGTTGTAACCTATGGTGTAGGTTCAGCAGCAGTGATCGGTGTTTTGATCGCTGGCTATCAATATATGACAGCACGCGACAATCCAGGACAGGTTGCAAAGGCTAAGAACCGTATTCTTCAAATTGTAATTGGTCTTGTAATTTGGGTCCTTATTTGGGGTATCCTTCAATTCTTGCTCCCTGGCGGTTTGTTCGCTGATGGCTCTAAAGGCTAGAGGTAGGGGTGGAAATATCGGAAGTAAAAGACAAAATCCAGAAGCTTGTCTATTGTAAAGATAAGCCGGATTTTCATGGACTTCCAAATGAATGGTATACAGAGGATGGAAAGCCTAGAATTAGGCGAGTAATTTTGGTGTACAATCCACGTTCATCAAAGGCAATCTATGTAAAAGAATCTGTAATGGGTCCTTTGCGCGAGATTTCTGGTATTATGTTTGGCAAATACGAAGTAAAGCCAACAGATGTAGATGATAACGCGGAGGCGCTTTCTAAGATTTTGATTGATGGCGATATCGTAATTGCAGCAGGTGGTGATGGTACGGCTACAATTGGTCTTAATGGTTGTATGCTTTCAGGTAAAGCAGTACGTTTTACGGCAGTGCCATTTGGAAACTTTAATGATATGGCTAGAACAATCAAGAGAGCTTCTAATCAGGAATTATATCCACTTGAAGCGATTATTGATGGTAAACACTATCGTTATGCTGCATGTTACTTTACGATTGGTATGTTTGCGGAATCAACGGAAATTTTTGATGCTGAAAAAACTAGAAAGAAACTTCGAAAGGGAAACAAAGGAATTGTCTTTTCTTTGCGCACGCTCGTAAAGTGGTATATCAAGAATAAAAGAAAACAATTCATTCCACCATTTAAGTACACATCGACTATTAAAACTTATGATCATAATGGCGTATTCCAGGTACGCGTGAAAATTCAAAACGATGATGAAACAAAGGGAATCTCAGATTATTTGGCGGTGAACGGTGTTTCTGTTGCAAGAATGATGAAGGGTGGAAAGAAGTTTTTCTCTCATAACTCTGATTTTCTTTCGACAACAGGGAAGTTAAATAAATTCTTTAGGCTAGTGCCATTCATGATGAAAAGTATTCTTAAAAGAATCCCGGCTAACATCACAACAGAAGACACAATTGTGTTCCCGGATTATGGTGATGTTGAGATTCAGGCTGAGGGTGAATATAAAAAGTTGCAACACGTTGGAAAAATTGTAATTAAAAAAGCAGAAAATCCTATAAAAATCTTATAAATTTATAACGCTTATGCTATAATTATAAGTGATATGAGTTTATTGCATGGTGTGGGCGACTTCTTCGCACTCGATATAGGTACAAATTCGATTCGTCTTATCCAGCTTTCTGGTGACGCAGAAAGAGGATGGGCACTCGAAAAGTATGCCTATGTCCCAATCGATCCAAAGATTGCGCTAGATAATTCAACCGTTGGCCGTAGAAAGCTTGCGGAGACTATCTTGGGTGCCAAGGAGCAAGCCGGAATTACAACAAAAAACGTCGCATTAGGCCTTCCAGCAAGAAAGACCTATACCTCAATTATTGAGGTACCAAACGCTCCAAAGAGTGAAGTTGGTAAAACAATTAAATACGAAGCAGACCAGTATATTCCAATGGCTGTAGAAGAAGCAAAGGTTGACTTTGCAATCTTAGGCGTATCGCCAAACGATCCACTTAAGGCTGAAATTTTGATTTCTTCAACAGCTAAAGAGTATGCAGAGGAAAGAATGGAGGAAGTTGAGGCGCTTGGTCTTAATGTGATTGCTCAGGAACCTGAGCCAATTGCGATGACTCGTGCACTTGCTCCAGTAGGTATGACAGATGGTAGAATGTTGATTGATCTTGGCGAAAAATCAACTGACCTCGTAGTGATCTATCAAGGCGCTCCTCGTCTCGTGCGTTCAATTCCTGGTGGTCTTTCATTGTTCGTTGAAACAGTGGCAGATGCACTTAATGTTCGCCGTGACCAGGCAAAGCAGTTCATTCTTAAATTTGGTCTTGCACAAGATAAACTCGACGGTCAGGTCTTCAAGGCTCTTGACTCATCTCTTGAAACATTCGCAATGGAACTTTCGAAATCTGTACGCTTCTTCCAAACGAAGTATGTTGGCGCACAGGTAGGCGGAATTATTCTTTCAGGTTTCGCTGGCGTTATTCCATTCATTGCAGAATATATGGAAGTTAAAACAAATATCCCTACAATTCAAGGTAACCCATGGCAGTATGTGCGTGTCACTCCAGAGCAGCAACAAGCACTTCTTCCAGTTGCTTCGGAATTTGCAGTGGCGATTGGCCTTGCTGAAAGGAGTAATGACTAATGGCTGGAAAAAAGAAACACTTTAGCTTTTCAACTATGCACCTTTCGGATATTCCGAAAGTTATCATAGCTCTCTTTAAAGGACAGCTTGGTGCAGAAGAGCCAGTAATGAGCGAACAGACTGGTTTCTATGAAATCAATCTTGTTCCTGATATTAAAGCTGAGATGATTAAGGCTCAGAAGGTAAGAAACCTTATCTTCTTCGTCTGTATCGTTGTCTCAATTATTTCTGCATCATCTGCAGCTATCCTCGCATCAATTAAAGGCGCACAGGATATTACAATGGGTGGTCAAGATGCACATATTAAGAATCTTTCAGACAAGATTGCTAACTACAGCGAACTTACTGAATTCTTGACAATCCAAAACCAGCTTAATGGTATTTCCGAAATCGAAAGTGATCAAAAAGTGCTTTCTCGTGCAGTTGGTTTCTTAAATTCACTCATTCCAGAAAGCGCAGATACAATTTCAGTCTCTGAGTTGGTTGTAGATCTCTCGACTGGTACATTATCATTCGATGGTCAGGCAAACTCAGCAGATGACATCGACTACCGTACGCTTGAAGCATTCATTAAACGTACAAAAATGATGACCTTTGATTATGGTCGCTATGTCGATTCTCAGGGAAACGAAATTCCATCAAGATGTATTGAAGAATATGATCAAAATGGTAAGTTATTTGAAGAAAATGGTAGCGTTTACGCAATCTGGCACCGTGCTGAGAAAGGCTGTGACCCAGATCGTGACGATTACGATGTGAATGAAGATGGTACTTTGGAAGTTCCAGTTTCAATGACAAACCTTGATCTTGAATCGACAAAGATGGAGAATGGTACTTCAGATGCAGCTCAAGTAAAGACAAATACTAACATTAAGGCTGATGATGAAGATAAAGATGATACTTCAAGCGATGAAAAGCAAACTAAGTACATCATTCCAAGTGAAAAAATCTATCGTACTCCTCAATTCACTTCATGGCGCAAGGGTGAACCTTGGAAGACTGCAAATGACGGTATCGAAGACGATAAGGTAATGCCAACCGATGAAAGTGTTGTCTATAACATTACAAACTACAAGTACACTCCAACCATGGAGCTTGATGGTTCAATCTCAGGTATCCCACACTTCAACAGTAACTGTATCACCTATACTGGTGAAGTAGAAACAGAAGCTGACGATGATCATGATGAAGTAGTTAAGTGGTCCGCTTCAAACGTTTGTACCTTTATCCCAGAAGAAGATGGTATCCAAATCACTGAGTCAGCAAACGGACGTGACTCAGAAGATAATCTTGTGCTTACCTTCAAGGCAATCGTAAAGATTAACCCTGATGCGTTTGCATATAAGAACAAACACGTAATGCCAATTGGTCCAAACGGTCAGAACGTAACAGACTCTTACGTCCAGCTTGAAAAGATCTTCGCAGCACCTGCAACAGAGTGTTCATCAGAAGACGCTGAATGTAATAGTACGCCAACAGGCAGAGGAACGGAGAAATAATATGGCTGAAGCAGCAGTAGGAAAAAGAATTAAAATTACAAAAATCCAGCAGCAACAAATGTTGGCAATTCTCGGCGCTTCATTGGTCTTCGGTGTCTCGCTTGTGTTCTCGATCTATTTCATTAAGTTCATTAACTTTAACACACGTGTCATTGCAGCAAAGGATGAATCAATTTCAAATTATTACACTGCAATCCAAAACGTAGGTATTTGTAAGAAGACTAAGAGCGGAACGTACTCCGATAAAGATCTTGAAGATTGTAAACCAAATGAAATCGATGTGAATGATCTCGATGGCACTCTTCGCTATAACATTCTGATCGGAATGACAGAGAATAATAACCTCGAGTCAATCGCACGTAGCAGTCAGCAGAAATGTTTTGGCCCAAACAATCGCAAGATTGATTACACAGAACAATACCGCAAAGCATCAACTGATGAAGAGCGTCAATCAGCACTTTATATGATTAAGCTCTGTTCAGCACTCCGTGTAATTCCAGATGCTTTGCCATCACGTCAAAACGATGAGGCATTGATGTCATCAATTAACCAAATCTTTATTGAGGCTGGACAGACTCCAGAATCTTTGTCTCCAAACAAGTCAACTGAAGTTTCACCAATTTCAAGCTTGAACGTGATCCCAGTATCACTTAAAGTTGAAGGCGACGCATATGCAACTACATCACTCCTTCAAGCTTTTGAGAAGTCAATCCGTGCATTTAGCTTCCAGTCAGCTACAATTTCATGGGGTGCAAGTGATGAAGGTGTTCCAAGTCTTAACCTTACAGCATCTGCTTATGCATTCTATACAGATGAGGTTACGATGTCTGAATCAACCGAAACACTTTACGCTACAAACGAAGCAAAAACTGCAACTAATGGCGCATCTGTAGGTGGAAGCTCAGATGCGGAGGAGGAATAATATGAGACAAAGTGATATTTTCTCAATTATCATCATTGCATCAGTAGGTACAATGGCATCATATTTTGCAGTCAATGCATTATTGCCAAATCCAGATCTCGCTCGTGCCGAAATTAAAACGATTGATCCAATTTCAATCGAGCTCGCCGAGCCAGATCCTGAGATCTTCAACCCAACAGCTATCAACCCAACAGTTGAAGTTTTCGTCGGTGAATGCGAAGACGTTGACCAAAACGGAATTCTTTCACGTGACGAACTTGTTGCCTGTGGCAAGATTGTTGAAAACAAACAAGATGAAGAACAGGTATTTACATGTCCAGATGGCACACAGGTCACGGATATGGTTTATTGTCCAACAGAAGAGGACGAAGAAGAATACGAAAACTCAAGAACACCAGGATTATAAAAACAAATGGCACTATTAACGAAGGATCTTCAAGAGCAGGTAGTAAAGCTACTCGTTTCAGAGGGCCTCGTTTCTGCTGAGCAAATTAAGATGGCGCAAGATGAGGTCCTAAGGACCCATCAGCCAATCTTAGCGCTTTTGACATCAAAGGGAATTACCGATGATGAAACAGTTTCACATGCTACAGCAGTAGTTTTAAAGGTTCCATATGCAAACCTTAACAACGTACGCGTGGATCAGGAAATCTTAACGATTATCCCACACGACGTTGCAGAGCGTTCAATGGTTATACCATTGGGTGAAAAGGGTGGCGCAGTTTATATTGCGATGCTTGATGCACAAAACGTGCAAGCAACGGACTATCTCTCAACTCTCGTTCAAAAACCAGTTAGAACGGTTATGGCTAGCGAGAAAGGTCTTAGGGCAGCACTCGCGCAGTATACTGGTGACTTCTCAGCAGTTCAAAGTGCAGTTAAATCAACTAACCAGGAAGTTGCACAAAAGAAGGCGTCGGCTGACGTTAAAACAATCACCCAAGACTCACCGATTTCAAAAGCTTTGGCAACGATTTTGGATTATGCAGCACGCGCAAAGGCATCTGATATTCACATTGAACCTTTGGAAGATTCATTGATTATTCGTTGCCGTATTGATGGTGTGCTTAGAAAAATTATGGAGCTGCCAAAAACAATTGAGCCAGCTTTGATCTCACGTATTAAGATTCTTTCAAACCTTAAGATCGATGAACACCGTATCCCACAGGATGGTCAGTTTACAGTGGCAGTAGCGGGGAAAGAAGTCGACCTTCGTATTGCAATTTCACCAGTAGTTTGGGGTGAGCAGGTGGTGATTCGTATTCTTGATAAATCAGGTACATCGCTTAATGTTGAATCAATGGGTATGACTGGTCATGCACTTGCGATGGTTGATCGTGGTATTTCAAAGCCAAACGGCATGATTCTAACCTCTGGTCCTACTGGTTCTGGTAAGTCTACTACACTCTACGCTTTGATTACGAAAATCTTTGATGAAAAAATTAACATTGTGACGCTGGAAGACCCAGTTGAGTATAAGATGAATGGCGTGAACCAGATCCAGGTGAACGTTGATGCGGGTCTAACCTTTGCGGCGGGCCTTCGTTCAATTCTTCGTCAGGACCCTGATGTAGTAATGGTGGGCGAGATTCGTGACTCGGAAACGGCAAACCTTGCGGTCCAGGCGGCACTTACGGGACACCTTGTGTTATCAACCCTTCACACCAACTCAGCTGCAGGTATCTTGCCACGTCTTTTGGATATGGGTATTGAGCCATTCCTTCTCGCTTCAACACTTAATACTGTGATTGGTCAGCGTCTCGTGCGCCGTGTAGCAGAGAAGAGGGAAGCATATAAATCATCTGAAATCGAAATGAACCAAATTAATGAACTAATTGGTGATTTATTACCGCAAAATCAACAGCAAGTCGCGATGATCTCGGAGGATTTAGGTTATCCAGGATTACCGGTAGTAAGTAAAGAAGGCTACACGCTCGTAAGAGGTATTGAAGACCGTGATACGCCGGGTGGCTATAAAGGCCGTGCCGGTCTCTACGAAACAATTGAAGTCGATGATGATATTCAGAAACTCGTGATTTCACATGCAACGTCTGGCGAAATCATGAAAGTAGCGAAAGAAAAAGGTACGTTGACAATGCGGCAGGACGGAATGCTCAAAGCTCTATCTGGAGTGACGACAGTTTCAGAAGTAAACCGCGTGGCATCAGACCTTGCGTAAAAGATAATGGTTATGTTAAAATAAAAGGAAATAAAGGGTAGGAATAAATGCAAAACGAAAATCCAACAACAGACGCAGCTCCAGTAGCTGCACCAGCTGCACCAGCAACAACACCTGCAGCATCAGTAGAACCAACAGTTACAGTAGCAACTCCAACAGATGTAGTTCCAAACGCACGTGAGACAGCATCTACAACTGATCACAGTGCGCTCGACAATGCTGCTCCATCAGCAGATACCGGCTCAGAATCTGTAGTTCCAACTACTTCTTCAATTGCAGCCGCAGCTGCAGCAGCAGCAACTCCAACCGCTGTTCCTTCAAGCGTTCGTATTGAAGTTCTTCTTGAGGAATGTATTAAGAAAAACGCATCTGACCTTCACATCCAGGTTGGCCTACCTCCAATCCTTCGTGTTGATGGTGCTCTTCAACCTATCCAGAACACCCCAGTTCTTAATGAAGATATGATCGAGAAACTTGTCTTCTCAACTCTCGATTCTATGCAGCGTGAAACTCTTTCTAAAGATAAAGAGTTCGACTACTCCTTCTCATTCGGCGATATCGCTCGTTTCCGTGTTAACGCCTTCAATGAAAAAGGTAACCTTGCAGCAGCATTCCGTCTTATTCCTACAAAGATGCCTACTGTTGATGAACTTGGTATGCCACAGGTTGTTTCAACCTTCGCAGATTTCCCACGTGGTCTCGTGCTTGTCACTGGTCCTACGGGTTCTGGTAAGTCAACTACCCTCGCAGCTTTGATTAACAAGATTAACACTGAAAAATCAGTCCACATTGTTACAATTGAGGACCCTATCGAGTTTACTCACAAATCAAAGCGTTCTGTGATTGTACAACGTGAAGTTCACTACGATACATTCAGCTTCGCTCGCGCTCTTAAATCTGCACTTCGCCAAGACCCTGATGTTGTGCTCCTCGGTGAGATGCGTGACCTTGAGACTATTTCATCAGCAATTACCATTGCAGAAACAGGTCACTTGGTCTTCGCAACACTCCACACCAACTCAGCAGCACAGTCTATCGACCGTATGATCGACGTCTTCCCAGCAGAACAACAGCCACAGATTCGTTCACAGCTTTCAGCAGTGCTTATGGCAGTCTGTTCACAACGTCTCGTCCCAGCAATTGGTGGTGGTCGTGTTGTTGCAGCAGAAATCATGATTGCAAACTCAGCCGTTCGTTCAATTATTCGTGAAGGTAAAACTCACCAGCTCGATACCACAATCCAAACTGGTGCAAACGAAGGTATGCAGACAATGGATAGAACCCTCGCTAAACTCGTTCAGCAGGGAACCATTACTTATGATAATGCACGTGAATATGCAGTTGATATGCATGAATTTGAAAGATTAGTAAAAGGCGTATAATAAATGAAGCGTTTTGAATATAAAGCAAGAGATGCAAAAACCGGTAAGTTCGTAAAAGGAGCAATTCAGGCAGAAACAGAAAGAGCTGCCGGAAAGCTCTTGATTGAACAAGGTTTTACACCGGAAAAAATCATCGAAGAAGACGATGGTGGCATTTTTGCGAGATTTCAAAACAAAATTAAAGGTAAAGATAAAAACGTCTTTACTCGTCAGTTCGCAACCCTTATTGGCGCAGGTCTTCCACTTTCAAACTCACTTCGTGTGATCTCGGAACAGACCGAAAACAAGGCAATGCGCAAACTTATCGAAGCATTGCTCGCAGACGTGGAAGCAGGTCGTACGTTGACTGAAGCATGTCAGAAATACCCAGACGTATTTAACAACCTTTATATTGCACTGCTTCGTGCAGGTGAAGCTTCTGGTACACTCGATCTTTCGCTTGTCCGTTTGGCAGACCAGAATGAAAAAGATGAACAGATGATGTCTGATATTCGTGGTGCTTTGACGTACCCAGCAATTATCTTGTTGGTCATTCTTGCAGTTTTGATCTTCATGGTGGTGGTCGTGGTGCCACAGGTCGAGGACCTTTATAATGACCTCGGTAAGGAATTGCCATGGGCAACCGCATTCCTAGTGGGTGTATCTAAGTTCATTATGGAACAATGGTATGTTGTATTGGTTATTACAGCAGTAGCAATTTGGTTCTTGGTCCAGTTCGCTAAAACCGATGTCGGTCAGAGATGGCTAGCTATCTTTAAGCTTAATGTCCCACTCTTTAAGGGTCTCTTCCTTCGTCTTTATAACGTGCGTTTTGCAAAAACCTGTCAGAACTTGCTTTCGACTGGTGTATCAATTCAGGACTCACTCAGAATTTCTGGTGAATCAGTTGGTAACATTATGGTCTTTGAGCAAATTGAAATCGTGATGAATAAAGTTAAGCAGGGTAAACCGCTTTCAGAATCAATGAAAGAAAGAAGCTATATCTTGCCACTTATCCCACAGATGGCATCAATTGGTGAACAGTCAGGTAAGATTGATGAAATGCTTGGTAAGGCTGCAAAGGTTTATGAAAACGAGCTTGATGAGCAAATTCGTACAATTTCAAAGTTGATCGAGCCAATCCTCATGGTCGTGATGGCACTCCTCGTTGGTTTCATCGTGATCGCAGTTCTCATGCCAATTTACGCAATCGTCTCAGACGTTCAAAGTTAATAAAAAACTTGCAAAATCTATAAAGCTTATGCTACAATGATTCTGTAAAGGTCATATTTAAAAATAAACATGAAAAACAGATATAGCATTAAAACTATTTTTGGTAACTTCAGTGTATTTCTAGCTTTCACTATGCTTAGTGGTATTACATTTTCATTGTTTTCACCAATAATTGAAACTAATGCTACTGATTCATTAACGGCTACAATGTCTGCAACGGTTAATCCAGTAATATCGCTGACAGCACCAGATGATTCAGCTTTTGATTTTGGTGAAGTAGTTCCGACGGATGAAGGAAAGTTTTCTTCAAAAGAAGCAAATGTGTTAGTTAAAACGAATAATACAGCAGGATATAAACTCTATATTTCGTCTAACAGCACTCAGACTAGCTTAACTTCGCCTACGTCAACATCGACAATCAAGGTGTGTGCCAACAACGCAACTTCGACTTCTATGGCTAAGGATACATGGGGCTGGTCTATGAATAACGGTAAACAATACTACCCAATTAAAACGACAAACTCAACAATTAAAACGCAATCCGGGCTTACGAAAACAACACCATATTCGCATACTGTTACTATTGGTATGAAAATTTCTACTGCAACTCAGAGCGGTAATTATTCAAATGTAATCAAATTCACAGCTGTAACTTTATAGTGGTATAATAAGGGGGATATGATTTTTAAGACAGAGGAAGAGATGATTAACTTTGGCGAGCAGCTCAGCCAATCTCTTTCTGTGCCAGCTGTAATTGAACTTGTGGGTGATGTCGGAGCAGGAAAGACTACAATTACAAAGGGAATTGCAAAAGGTCTTGGAATTGATGACGAAATTACTAGTCCAAGTTTTATGATTTCAAAACAATATGCGGGTCCAAAATGCAGACTCGTACATTATGATTTTTATCGTTTGCCTGAACCGGGATTAATGAGCGAAGATCTTTTGGAAAATATTGCGGATGAGAATACAATTACAGTTGTAGAGTGGGCAGATTCCGTTTCGGATTTGTTACCAGAAGGACATGAAAAATATTTGATTAAACTTTTAGATGATGGAAGCCGCGAGGTAACAAAACTATGAAATTATACTTGGATACTTCAACACCAAACACTATTCTTAGGATTGATGACAAAGAATATACCGAAGAACTCGGCAGAGATTTAGCTGAGAATCTACATGCATTTATTCGTGATAAATTGGCGGAAAATGGCGGTAGTTTCTTAGACATTACTGAAATTACGTTCATGAGTGGTCCAGGCTCATTTACGGGTCTTAGAATCGGCGCTGCGGTAGTAAATGCATTGGCTTCTGAACTTAATGTGCCACTTTACGATCATTTAGGAAATAAAGTGCCAGTGATTTTGCCAATCTATGATCGACCAGCTAACATTTCAAAGCCAAGAAAATAAAAATAGAACTTAAAACGATTAGTATTTTTGTTGCGCTTATGCTATAATCATAAGCAGTAAAAGGGAATAAAATGAATCCAGAAAAGCAACATAATCAAACCGCGCCTACTACTGTTGGTGGTGTAACATTTGGTGGCGGTCAGTCGGCTCCAGAGCCAGTACAAAACACCACGCCACAGCCACAACCACAGGCTGGTGCTCCAGTCGATCCAATTTTTGAATCAACTGGTGAAGAGTTTGATGCAGTAATGAATGGAACTGCTATGCCAAATCAGGATTATAATCAAGCTCCAGTTCCTAACGCAATGCAAACTCAAGTTGCATCGCCAACTCATTTTGATTCACAAAACACTGTGAAGCCAATCGTAGTTGATCCAGGAAATCCAAATGGCTTTAAGATGCCACAAAATCAGCCACAAAAGAAGCAACTAAAGTCAGCTGAAGAACTTGATAAGCAAGCAAGAAAGTTTGCTACACTTTCAGTTGTCTTTGGTATCCTCACTGCAATCGCAACCGTGCTTGCAGTCGTCGGTCTTGTAATGGGTGTAAATACTGGGGTGCAGAACGCAGATCTTCAAAAAGAAGTCGAAAAACAAAAAGCTATCATTACTGCGGTTGAAGAAACTACTGGCGTTTCACCAATTGATGATGCTACAAAAGTCCCAGTTTACAAAGCAACCACTGGATACATTTATCTCGATGATTGGGATATTAAAATTAGAGTCCCTGAAAACTTAACAAACTTGTCGTATATCTTGAATAATATTAACTTCCACCCAAGCATCTGCTTTAATGGTACACAAAAAGATACTCAGTACTTCCCAGATTTCGCAAACATTGCGCTTAACCCAGGAAGAATGGGTTGTCTCACTCGTATTAATACTGCAGAAGGCGAGTTTGATGCGGCAACTGGTATCTCATATGGTGAGAAGGTTTTCACCTATAAGGATTACAGTTACTTCTATACTGGATCAATTGATTACTCAAAAGATGAAGCAAACCTTGGTCTTGAGAGAACAGCAGTACGTTTGATCTATAACATGCTTAGAGATAACATCGAACAATACGAATAGAAATAGTATTGAAAAATAACTAGAAATCCCCCTGTCGTGATATAATGAAACTACAGGGGGAATTTTAAAGTTATTATAATATTGTTAAATTTCTGAAAAAATCGCTGGTATAAGGAAAATATCGGCAACCAATTAGAAATAGAAAGAGGTTAAATGGACATTTTGGCTCCAATTTTAGCCGCTCTTGTCGGTTTGGCGGGTGGCGCAGGCGCAGTTTTTGTTTACAATAAAAAGAACGAAAACGGCGGTAAAAATAAAGCGGACGACCTCGTTCGTAAGGCAAAAAATGAAGCTTTAGACATCGTCTCAAGAGCACGCAAAGAAGCTGCGGATGTTGCTGAAAAATCAAAGAACGAAGAAGATGAACGTCGCAAAGAATGGAAGAAAACTGAAAATCGTCTTTCAGAGCGCGAAAGCTTGCTTGATGGTAAGCTTGATCAACTTGAAAAGAAATCAGAGCGTTTAGTAAAGCAAGAAAAGGAAATCGAGGATCTTAAAACTGAGATTCGTGATATCCGCGTAAAACAGCAAGAAAAACTTGAAAAAATTGCTGGCCTTACTAAAGCTGATGCAAAAGAAAAGTTGATGGCAATGACTGAAAAAGATATTAAAGAAGATCTTGTTGGTCTTGTTAAGAAAGAGCAAGAAGCTGTTAAACGCGATGTTGATGAGGCTGTTCAATCGATTCTCGTTACAGCAATGGAGCGTATGTCTTCAGAAGTTACTGCAGACCGTACAATCACTGCACTTAAGCTTCCTGATGATGAAATGAAAGGCCGCATTATCGGTAAGGAAGGCCGTAACATTCAAGCACTTCAACGTGCAACTGGTGTTGATATTATGGTTGATGATACTCCAGGAATGGTTGTGCTTTCATCGTTCGATCCAATTCGCCGTCAGGTCGCTCGTTATGCACTTGAACGCTTAATGAAGGATGGTCGCATTAATCCAACTTCAATCGAAGAAGCAGTTGCAAAAGCAGAACGCGAAATCGATAAGGAAGTTATGCGCGCCGGTGAAGATGCTGCTCGTGAAGTTGGTATCGTTGGTATCCCACACGAAATGCTTCATCTTCTTGGTGAACTTAAGTTCCGTACTTCATATGGTCAAAACGTTCTTCTTCACTCAATCGAAATGGCACATATGGCTGGTATGATTGCTGAAGAAATTGGAGCTGATAAGCGCGTTGCAAAGACTGCAACTCTTCTTCATGATATTGGTAAAGCCGTCACTCACAAGATCGAAGGAAAACACGCAGAAATCGGTGCAGAACTTGCAAAGAAATATGGTCTTCCTGATGAAGTTGTTCACGCAATTGCAGCTCACCATGATGATATTGAGCCAACAACTCCAGAAGCAATTATCGTAAAGATCTGTGATGCACTTTCGGCAGCTCGTCCTGGTGCACGCAATATTTCAGCAGAGAACTTTGCAGAACGTATGAAGGATCTCGAAAACATTGCAACTTCATTCCCAGGCATCGACAAAGCTTACGCAATCTCAGCTGGCCGTGAAGTTCGTGTAGTTGTAGAGCCAAAGGCTGTTGATGATCTTACTGCTCTTAAACTTGCACGTGACATTGCAGACAAGATTGAAGCAACTATGAGCTATCCGGGTGTAATTAAGGTTAATGTCATTCGTGAGACTCGTGCAATCGAATACGCTAAATAATAAAATAAGAAAACGAACTTTTGGAGCACGGAGTCCTGCGTCTCTGTCGTCACAGAGACTACGGCTCCTGCGACCTCGGCCCGTGGCCTCCGGAGCTCTCCAAAAGTCGTTTTCTTTTTATGCTTTATCGATGTATAATAATAGTAATGAAAAAACGAATCGATTTTGAGAGAGTTATCGATAAGTCGAAGGAATTTCGAAGATATCATCTTCGTGGTTTTATGGTGCTGTTTTTCGCGACGTTGTTTATGGCGGTCGCGTTTTTTGTAATGGTGAATATTTCATTCATGGCGATGCGTGAAAATGCAATTAGCATTAAAGCGAAGGCTAATGAATCTTCGGATGATTTTCAGGATATTCGTTATACTACAGTTGGTAACGATACAGAAAAAGAGTACTTGTCGGAAGAGCAAATCGCAGCAGAAGATAAGTGGATTGAAGAAGAAAAGAAACGTGAAGAAGCGCCAAAAGAAGAACCTAAAGAAGTAGTAGAGATATATACTCCGCCAGTAGGAGCAAAGATTGTTTATCTTACTTTTGATGATGGACCGGGTCCGGATACAAATCGATTATTGGATACATTAAAAAAGTATGACGTTAAAGCAACGTTCTTCGTAACTTGTGGTAGAGCACAATATCGTGACGCAATTAAACGCGCTTATGATGAAGGACATACAATTGGCCTTCATACTTGTTCACACGATTATGGACGCATTTATGCAAGTGATGAGGCATACTTTAACGATCTTAATGAAGTATCAAATTTAGTGAGAGATATTACTGGAAAAGAATCTAAAATGATTCGTTTTCCTGGGGGTTCATCAAACACGGTTTCGAAACAATATAGTGCTGGCATTATGTCGAGACTAGTAGCGGAAGTAGGGAATAGGGGATACGTATATTTTGATTGGAATGTGTCGAGTGGTGATGCTGGTAATATATATGATGCAAATTCGGTGTATAATAATATTACGAGAAGTTTAAAAGGCGACTATTCGATTGTACTTCAGCATGACATCAAAAGCTTTTCGGTTGATGCAGTTGAAAGTGTAATAAAGTTTGGTAAACAATATGGTTTTACGTTTAAGGCGCTTGATGAAAGTTCGCCAACGGCACACCATAGAATAAATAATTAAGGAGGTAAATGCGAAAAATTAAAATGCTAGTGTTTGCGCTTTTGGCGTTAGTTTTTGTAGCTAATCCAGTAAACGTAAGCGCAAAGGACGTATTCAGAGAAGCGGGATATGATTATGTATTATCAAGCTACAATGTGGACGTTGTAGTACATGAAAATAATACTTATGATATTACTGAAACTATTACGGCAGATTTTTACGTGCCGAAACATGGTATTTTTCGTAAAATCCCAATTTATAACGAAGTAAAAAGACAGGACGGTAGTACATCAAAAAACCGTGCAGCAATTACGAACGTAAAAGTTAATGAACAGTATACTACTGAGCGCGAAGATGAATCATTAGTACTTAAAATCGGTGATGCTGATACGACTTTAACTGGTGAACAAGAATATGTAATTTCTTATACTTATAACATTGGTAAAGACCGCCTAGAAGATGCTGATGAATTTTACTTTAATCTAATTGGCACTGAATGGGATACAGTAATTAATGGTATTTCATTCTCGATTGAAATGCCAAAAGAATTTGATCGCGATAAAGTTGGATTTTCAACTGGTACTTATGGTTCAACCGGTAGTGATTTTGTATCTTATCGTATTTCTGGAAATAAAATTACTGGTAAGGTTTATGGATATTTGAACGCTTACAATGGCCTTAATGCACGCATTGAGCTTCCAGAAGGATACTTTGTTGATGCTGGTATTGAAATCAGTCCTTACTATTATCTTGCTTATATTTTGCCAGTGATCGGTTTGGTTCTTTCATTCTATCTATGGAATAAATATGGCAAGGATCGCAAGATCTTTATTAAGCCAGAATATTTCCCGCCAAAAGGTGCAAACAGCCTTGATACGGCATTTTTCTACAAGGGAAGAGTAGATAGTAAAGATGTAATTTCACTTTTGATTTATCTTGCAAATAAAGGCTACTTGAAAGTCGAGGAAGTAGAAGGAAAGAAGGGCTTGTTTGGCAAAAAGAAAGACGTCAAACTTATTAAGTTAAAAGATTATGATGGCACTGATGCTAATGAAAAGACATTTCTTGGCGGGCTATTTACTGGCCGCGATGAAGTTTTAGTGTCGGATCTTTATGACCAATTCTATAAGACTACAACAAAGATTATTAATAATGTTTGTAAGGCTGAGAATAAAAACAAATTATTTGAACCAACCTGGAAATGGAGCCTCATTATTTATCTTTTGATCGTCGCTTCATACGCGCTTATTACTATTCCGCCATTCTTGATTTATGGTGACTTTGACCTAATTCCATTTGCCTTAATATTCCCAATTGTAGGCTTAAGTGTAATTTCTGTGATGGCAAGAATTGAAGCTCCAGGCGGAACCTGGGCGCTGCGCTTCTTTATGCTATTTTGGGGCCTTGGTTTTGGTGGATTACCATTCCTTGTAATGGTTCTACCTGAAATCATGCTAGTTCCACAAATTACAGGTCCATACATCACAGGACTCGTGATGATTATTGGTATGAGTGTCTTCCTTGGTATTATTCCAAGACGCACTGAATATGGCACCGAGAAGCTGGCAGAAGTAAAAGGATTTAAAATGTTCCTAGAATCGGTCGAGAAAGATCGAATTGAAAAAATGGTTGAAGAATATCCAACTTATTTCTATGATATTTTGCCGTACGCTTATGTGCTTGGTGTATCACAAAAATGGATGAAGAAATTTGAAGATATGAATCTTAAAGCACCAGATTGGTATGACGGTACAGACGCATTTTCAGTTGGATACTTTATGGGCTTTATGAATTCAACGATGAACGCGGCAAACGCAAGCATGGCGTCGACAGCATCACACTCGTCAGGTTCTGGCGGTGGTGGTGGCGGATTCTCCGGCGGTGGTTCCGGCGGCGGTGGCGGCGGAAGCTGGTAGAAAGGAATAATATGACATACGACAAAAGGTTCATGGAAATAGCTGTAGCTGAAGCGAGAACGGGTGTCCTGGGCGGACACGGTGGTCCATTCGGTGCAGTGGTAGTAAAGGATGGCGAAGTTATTGCAGCAGGGCATAACTGTGTAGTATTAAATCATGATTCGACCTGTCACGGCGAAGTAGATGCGATCAGAAAGGCTGAGCAGAAGCTAATGACATTCGACCTTTCGGGCTGTGAGATCTATACGACCAGTGAACCTTGTCCAATGTGTCTAGCGGCGATTCTGTGGGCAAATATCGCAAAAGTTTATTATGGCTGTACGCTTAACGATAATGAAATGATCGGATTTCGTGATGTTGAATTCGAACATGTTATTATAGATGAGGCGGCAAGAGCCGGATTACTCGAGCAACACGATCGGGAAATGTGCCTAGGAGTATTTAATGAGTATAATCAGAAAAACGATAAAATAAATTATTAAAAGGGAATAAATGCAAAATTTTGGATTATCAATGCTATGGTTTTTAGTGGCATATACAATTGTCACTTGGATTGGCATTTTACATACAATCTTTAATATCAAGGTGCTTCATATGAAGTCAATGAAAGAATCTGATGGACTTGGCGAAGGCTATGAAAAAACAAAACCTTGGCATCCACTTTATAATATTATTGTGTTTCCAATTTTCGGTTATTTATATATGAAGGGAATTGCAGACCCAACTATGACCGAAGCTTTGATTGCGGGCGGAATCTGGGCTGGAATTTGTATTGTAGCGGATCTTGTCGGTTGGGTTTTAATAAAGCACCCATGGAGTTTAACGTTCAAGCAGTTCTATGTTGAATATCAACCTTGGATCACTTTGATCTATATTGCGATTTTCCTTGGACCAGTAATTGGATCCCTTTTTATCTAGTGGTAGAAAAATGCTAGCTTAGGGGGTTCACAAAATCAGAGAATTGTGGTATAATGTTGAAAGTGATTCGTCCGGTAAGCCTTCGGCTTTCCGTTCCTCACTCGCGATAAGATCTTGCGCAAGCGTAAATCTTCCGCTCATTCGGTCCGGTAGCTCAGCTGGTTAGAGCACGAGCCTCTTAAGCTTGGTGTCGTGGGTTCAAGTCCCACCCGGATCACCACGAATTTCCAACCCGCCGCGAGGCGGTGTTTTTTATTCTGTACTTAAGTTAACGGAAACGTTCCCGCCGTCTAATTCTGGTAG
>CAMZGX010000007.1 GCA_947306585.1 uncultured Candidatus Saccharibacteria bacterium
GATTGTAGGCAACTCAATTTGCTTCACATCTTTCAATAGCTCATAATATAAATTCCAGCTACGAAGACGATCTTCATTTATCTCATCTGCAATTTCCAACTGGCCATAAAGGTATGCTGCATTAATATCGCTTGGAAGATATGAAGAACCAATATCTACCCAAGTATATTTATCAACTTGTCCTCTAAAGAATTTACTTCTATTAGTGCCTTTCTCACGCACAATTTCTGCGCGTTCATAAGCTTCTTTGCCACAGTTAATAAGAATAGCACCACCTTCACCCATACTATAGTTCTTAGTTTCATGGAAGCTATAGCAACCAAAATCACCAATTGAACCGAGTGCTTTTCCTTTATATGAACTCATAACACCCTGCGCTGCATCTTCTATGACAATCAAATTATGCTTCTTTGCAATTCGCATAATCTCATCCATTTCACAGGCTACACCAGCATAATGAACGGGCACAATGGCTTTTGTTTTCTCGGTAATTGCATCTTCAATAAGTTTCTCGTCAATATTCATTGTATCTGGTCGAATATCAACAAAAACTACAGTTGCTCCTCTTAAAACAAAAGCTGACGCCGTTGAAGTAAAGGTAAATGACGGCATAATAACCTCATCACCCGGTTTTATATCTGCCAAAATAGCAGCCATCTCAAGAGAAGACGTTCCGGAGGTTGTTAAAAGGCTTTTAGAAGACATTCTGTCATTAATCCATTCATGACATTTTTTTGTAAAATTACCATCGCCACAGATTTTATGGTTTGCTATGGCATCATTTACATATTCGCCACCCTTTGGACTATTTGGCGGTACATTAAAGCTAATCATATTACACATATTATACACCATTACCCCTATAAATAGAACAGTTGTATTTTTTTATTCCATGATATAATGAAATTAATAAACGGAGGTTCGGGTACTCTCCACCCGTTTCGCACATTAGGAGAGAGAATGCCATTTTTAAGGGGGTGATTCAATGGCTATGAATATCGTTACTGTTCCAATAAGAACTTGGAACTCAACCTTACCGTTCATAATGACACCTAATTGTTTGCTCAAAAAAGTCAGAAAAACAAGAGACGAAAATGCTTGCAATATTATCTGTTTAAGTCCTGACTTAGTCAAAGCTTGTAGACAACCTGGTTTTCCATCAGAGGTCGCCGATAAGATTGAAGACATAATTCTAGAATGCTTCACACATCTTTCTTCGATTACCGGTCATTCATCTTTTTATCAGGACAACACTGACGAATCAAATCTTTGGTATTGTTATGCTCACACTGGAAATCACGACTTGCGAGAAAAATATCTCAAAGAAATCGTTCGACAGTCCATCATGCTCGTGTATGACGGAAAAATAGATTTAGGTTCCGAACCTAAACATGAAAAATTCGAAAACGATTTCATTAATAGCCAGGTTTCCGAGCTTCATGCCAGCGAAAGATATACCGAAGGCAACGAAACTATCAACTACACTATGTGGCGTAAAGATTTACCAAGAAAATACGCAGCAGCATACAAAGAAGCAATCACACAAGGAAAAATCACGTCAGACGTATCGTTTGACGGGCACTCTCCCTCATAAGCGGCAGGCAGCTACCCTGCCGCTTTTTCTATCTATTTATTTTCTAGTGCCGTTACACCAGGAAGTTCTAATCCCGAAAGAAGCTCTAGACTTGCGCCACCACCAGTTGAAATCAATGAATAGCTAAGTTCTGGCTCAGCGATTTGCAATCCTTCAACAAATCCAGTAGTATCACCACCACAAATAATTGAAGTGATTCCCTTATTGTTTCCAAGTGCTCTAGCAATTGTTCTTGAAGCCATATCGAATGGATGCTTCTCTGTTAAACCAACGACACCATTCCAAACTACGGTCTTGGCGTTATGAATTTCTTCAAGAATTTTCTTTGTTGAAACTGTACCAATATCAAGTTTTGCACCAGTTTCATCTTCATTAAAATCTTCAGCGACATAAATTTTATCACTTTCAGCGGCATACCCATCTGCGGCAATTTTTCCGCCCACAATAATCTTATCTGCAATTGGTAGGAATTTATCGATCAATGGTTTTTTATCATCGACCTTTGCTCCACCAATAATTACAACTACTGGATGCTCTGGATTTGAGATAGCAGAAGTCAAAACTGAAACTTCTTTCTCTACTAAAAGTCCTGAAACAGCTGGAATCTGTTTCGTAATTGCATCAGTCGAAGCATGTGCACGGTGAATTACAGCAAATCCATCCTGAACAAAAACATCCGCACCTGTCGATTCAACAATTGCTTTAGCAAAATCTGTATCATTTTTTTCTTCTTCTGGCCAAAAACGTAAGTTTTCAAGTAAAACGATTCCCCCCTCTACTAAACCATCTACTGTTGACTTTACTAAATCGCCAAAAACTTCAGGTACAAATTCTACCGCAGGTGTTAAACCGGCAAGTGTGCGGATATTTGAACCACCTAAAACCTCAGCCAATTTATCAGCTACTGGCTTTAATGATAGTTCAGGTTTTTTCTCTCCTTCTGGTCTACCGAGGTGGGAAATAAGAATAACTTTCTTAGCACCATTCGAGATTAAATATTCGATTGTCGGAAGACTTGCGCGAATCCTAATATCGCTTTCCACCTTCCCATCTTTCATTGGAACATTATAATCTACACGTACTAAAACTGTTTTACCAGAGACTTCGATGTCTCGGATTGTTTTCTTATTAAACACACCACCTCCTTGGATTTTTATTAGATTCTGCGAATTTGAATTGTATCAGTACCGCCCTCGACGTTTGGTTGTCCAGAAACGATAACAGCTAAGATATAGTCTCTATCTTCGCGCTTCTTAAGATAATCTGAAGCAGCAAGTTCTTGTGCAAGATCAAGACCATAAGTATCAGTGTATGGACGAACGAATGCTGAGTTTGCATAAGTAAGTGCAAGTTGTCCAGCAACGCGTTGGTTTGAAGTAACGGTAATGATTGGAACGTTTGGACGTTGTGCTGCGATAGCTGCTGCAGTTGCACCAGATGAAGTCTGGCAGACAATTACATCAGCTTCGATATTTTCTGCAAGTCTTGCAGCTGCGCCAGCAACGGCGTCATAGTTTTCGTATTCACCAACCTGTTCAGCTTCAATTGGAAGAACCTTAGTATGGTTCTGAGTATAAAGAATAACTTTCTTCATTTGCTTAACAGCTTCAACAGGATATTTACCGTTTGCAGTTTCATCTGAAAGCATCACTGCATCAGCACCTTGGATAACTGCGTTTGCAACATCTGAAACTTCAGCACGTGATGGTTCTGGGTTTTCAACCATTGAGCCCATCATCTGAGTTGCAACGATAACGATCTTACCGTATTGACGGCAAAGAGCGATAAGTTTTCTCTGAACAATAGGAACGACTTCGTTTCCTGCTTCAACAGCCATGTCACCACGAGCGACCATGATACCATCGGTAGCTTTAACGATTGCTTCCATCTTTTCATCAGATTCGATAGCTTTCTTGGTTTCAATCTTTGCAATAATTTGTGCAGTTGAACCATGTGAGAGCATAATTTGGCGAAGCTTGTCGATATCTTCTGCGCTCTGAACGAAGCTCATAGCGACATAGTCGAAATCACGGCTTGCGCCGAATTCGATATCAGCCATATCTTTTTCAGTAATAACGTCACCACCGAAGTCAGTGTCAGGAAGGTTAAGACCCTTCTTTGACATGAGGTAGCCATCGTTTAATACCTTAACTTTAATAGCAGTCTTTGAAACAATTTCAACAACTTCAGACTTAATCTTACCGTCGAACATGTAAAGTGGTTCACCAACTTTCATGCGCTCAGCAAGGTTATATTGTACTGGAAGCATGTTTGTTCCATCATGTTCTTCGATGCTTGAATCGAGGATAAGTTCATCCCCAACCTTTACGTCGAAGTGATTGTCTTTAAGTTCGCCAAGGCGAATCTTTGGACCCTGAAGATCCTGAAGGATAGCAACTGAACGTCCCTTCTTTGCAGCAGCTGCGCGAATAGCTTTAATCTGCTCATCGCGTTCTTCATAGCTACCATGTGAGAAGTTCAAACGGCATCCGTTTGCTCCGGCCATAATGAGCTCTTCGATCTTTTCTGGAGCGAAGACACTTGGACCAATTGTGGCCAAAATTTTTGTTCTCTTAAATAGTTTACTCATACTTGACCTATTCTAACATAAAACCCCAAAATTTCAAAATGAGCCTATTCACCCCTGGTGAAGCGTAGTGCAGCATGGTAATTTAAAGAAATTTCAGATGTAATTCTTAGATTCTTCGCCCATTCAGGGATGTTATATTCTTCCCCCTCCCCTGGCTTCGGCATGATATACCAAACGTTTTCGTTTTGAGCTAAGAACTCTTCCTTGTCATCAATAGTATTAATATGATAACGTTCAATTAATTCCCTATTCTCAGCATTCTCGAGAATATCACTAAAAGCATAGATCGGATATTTATCGTTTTCGTAGAAGATTGCCGCTAAGTAATCATCCGCAGAAGATATAATAATTGGCTGTCCTTCTTCTGCACTAATAAAGGTCTCGGAAAGAATCTCCATAATATGGCCTTCCGGTTCTCGGTTTACATTTATCACAACTCCGAATATAGTAGCCGCCACAATGACTACCGACATCAAGATCTTTAGTATCTTCTTTTTTACTAAAACTGTCGCTACCCCAAACAAGACCCAAGCTGCCACCGCACTATAATATATATTATATATATAATATATATTGCCGAATGGTAGCATGGCGAACATTGCTGGTACTAAGACTAGTATTATTAAATCTAGAATTCTTTGTTTTTCTGTCTTTTTAAAGCCTTTGAAGTATTTTACGATAATGATCAGTTGCGCAACAAAAACCGATATCGTAGAAAAATGCGTCCAAATTCCAAGCGCCACTAATAATATATAAACTGGCCAGTATTTCCTATTTCTCAAACAAATTGTAAGACAGTATATTGATGCTACCATAATAACAAGCGCCATCATCAGACTTTGCATCTCTTGCGCATATCGCACAAACAGAGGTGAAGCCGCAACGATAATCGTACTAAGGACTGCCGCCTTAACTCCGAATACTTTCTTTATAAGTTGAAAGATTAAAACTATCGCAATAAAGCCGAAGAAAACCGACATAAATCTCATCGCCACATCACTTGTGCCAAAAACCAAAGACCATATTTTAAGTGCAAAATAATATAGTGGTGGATTTACACTTAAGTTACTGATATCCGAAAAATTACCTCGTGTAAGATAAGCTGAATATGCTTCGTCAGCATTAACTGATACTTGCAGTTTCGAGATTGACAAGAATAATAGAATAAATCCCGCAAACAGCGGCACTAGCATTGAAAAAAGATGGCCATTCTTCTCGATTGTTTCACCAAGATTTTTAGCCATCTTTTATCTCCTTATTATTTCTTTTCTGCTTCAGCTTCCATTTGCTGCTTTTTTACTTCAAGATCATATTCTTCGGTATCTTCATCCAATTCCTCTCTGAGGTATAGATGAATTCTGTTGTAGTTATACAAAGAATAATCTGATTCAACATTTGCGCCAGCTGGGATCACTACACTTTGAGATCCGACCATGCCAGTTCCATAAAGGTGTTGAGTTTCAATTGATTGAACGTCTCCATGGAGTCCGGTTACAACATCCATTGCTGTACCAATCTCTGCCCAAGTGATATTTGTTTTAACGTTCTCGCCAAATGATTCAAGAATACCTTTAACCTTGTTTACATCAGCAAAGATACCAATATTATTTGCTTTATTCTTGATACCATTCATGATACGTTGCTGGTTAATTTCACGGTCGAAGTTTGAGTTAGCAAGACCATAGCCACCGTATGCATTTCTTGCGCGAGCAAGGTCAAGTACAACGTCACCGTTAAGGTTATAGTTCATACCCTTATCAAGTTTAAGGTTATGCATACAGATATCATAGATACCACGATCATCAGTAGCGTGAACATCGACATCGATACCGCCGAGAATATTAACAACATCGCGCAACACCCTAAAGTCGACTGCTACATAATAATGAATTTGAACATCAGTGATTTCTGTAATCTTCTTTGCAAAGTATCTCGATGCAGCTTCTTTATCCTCATCCGTATCTTCTAGCTTACAATAATAGGTAGCATTAATTTTACCCTTATAGCCTACTGAACAACCAAGTGTATCTTCACCAGCGACAGTGTAGTTTACCCAAAGATCTCTTGGTACTGAGAAGGTTGAAGCAATTTTTCTATCCTGATCGACTGAAAGAACCAAGATTGAGTCAGTTAGCATTGCGCCACCATGACCTTCATCATCCTCAGCGGTACCAAAGATCAAGAAGTTTGTCCTACCATATTCATCTTTCTGAAGTGGTTTCTTGTTAAAGAATGCATCCATTGGGTTGCCATCGAGTGCACCTGATGCAGCTGAATAAACATTAATAAAGTAATAAATACCAAAGGCAATGAGTAAAATAATTAATACTAAGAAGCCAATTAAAATTTTTGCCCAAATTGGAGTTTTACGGCGCGCTTTCTTCTCTGCTTTTTTGCGACGCTTCTCTGCAAGCTTTGATGCCTTTTGAGAATTCTTGCGCTTGCGATTAAGCTCAGCTTCGAGTTCTTCCTCAGTTAAATCAAAGTCGCCATTTTCATCTTCTTCTTCGCTTACAATTTTTCTTTTAGCATTACGAGTGTTGGAGTTTGCTTTTCTCATTTCAGGCATAGTACGACGAGATCTCGTACGATGTTCAGTCTCACGCAAAATTTCATCAGCCTCATCCATGATCAAGTTTCCCTTTTCATCATAGAGATCATCGATGTCATAAAGTGCAGTATCAGAAAGGAAGCTGTCATCTTCTTCCTCAGTGAAATCAACGTCGTTATCGAGTGCAACTTCAGTCAATTTCTTATCATCTTTGCGAGCGCGCACTGCCGATACCATCATTGGGTCAATTACTTGACGTGTTGGCATCTTTGCTGGTTTTCTTTTAGCAGAAGTACCCGCTGTAGCCTTTGTAGTTCTACGTGAACTACTGACAGGTTTTTTATTAGCCATTAAAATAAACTCCAAACTTTAATTATAACCATTTTAGCATACAAAAATTGCCATTTCAAATCTTGATTTTTCCTCTTTCAGTGCTATATAATATACCTTAATGAAAAGCGAGGATAGTAAGAGCTCGGACTTCGAGTTAATTGAGTTGGTTGATGTCTGTCGTAGCTATGGTTATGGCGACGCCGAGTCTTTTGCGCTCAAGAACTTCTCAATGACTGTCAAACGTGGTGAATTCATCATGATTATGGGGCCATCCGGTTGTGGCAAAACTACCCTCTTAAACGTTCTCGGCTTACTCGACAAACCGACTTCTGGTACTTATTATCTTAATGGCAAACGCGTTAACCGTTTTACTCAACGCGGCAAATCTCGTATCCGTGCTAAAAAGATTGGCTTTATTTTCCAGGATTTCAATCTTATTCCAAATCTCACTGTCATCGAGAATGTCGCCCTTCCGCTCGTTTATTCTGGTGCTACAAAATCTCATCGCCTCATCCAGGCATCTGATACTCTTCGCCGTTTCCATCTCAGTGAACGTGAATACTTCTACCCTAACCAACTTTCTGGCGGTCAGAAGCAACGCGTTGCAATCGCACGCTCACTCGTTTCAAAACCTGAAATTATTCTTGCCGACGAGCCAACCGGCAACCTTGATTCTCGTAGTTCACACATTGTAATGGAAGAACTTCGCCGTATCCATAGCGAAGGTAACACTATTATTATGGTTACCCATAACCCAAATCTCACAACTTACGCTACCCGCGTCATTCATATGCTCGATGGTGGTATTGATGAAGATATTAAAACCGTTTCTGATGACGATCTTCCAATTCCAATCCACGAACGCATGGAAAATGATGACGAAATCAATGACGACGAGCCATTCGTCTTCAAAGGCGCCAACATTGAAGCTGACACTGATAAATTTGAAGCTAGAAAGAATTTGATTCAAAACCGTATTTCTGATCCTGATGAATTAGATATTGTTTCAGAAAAAATCCGCAAGGTGAATAAAACCACCAAAAAACCAGTAGAAAAACCAGAAATTAAGCAAAAAAATTCACCTGATGATATAAAATCTAAGATGCCAGTTGTTCAAGCTAAAAATATCACCAAACCAAAAGCAGCTCCAAGGCCAGTCGTAAAACCAGTTGCAACTCGCCCAGCTACTCGCAGCAAGCGCAGCCAATCCTCACTCCACTACACTGGTGATCCAGGATTTCGCATCAAAGAACGCCCAAGCATTGAAGATTTAGTCGAGAAGGAGAAATAAATGTCATTACTTTTAAGAACACATTTCGAACTCGCTAAAACCTCTTTGAAAGAACGCCGCGGCCGCACATTCCTTACCTGTCTTGGTATTGCAATTGGTGTCGCTAGTATCATTTTGATTCTCAGCCTTATGGGCTCAATTAATAATCTCGTTAAGTCCCAGGTCGAAGCTGTCGGTGAAAACTTAATCGTAGTTCGCCCAACCGACAATAAAGATGAAGTCACGAACATCCTTTCCGAACTTACATCTGCAAACCACTTCACCAAGTCCAACCTTTCAATCACTGATGTATCAACCATTAAAAACCTTAACGTCGAAAAATCAACCGACGCCGAATATCCAATCATGGCCGTAGCACCACTTGCTATCTCAACCAACACCCTTATTGGTGAACGCACTGTCGATGCCGGCAACGTTCTTGGCACCAACGAAGATCTCAAAGATATTCTTAATCTCAACCTTCGCTCTGGTTCATTCATTAAAGACAGTTCCATGAAAGGCGCTGTCATCGGACGCGATCTTTCCCTCAAGCTCTTTGGCACCATGGAACCAGTTGGTAAAACCTTCAGCCTTCTTGGCGAACGTTTCATTATCACCGGCATTCTTTCTGAATCTAATTCACCAATCAACTTTAACAACGTCAATTTTGACGATACTGTTATTGTTAATATTAGCGAGCTTAGCTCTCTCGACACCAACATTCAGATCCAACAAATCAACATCAAAGTTGCTAGCGAAGATAAAACTCCAGAAACTGCCAAGAAGATTGACGAAACCCTCCTTTCCGCTAAAAAGGGCGAGAAAAACTACAAGGTAGCTTATGGTGATGAAATCGGCCACCCAGCTGGTAGCCTCTTTGAGATCATTTCTGGCATGCTAACTCTCGTTGCGGGTATCTCCCTTGTCGTAGGCGGTATCGGCGTCATGAATATTATGCTCGTTTCCGTTGCCGAACGCACCCACGAAATTGGCGTCAGAAAAGCTGTTGGTGCATCAAATATGAACATCTTCTTACAGTTCCTATTTGAAAGCTTAATTCTTTGTATACTTGGCGGCGTCGCCGGCCTCATCCTTGGTTACGTCCTCGCCTTCCTCGTTTCCATCATTACTCCATTTGCACCATACATTGATCTATTGATCCTTGTCGCTGCCTTTGGCATTTCATTGATCGTTGGTACAATCTTTGGACTTTACCCAGCCATCAAGGCTTCACATCGTAATCCAATCGATTCATTAAAGGCCAATTAAGCCCCTGCGAGCATGGCGCTTATGCTCGCTTTTTCTATCTGTTATGGTATAATATTCTCATGTTAATTTTGGGTATTGAAACATCATGTGATGAAACCGCAGCTGCCATCGTTGAAGATGGAAGCAAAGTTTTGAGCAACGTTGTTGTTTCCCAAATCAATATCTTTGCCGAATATGGCGGTGTAATTCCAGAAGTTGCCGCCAGGAACCATCTTGAAGTCATGATGCCAGTCGTTAAGAAAGCTTTATCGGATGCCAATAAGACTTGGGATGACATTGACGCCATTGCTGTCACTCACACTCCAGGACTTCTTGGTTCCCTTCTTATTGGCACGCTTACTGCTCGCACACTTGCTATTATTCATAACAAACCACTTTATGCTGTTCACCATCTAAAATCTCACATTTATGCCAACTGGCTTGAAACTGAAAAGACTCCAGAATTTCCGCTTCTATCCCTAGTGGTTTCAGGCGGTCATACTCAGATTTTAAAAATGAATGCTCACAACCATTTTGAAATTATCGGCACCACTCGTGACGACGCGGTTGGTGAGTGTTTTGACAAAGTCGCTAAAATTCTTGGTCTTCCCTACCCTGGCGGTCCAGCTATCACTGCTGCCGGAAGAGATGGTGGAGACAAGAATAAATACAATTTTCCAAAACCAAAAGTCGATGGTCTCGATTTTTCATTCTCTGGTCTCAAAACTGCCGTTCTCCGCACTGTCCAATCTGAACTCGGCCTACCAATTAGCCACCCATCTCATGATCTCAAAAATCATCTAAATAAACAGCAGATCGCCGATTTTTCAGCATCCTTCGAAAAAACTGCAACTGATTATTTACTTGAAAAGCTCGAAAAAGCTTACACTGAAAATCCAGAAACCAAATCATTTGTCGTTGCAGGTGGTGTTTCCGCAAACGAATTGCTTCGCGAGGAAGCTGCAAAGCGTTTCCCTAACGTCTTCTTCCCTGAAAGAAAATTCTCAGGCGACAATGGCGCTATGGTTGCAGCCGCCGCTTACTATGAAATCAAAAATAATGTTGAGCCTACCGATCCGTATAAGCTCAACATAATGCCTCGTTCTGAGATTAAATAGCTTCTCTACTTTCCTGGCATAGGAATACATCGAACTCTTAAGCCAAAATTCTTATTTTCTTCATAGTCTTGTGACGAAAACGCACCCACTAACCACGCATAAGCTTTGTCACTAGTGCCTCCAGCAGTACTCATCCAATAACGCGCAGAATCATTTTCTATCCCACTTCCTGGCTGTAAATATCCGTCTGAAAGCGGGAAATAATTCTTTATATCCGTAGCTGGGTTATTAAGGCTGTAGTATAGCCCAGAAAAATCACTCATATCACCATAATACTCAGGTAGCATCCAGCCCTTTGGACATATAGAAGAAGTCAATTCCCCACTTCCAGCTTTTGCTGTATACCAAGTATAATACCCGCCGGTTTCATCGACATAAGCCGCATTAGCATTAAAATCATTATTTACCATTGATGTAAACTCTTCCACGCTATTTGCATATTGCACAGTAAAGCTACCACCATTGAAGTTCGAAGTATCAGAGTTTAGTTCTGAAACATTCAGCCTCAAATTATCCATCATCCAACAAGATTCACTCGAAAGTTTTTTTACTTTGTACAAATTGCCATCTCTTGAGTCCGTCAAATAGAATTCATCATCCACCTTCATTTTTTTATAGCAATCATAAAAGCTAAAATCTTGCATTAAAGCTTTTGTTCCAGGTTCTATCATATATTTATCAGGACGTCTATCGTACGTACCGTTTACATATGCTGATATAATTACAGTATCTGTGTATGTTCCAGCCGTCAGAACTCCAGTCCTTGCGCCAAAATATATTTGTGTTTCATCAGGATCCAAACTATATACTAATTTATGTTTCGCTAATGCCGGAACACCACGTTCTGGAATTCTATAATAATCACCACCATCCAAGCTATAGCCCCATGTATTTAATTCCATTTGCTCTACCTTACCCATAAAATCCGAGGTTAACACATCAGTTATATCTGGGCTAGTATGATGCATTTTTGTGTCCAAGTCAGCATCCTCAATACCGAGGCTATAGCCTAAAAATGAGTTTGTTTGCACGGTCGCAGTCACCGAGCCGCTCACAAAAGAATTCATCACTGTATCAAGATTCAGTTCATCTTTATCAAGACTTAAAGTCAACACAGAATCAACTTCTAGATCAATATCAACATTCCCTTTGTTTGTAATTACGACTGTGGCGTTCGTTCCAATGACTGGCGAATAAATGAAAGCTGACAGAAGACCGAACATCAGAAAGAATAAAAATACACCAAGCTTATTTGCACACTTCTGCTTATTCACCTTATTCTTCATTTTTATTCCTTTATAAATTACCAAATATGCTCCACATCCGATAAACAGCGGACTTTTAATCCATAATTAATAGATTCCCTGCGAGATGTACTATCTTGTTCACCAATAGCTATTGCTTCAACCGTAGTAGGATTATAAGAACCAGCACTTCTTGTCCAGTATTGCGTATAATAGCCATCTTTACTATTAATTAACTGACCATTGCTATCTATAAAACCTGTTCCGTCAAAGTTTAGAGCAGTCTTAAAAGCTTCATATGAGCCAAGCGCATTGATTGACTCTTCAATAGTAGAATAATCCCAAGGCATATCCCAACCTTCTGGACATATAGAGTGCATAGCCCTATATACCTGAGCATGAATTTCACCACCCATCGTAGCAGTATACCAAGTATAATATCCAGTATTGCCCATAAGAAGAGCCTTGTTATTAGGAGAGGTAACATTTGCGAAATCCGCCGGCGATGTTACATAATTCATAGAAAAGTCATTATCATCATAAAGTATTTCCTGAGTATCAAGTACGAGATCTTCAGTCATCCAACAAACATCCCCCACTTTTTTAATACCATACGTTTTTCCATCTCTAGTATCAGTTAGCTCAGTATATGTACCATCCGCTAATGCCACACAGTCATTATGATCAAAATCTTGCAAGGATAATTCTTCATCTGGTCCAACCATAATAGGCATATCCGTGCCATTTGCATAAGCCGTGAATATCACTTCACCAGAATAATAACCAGACGCGGTCATACCAACTTTAGCACCAAAATCAACATAAGTGGTACGCGGGTTCGAATCATAATAAAGTGATCTATTAACTAACACTGGAGAATTAAAAACCGGAACTTTATAAAAATCTACTCCATTTGTACTAAACCCCCAGCTATTATCAGGCATATTACTACTTGTTCTTGCACCGGAAAAACTTGATTCCATTTTAGCGTCAATTTCCGCATAATAATGGACTAAGCTAGCATCATTATCAGCATCTTCAAGAGCCAAGCTGTAACCATATTGAGAATTTGTTGTCACCGTCACCTGAACAGCATCTTGAACAAATGAATTTACGGTAGTATGCAACTCTAACTCAGTCGTATCCAAACTCAAATTTATTACATTTGCTACTCGCGCACCAACATCTACGAAGTTTGGAGGAGCTCCCGCACTAGAACTAAGGACTGGTGAATAAAAAACGGCCGAGACAAAACCAAGTGCCAAAAAAGCTGTAAATACGCCAAGGTTATTTATGTAGTTTTTGCCGTTATTATTATTCATTCCTATCATATTTTACCCTTTAAATAGTCACCGTTGGACGCAACACGCATCTTACCCTTAAGCCATAATTCACAGACTCATCACGCGCGGATATGCTTACGCCATTAGAATTACTAAATGCAGCCGCTACTGCAAGAGCATTATTATTGCGGTATCCTTTTCTTGTCCAATATTGGACATAATTCCCATTCTCATTATTCACTATCTCACCATTAGTGTTTATGTATCCAGAATAATTACCGACATCTATTGCATCACGAAAATCTTGAACTGAACCCAAATGTTCAACAGCGCTCGTAAAATCGTTGGCGTATGGCAACTCCCATCCAGATGGACATATTGATTTAGTCGTAGTGTTTATGTAGTAGTTAAGACTAGTACTGCCACCACCAGTTGCCGTATACCAAGTATAATATCCGTTAGAGCTGGTCATATATGCTTTATTATTTGGAGAAGCAATATTTGCAAATTCAGAGGGGTTGGAAACGTAATTTATTGTAAAGGTATCACCTACATATATGTCTGTATTGGTTTCATCCAAAGCATCGGCTACATTCAAGTTCAAATCCTTTGTCATCCAACAAATATCATCGATCCGCTTAAATCCATACCATTGTCCATCTCTCGAGTCCTTCAAACTTCTATACTCACCATCCTGCATATTTAGGCAATCATTCTCATAGCCAAAAGTTTGTAAAGATGGAAGAGTACCAGGTTCATGTACGTTTCGTTCTTCATCCGTACCATTCGCAAAAGCTGAGAACAAAACTGTATTAGTATAAATACCTGATGGAACCACACCAGTTTTCACACCAAAAGTAACAGGGGTAACACGCGTCGAGATTGGTCTGGTATAAGTATGGTCTACCCATACTGGATAGCCATTCTCTGGAACGGCATAGAATTCATTGCCATTAGAACTAAAGCCCCAGCTAGTTTCTGGCATTTGCTCAGACGTTTTAGCACCTATAAAATCTGAAGGTATGTAATCAGAGCCGCTACCATCAAGAACGAGCTCAGTCCAATCATTAGCACCTTCAAGTGTTAGCGTATATCCATATGCTGAGTTCGTAATAACCGACGCATTTACTGAGCCTGTTTCAAACGAATTAATGCTCGTATCAATCATCACTTCGTTTGTGTCAAGACTAAGACTAAGAACAGGATCAACATTAACCGTAACATCAACGTCTTCAATACTCGATTCTGGAGTATAAGCCGCATTTGTCTTAAAAACCGGCGAATAAATAATTGCTGAAACGAAACCAATAATTAGGAAAATACCAAAAACGCCAAAAAATGACATCAAGCTAGAAATGCCATCTTTTCTTCCCTCCATTTTCACAAATCTTACTCCTATCTACTATCAATTATACTTAAGCATTTTTAAGTTTTCAAGTACTTTTTATCGCAAAACGCATAGCACTGGATAGCCACTCTTCTTACCACTCGCGAAGTATAAATACGTCGCTTCATCATCTGAATCGTAACTCATTATATATGCAGAATCGCCATTAGAAATAGTGGAAGTCCAATAGCTCGCTGAGCTTCCATAACTACTCACATAGTCACTCTGATAGGTATTATACGTATAGCCAGAATATGGCAATCCTGCCTCATTTGCCAGCCTTACCGGACTTTTGTCATAAGCATTCGCCAATAATGCATAATCAGAATCATTGCTTTTGCCGCTTGGAATTTTCCAGCCCTTAGGACAAATCGAGCTCTGAGTATTATCACCACTAGTAGACATACTAGTTCCACCCGTACCTACCGATGCGGTATAAAAAGCATAGTACCCAATATTATTTTTCACGAATACATAATCCGTATCTTGATTAATAAAATAATTCGAAAACGAACCGCTAATCGAAGCTGGAATTGCATAACTTCCGCTTGTCATATCTGATTTCGTACTATCGATCGTCGTATCAGAAATTCTTAACGGCTGTGTCATCCAAACATTGCCATCAAGTAACTTTTTTATCGTGTATTTCTCGCCATCACGCAGATCTTCAACCAACATCGATTTACCCATCGGCAAAGTACTACCATCAAAATTCTGCATTGCTATCGCCGATTCATGTGCAATCGCTGAAAAAATCACGTTTTTTGTATAAGATCCAGCCATAATACTTGAATCAACTTTCGTACCAATAGTTATTGTTGCAGTTTTTTCTGCAGCACTTGGTCGATGATTTAAATTCATAATTATTGCCTGATTATCAAGCGTAGGAATTTTTGAATAATCTGTATTGTTCAACGAAAAACCCCACTGATTGCTTGCCATAGTTGAATCTGTCACCGTACCGTTAAAATTCGAAGCGATTACATCTGTAACAGCTGAATATTGGTGTTTCATATTAGTTTCATTATCAACTGACGAGAAATATAGCTCATATCCATTTGAGCTGTTCGTGTTTATTGTTGCGATAATCGAATCATTATAAAAGCTACCAGCATCGCTTGGCATTACCGAAAAATTCACCTCATCTTTGTTTAGTGATAATGAAGCAATTAAATCAACATTTGCAAAAAGATCTACTCTCCCCTCCGTAGCTGCATTTGTACCAATAACCGGCGAATAAAAATACACAGCAAAAGCTGTGCATAGAAGTGAACCCGCAAAAATCCCGACTTTGTTTAATATATCAAGATTCGAGTCTCGACCCCTAATTCTTCCCATGCTACAAAATAAACCTAATTAAACTTAATTCAAGTTTAACATAAGAATTATGCAAAAATCAAGTTTTTTAAATGTGTTATAATAGTAATAATGAAAGTTCCACTTTTACAGACTAAAGAATGGGAGAAACTACAAAAAGACCTCGGTGAGGATACCTTTTTTGAGAAAACTAAAGATTATCAATATCTCGCCATTTTAAAGAAAACAAAGTTCGGAAACTATCTCTACTTGCCATACGGCCCAGTACTAGTAGACAAAAATAGTGCTAAAAAGGCCATAGCAGCCCTCAGAAGCCTCGCAAAGGATTTAAACGTAACCTTTATTAGAATTGAACCACAGGCACCTGAAAACGCCTCATATTTGCTTAAACAGCCAAATATCCGCCAGTCAAAGGAGCTCAACCCTGCTCATACCTGGGTACTTGGACTCGATGCCGAGAAATCTGCTCTTATTTCTGGTTTTAACCAAGGCACTCGCACTAGATATAACCAAGTCGAGCGCAAAGGTCTTACTATAGAAGTCACAAAAGATGCTGGAAAAATTAAAGAATTAGTCCGCTTGCAGCATCAAGTTGCAAAAGACAAAGGTATCAATGCCTTCTCTGAAGATTATCTTAAAACTGAGCTTGAGCAACCTTTCGCTTCTCTCTATCTCGTTCACTACAATCCAAAGAACGATCAGAGTCTAAAGGAAGAATCTGAGAAGATCGATGATGATCGTATCATTGCTGCTTCCCTGTTCTTCGACGACAAAGATACTCGTTATTATATGCAATCTGCATCAGATTACGAATATCGCCGTTTGCCAGCTACCGTCGGCCTTCTCACTGCAGCTATGTTTGACGCCAAAGAAAAAGGACTCAAATACTTCGATTTCTGGGGTATCGCACCTGAAGATGCGCCAAAAGATCACCCATGGCTCGGCTTTACCAAGTTTAAGCAAAGTTTCGGCGGCTTCCCTGTTACCTACTGCGGAACCTACGATCTTATCTTAAATAAACACAAGTACAAGCTCTATAATTTAGCTCGAAAAGCTAACCGCTTAATCCGAAAAATCAAATAACCGCTAAAATAGCGGTTATTTTTTATCAAATTCATCTAGATCAAATAGCGGTGACTTATCAGCATCAATGATACTTTGAGCCTTTCGAAGAAGCCTTGTAATTCCCTTCTCTGATGAAGCAGAACCAATGTGAATTGTTTTCACAACCTTTCCCTGCTCCTTATAGAGAACTTGAATTCCAGTAGCTCCTGAAGAAGTTTCAAATTTACGAATATAAGCCATGAAATTAGTATAGCACAGTTCCCTGTTATGACGAGGTAACATAGCGCGCGAACGCAGTGAGCGCGCGGAGCGCCCAAAGGGGGTAAATACCCTTTTTGGGCGCGAAGCGCCAAGGGGTATATTACCTTTTTTCACTTTAACCACAACCATTTCCACTTATTCACAAATCGATCAGTTCCCTTCTTCCCTATATTCATAGCAACCATTTGACTTAGCATCCCGCTTTTGCTAAAATAAACGTAACAATTATGCATCTACATAATTGGGAAGACAAAAAATCAGAAAAATAACAGAGGTAGTGCATTTAGCATGATATATTTTGATACTCTTGTCAAGTAATATACCACTTATGCTAATTTCACGCAATGAATTTCACGCGAAAATGCTTATGGAAGTACGAAGCATGTATTTTGCTAATGTTAAATAATAATTTTGAAGAAAACACAACCATTTTCACAAGAAAAGGTTGAATGATATAATGAATTTATGGAAATAAGAGAGGTTTATAAAAAGGTTCTAAAAAGCCTAAAAGAGTCAAAAGAACAGGGAAAGATCGCTGATTTCAGGGGTCAACAACTCTATTTTACCGCTCTTGTAATGGGCATTGTCGCCCGAAAAGACGATAATTACGACGAGTTTAAGACCGAAGAACTTTCCGTAGACCATAGGGAAGAATACAAGCAGGGAATTATCGACGCCGAAAAAATCGTCTTGTCCGAAAATATCTTATTTGAAGCCATAAGTTTAAACGACGAAATCACTCGCATGCTTCCAACAAAGGAATCCAAATAATGAACGACTATTTTTACGATTATTTTAAACCCGGTGATATCGTCAAACATTTCAAACGCGAAATGCAAACCGCAGGCGACTTAAAGAAAATCCCAAACCTCTACTTATATGAAATCGTTGGCCTTGCCACTCATTCCGAAACTCGCGATCCACTTGTCATTTATAAAGCACTTTATGATAAGGACCAAAGAGGGAATTATAAGCTCTACGCAAGACCTCTCGAAATGTTTTGCTCAACTGTTGATCACGCTAAATATCCCGATGTCAAACAAAAATATCGCTTCGAAAAAATCGAAGAATAACAGGGAAGTGCACAATATTAAAAAATATTTACGTACACTTGTCAATAGACACAAAAAAGACGGTAGTTTTTAGTTCCTACCGTCTTATTTTTTTACTTAAATTGACTCGAGTTGTTCTTTCATTCTAGCAATCATATTTTCTTTATCAGTGATTGCATCACGAGTTTCTTTCACGAGTGCAGCTGGTGCACGTTCGACATAAGCTGGGTTCATCATACGAGCATTAAGACCGTCGAGTTCGCGTCCGACTGAAAGGATTTTTTCTTCAAGTTCGTGACGATAATCTGCGATCACGTCTGCTGGAACATCGAGATAAAGATCGTGTCCAGGAATTGCCATATGAAGTCCTCTTGGTGCACCGTTGGTTGATGCAATGCTTGGTACACGTGAAAGGAACTTTACTAAGATTGTATTATCATCGACTAATGAATCGTCACCATAGAGCAAACCGAATTTCTTACCTCTTGCAACATTTGAAAGGGAAACGTTAAGACCACGAATCTCTGAAACAATCATACGGATTCTCTCAAAGTTCTCTGCTGAAATCTCATCATATTCTAAGATTGATGGCCACTTAGCATCGATAATCATACCTTCGGTCCATGAGAGATTCTGCCAGATTGCCTCTGTTACGAATGGTGCAAATGGATGAAGCATTACTAGAATTGATTCAAGTGTAGCTTTAAGAAGGGAAGTATTCTTGTAAATCTTCTGGCTTTCCACAAACCAGTCAGCATATTTATCCCAAATTGTTGAGTAAAGAATCTCAACTGCTTCAGCGAAGCGATATTCTGCCATACATTGTTCAATTTGAGCACGGCACTTGTTCAATTCTCTACAAATCCAATCTTCACCCATGTGATTGGTCGTGTACTGATATTGCTCAGCATTGATAGAATCTGACTCTGACGAGTGGATTGATGAACCCTCACCGTAAGTATCAGTATCAAGTCCAGAAACACCGTCCTGACCTTCATTTTCAAGTACCACATCAACGTTTGCGTATGAGAAGCCTTGTTTCTCAATTTCTTCGTCAACGATACCTTGGATAAAGCGTGAAATGTTCCAAAGTTTGTTACAAAGTTTTTGACCAGAAACGACTGAATTTTCAGAGAAGGCCTGGTTCATACCAGCTGAACGGCCGCGGAGAATACCAAGCCTGAATGCATCTGAACCATACTTTGAAACGAGATCCATTGGGTTAATCACATTGCCCTTAGACTTTGACATCTTCTTACCGTGAGCATCAAGCACGAGACCGTGGAGATAAACTTCCTTGAATGGAACTTCACCAGTAACATAGAGACCCATCATAATCATACGTGCAACCCAAGCGAAGAGAATATCTGCACCAGTTTCCATCACATTGAGTGGATAGAAGTCTGACGGCATATTTTCTTCCCAGTTTGTACAAACGATTGGCCAGTGTGAAGATGAGAACCAAGTATCAAAGGTATCTTCATCACGGCGATATTTTGTACCACCAAGCTCGATTTCAGCGAGGTTAACACGAGTATCAAATACCCAGTCTTCGCCAGGGGCACTTGGATCAACCTTCTTGAACATTGGAATAGCGATACCCCAAGGAATTTGACGTGAAATATTCCAGTCTTTAAGGCCCTTAAGATAGTTAATAAGAACTTTCTTCTTATTTTCAGGGTGGAACTTAATTTCGTCCTTTTCGAGGTGTTCGATTGCAACTTTAGCAAGCTTCTCAGTATCGATAAACCATTGTTCCTTAAGGAGTGGTTCGATTACGGTGTCACACTTGTAACAGTGAGAAACAGCGTGGGTAATCTTCTTTTCACCACGGAGTAAACCTTGCTCGTCGAGATCTTTCAAGACCTTCTTCCTACATTCGACAGTAGTAAGACCAGCATAATCTTCACCAGCGTTTTCAAGCATTTTGCCATCAAAGCCAATTACGGTAATACGTGGCAAATCGTGACGATTTCCGACCTCAAAGTCATCTGGGTCGTGTGCAGGGGTAATCTTTACCGCACCGGTACCATATTCAGGATCAGCGTGTTCATCTGCTACGATAGGGATTTCACGCTTGGTGAGTGGAAGACGAACCATCTTGCCAATTACATCTTTGTAGCGTGCATCTTCTGGGTTGACTGCTACAGCAGTGTCACCAAAGAGAGTTTCAGGACGAGTAGTTGAAACGATAATTTCTGAAAGATCGGCAGTTGGCTCAACTAATTCATAAGCGATGTCCCAAAGGTGACCTTCCTCATCTTGATGGACCACCTCAATATCAGCGAAGGCAGTTTGGTGCTTTGGGCAGAAGTTAACTAACTTTTCACCGCGGTAAACCATGCCGTCCTTCCACATTTTCTCGAAGGTGGCGTAAACACGGCGAACTACGTTTTCATCAAGGGTAAAAGTAAGATCTTGCCATGAACAGCTTGCGCCAAGAGCACGAAGCTGGAGCTCCATATTACCTCTCTGTTGTTGGACGAAGTCCCAAACACGGGCATAGAGTTCATCACGGGAGTATTCGAAACGGGTATGACCTTCTTTTTCGAGGGCTTTTTCATAAACCACCCAGGTCTCAAAACCAGCGTGATCGGCACCAGGGACATACCATGAGCGTTCATTGCGGAGACGATAATAGCGAGTTAAGCTATCCTCTAGGGCTACTGTAAGGCCGTGTCCGATGTGCAAGTTTCCATTTGCATTAGGAGGAGGCATTACGATTGAAAAGCGCTTACGCTTCGCCTCAGCGCCTTCTGGAGCTACTTCTGAGCCAGGGATATCCTTCAAAAACTTACCTGCAGCCTCCCAAGCTGCATAAATATCCGTCTCAAAATTCTGTGGTTCGTAGCTACTAGCAAATTTCATAATTCTCCCTTTTTGTATATAAACTCAAAATTGCCCAATTTCTTTACTCTATCATAACATAAAAACAGAGAAAAACAACAAAAATGGGACGACAAACTACCGTCCCAAATAATCTTTATTCTGAACCTTTTCCGGTTATGACTGCAATCACAGTCATAAAGAGGATTTTAATGTCGAATAATATTGACCAGTGATCGATGTAGTAACAGTCAAGACGTACCACTTCCTCAAAGTCTGTGATCTCTGAGCGACCTGAAGTTTGCCAAAGACCGGTAATACCAGGTTTAAGGGAAAGACGACGTTTATGATGACGAGAATATTGTTCATATTCATCGAGCATTGGTGGTCTCGTTCCGACTAGTGACATATCACCCTTAAGTACATTAAAGAATTGAGGGAACTCATCAAGCGAAGTCTTTCTGATAAACTTACCGACCTTCGTAATCCTTGGATCGTTCTTCATCTTAAACATCGCACCGTCCATCTCGTTCCCGCCTTCTTTAATCAACTTTTTACGGCGTTCTTCGGCGTCTTTGTACATCGAACGGAATTTATACATATAGAAATATTTTCCATTTTTTCCGACACGTTTTTGCCTAAAGAAGACTGGGCCACCATCCTCAATCAAAATTGCTGGCGCCACAAAAATCCCAAGGACAATCGTGAATAAACAACCAATCAAACCGCCAATAATATCAATCACTCTCTTAATAAAAAGCGATAATTCCGAGAAAATCCTTGGCGCAAAACGTACCACTTCTAATGTGCCAAAATCTTCAAGTTTTGAGTCAAACGTCTCCATCGCAAATGAATCAAGTGTTACCATCGAATCAATCCCCATCTCACCAACAATATCGATAATCGACGCCATTCTCTCGCGGTCCATATGATCAACTGAAATAATTGCAAGATTCACATTATGCGTTTTCAAAAATGTCATCGGATCAGTATCGCTCTTATCAAAACGTCCGTCATAGACACGATAAAAAGTCGACTGACCTTTTGCGTTCACTTCTGCAATTCCTACGATCTCAAAATCATCTGCACCGTTTTGGACGAGATTGCGAATTACCTTCGTCTTATCTTTTCTATCCGTAAAGACCACTGTCTGACGTTTATGACGCGATTGGATTGAACGAATTATTCTATGAGTAATTCCAGAAACGACAAGCGAGAAAACAAAGTAAAAACTAAAGAAATAGCCGAAGAAAAGTCGTGGAATAGAATCTGAAATATGGGCCATATAGACAATTGACGC
>CAMZGX010000008.1 GCA_947306585.1 uncultured Candidatus Saccharibacteria bacterium
TAAGACTTTCGGCTAGTTTCATGACGTCTTTATGTGATTTTTCAAACATTTTTCTTGCGTCTTCGAGCGAAGTCTTTTGATGTTTCTTCCAGTATTCGACGTTCATATCGCCGTAAGTCTTCCAAGTGTATGGTTCCGGCAAGAATGGTGCATTACCGCCTTTATTCAGATTCGTATCTACAAATTCTAGTAACATGCGGTGCCATTCATATAAATGTACCCAAATATCGCGTAGATTCTTATCGCGCCCCCAGTGGCGTTCTTTCTTCGATGGATCGCCGGAGAAGTCGAACTCGGTGTTCATTTCTTTCTCGCTCATTCCATCAGCCATTTCGATTAGCTTGGCGTAGTATTCTTCGCCAGCCTTTAATAAGTCCTGTTTGTTGCGTGGTCTTGGCATAAATAAGTCCTTGTTTACTACTTTAATTATATCATCGGGTGCAAGCTATACACCAGTCCACCACCATGCAAAGTCGAGTAACAATGTCTACTCGCCCCTCACCACTATAATAATACCTTTAGGTCTTTATTTTTTATGCAAAATACTTATGTTAAAATGTAGTTATGGAAGATAAACAACCAATAAACGGATTTCCTACAACGGAAACTCCGATAATAGAAACACCTACGGAAGAGACGCTGATAACTCAGGCTCCAGTATTTGAAACGCCTATAGCTCAAGCACCAGTAGTTCAAACTCCGGTGCAGGAAGAACTCGTAAAAGAGCGCAAGATTAGTGGACTAATTGTGGCCAGTTTTGCCTTAACAATTCTGTTGGCGTTTATTGAAGGTGTGTTCCCGTGGATTTTTTCTTCTTTTGCTTCATCACCATACTCAATAACTATTGGTATTGTAGATCCAGTTTTAGTGGCGGTATCGTTAGGTATTGTCATTTCAAACATTCTGAACACTGTTGTTGTATTTAATAAAAAGATTGAGACTTTAAGTTTGGCTGAGACGGTATTATTTTATAGTTCAATCGTTGCGAACATTCTCTTGGCGGTATTATTAAAGATTTCTTTATACGCGGTTATATTTGGTGGTGGTGCAATTTTGACTGGTCTTTTGGTTGCGATTAGTATATGGGCATTTGTTATTCGTCATAAACATACGGCGACGTATAAGAAGCCACATTTTATTATTCCGATTGCTGGACTTATTGTCTGTTTAGTTTTCTCTGGTTTATTATTAGCGAATTATTTTAAAGGCATTGTTAGGACGATCACTGAAGACATAAGACTAAATGTTGTTGGAGAGAATAATGGGGTGTCGAAAGAGCTAGCAGCTGGAGTAAAAATACTCTGTAATGAAAAAGATTTTGAGACGGTTTTTATCGGCGAAGATGGCGATAATTATGGTGTTTTCAAATGTAAACGTGATGATGAGGATGGTGAGTGGTATTATCTTGTCCAGTATTTCGGTGAATCTAAATACAGTGATGGAGTACGTGATTTAGGCTTTAGAAGATATGGAACCATGTCTAATGCGATGGTTGAAAAGTATTTCCCTGGAAATATGTATCTCTATAACGGTAAGGATTCGATTAATGTTGCCTTAGAAGCAAAATCCGCTAGTGATGTAGTTAATAAATATAGTGATGCAATCTATAGTCTAGCAAAGGAGTATTATTCAAATATCAATTCCGAGTATTATGATGGGTTGTCATTCGTACTATTTTTTAATAAATCATTTGCTTCAATAAAAACTGAAAAGGATAAACTATTCTTGATGACTAGAATTATGGCGGGACCTGAGAACGATTTATTGATGGGGTATTATGGTTCCGATTATTATCGTATGTTGGATTGCCCGACGATCCAGTTTTTTATTGAATCCGGCCAAGATTGGGAATATTCGTCTTGCGTTAGAATGACTGATGTATTAGAGCTTAGTAGTGACGCGAAACAAACTTTGAAAAATGGGGTGATGATCTTTACGGTCACGGAGGATGAGCTAAATAATAAAACTAAGTTTAACCAGATGCTTAAAAAGGCTGCGGGCGATTTACGCTAAAAGGAGAGAATTATGGAAGACAAAATTCGAGAATACGAAAAATTCATTGAAAAAAGATTGAAAGAGCCACTTGGTCCACTTGAAAGGGTAAAACTGGCTGAATATCACAAGGAAATGGTTCAGAACTTTCAGCATGAACGTTTGATTCATATGATCGTGATGTTTTTCTTTGTTTCGATCGCTTTGATATTGCTCGCTTTTCTCGGCTATGTGCTTGCATGCTATGGACCAGCTTATGAAATGATTCCATTCTATCTTCTGACGGCAATTGTGACGATTTTATCTGGCTTCTATATTAAACATTATTATTTCTTAGAGAATCACATTCAGGCGCTCTATGAATATACAAGGAAGATACGCTTGAATAAATAAGACTTTTGGTGACATAGTTCTACTTAGAGTAATCAAGAATAAAAGGAAATAAAAAACCGGCCTTAGCGGCCGGCTTTTTAAACTATTTCTTTTCTTCTTCGCGAGTGAATTTCATACCTTGATTTTCGATAGAAACAGTAACTGTGTTGTCTTTGTAGGTATAATCTGATTCTTCTTTAACACCATCTTTTTCGATAGTGAGTTTTTTGTCAGTATAAGTGAATTCGATGGTTTGGCTTTCATCGCCAGCTTTCATTTCAAGAACACCAGTCTTGTCTTTCTTGAACTCGATAGAATAGCTACCGCCGAATGCTTTTAAGAAGTCGATCATTTCGGTTGATTCTTTGCCGTCTTCGTCGATAAATGCAGTGAGGGAATACTTACCAACGATTCCTGGTTTATTGAAAGTGAGAACACAGACGACAATGATGAGGATAACTGCGACTGCGCCGATAATGCCAGCAATCAAGCCCTTTTTATTGTTAATATTAGGTTTTGTAGATTCTGCCATTGAGACTCTCCTTAAAATTATCTTAAAACAATTATAACATGGTAGGTGTGTTATAATAAACATAAGTGAAATAAAAGAGAGGTTATATGAAGAAAAATAAAAGGGTGGTTCCAATTCTACCGGTCCTATTAGGATTATTTATACTTGCAGCAGTTTCTGGATGGGGAATTGTAGTTTATCAATATAATGAAATTAAAAATCGTGATGATGAAATCGCAAGATTAACAGACAACAATTATAACTTAAACGTTAAAGTTGATGATCTCACTGTAGTTGATGATCCATATGCAGATTTCTTGAAGACCGATAGCTGGGAAGTAATGTTCCCATACATTGATAATGTCGTTAAGGTAAAAGCTGAGACCGGTAATATCGCAGACGGCTCATTCTTTATCAAGAGTATTGAAACTAACAATAAAACCTATGATGTAAATCTTTGTGGCGGTGAGAGCGAATATAAATCTCAGCCATTCTATCTCGGTCAGATTGTACGCTGGAGCAACAGTGAAAAACACAGGGAAGATGCAGAAGATCCATCAAAAGATACTGCACGTTTCTCTCGCATCTTCGTAACAAGTAACTATACTTATTACTTTGACATTAAGAAGAGTGGTTGTGCTACTAATCAAGAAAATGAAGACTATCTTGAAGGCGTTAGACTAGCTAGTGAAATGCTTCACAAAATCGCTGGAAAAGAAGAATAAAATAAAACATGGTAAAAAGAGCTCGAAAATGGGCTCTTTTTGCTATTTTTAAGATAAGAGAGTATAATATAAAGCAATGGAAATTGAGAAGTTAAAAGAAGAGCTCAAAGAGCTCAATAAGGAATATGCCAAAATCAAGACTATCCCGGTCGAGGAGAGGAAGGCTTTTGGTGTAGAAATGAATAAAAAGAAGCAGGCTATTCTTGATAAAATCAAGGCAGCTGAGGAAGCAGCAGAAGATGCTGCAGTTGAACCACTCGACATTACTGCGCCTAGCGATTTTAACGCTGAGATGGTAAAACTTCCTGGCGGCTCAAAGCATCCTTTGATGACTGAGCTCGACCACGTAGTCGATATCTATCAGGCAATGGGCTTTAACGTAATGGAACCACGTCAGCTTGATGATGAATTCCATATGTTCGACTCACTTAACTTCTCAAAGGGTCACCCAGCTCGTGACGGCTATGATACATTCAGAACTTCTGAAGGTTTTATTCCAATTGCACATACTTCAGCAATGCAGAACCGTGCACTCACTACTTATAAAAACCGCCTCGAAAATGGTGGTCAAATTGCTGTAGTGATCCCAGGACGCGTATTCCGTAACGAAGACGTTGATCCAACTCACGAACACACTTTCTATCAGTGTGAAGGTGTCTATGTGGCTGAAAAAGCTAACATGGGTGAACTTCTCGGTATCTTTAAGAACTTCTTTGAAACTTACTATGGCCAAACTCTTAAGATTAAGACTCAGCCAGGTTACTTCCCATTCACTGAACCTTCATTCGAGCTTCTCGTCGAAAAACCAAAGAGTCTCGGTGGTAAAGGTGATGGCTGGCTTGAACTTCTCGGCTGTGGCATGATTCATCCAAACGTCCTTAAGGCTGCAGGTATCGACCCAGAGAAATACAAAGGCTTTGCATGGGGTGGTGGTATCGATCGTCTCGTAATGATGAAGTATATGCTTAACGATGTCCGTTACTTTGAAAGTGGTAAACTTGATTTCTTGGAGGAGTTCTAATGTTAGTTAGTTTAAATGAGATTAAAAAACTTGTTCAGATTCCTTCAGAGGTTTCAACGGATGAGTTAGTTAAATTGATCGGTTCACGCCTCGTTGAGGTTGAGGGAACAATTGATTTAGCAAAGAAATATAAAGGTATTAAGATTGTTGAAGTTGTTGAATGTGAAGCAATTCCTGAAACCCATCTTCACCTTTGTCAGATTAACGCCGGAACTGGATCAAATATCCAGGTAGTTTGTGGTGCACCAAACGTCAGAAAGGGAATGCTTGCAGTCTGGCTTCAGCCTGGTTGTATTGTTCCGCAAACTTACGGCGGCGAGAATTTTGAGCTCGGCGTTCGCAAGATGCGTGGCTATGAATCAAACGGTATGCTTGCCGGTCTCGATGAAATCGATTTAGGCGATGACCACTCTGGAATTGTTGAAATTGATCCAAAGTTTGCTAAAGCAGGCGATGATTTTGCAGAGAAATTTGAACTTAATGACGTTGTTCTTGATATTGAGAACAAATCTCTTACTCATCGTCCAGATACTTTCGGTTTGATTGGCTTCGCTCGTGAAGTTGCAGGCATTCTTGGTATAAAGTTTAATGAACCAGAATATGCAACCGTAGCTCCTGACTGGATTAACGCTGAAGGCAAAAAGGGGAACATCGATGTCAAAATTGAAGATGAGAATCTTTGTAGGAGATATACAGTTGCAGTATTTGACGTTAAGAATACCGGTTTTGCTTCAGCACTTGAAGCAAACGAGTATTTGACGCTTGGGGATGTCTTCCTTGCGAAGGCAGGCATGAGAAAAGTTTCAAAGATTGTTGATGCAACAAATATTACAATGCTTATGACATCACAGCCACTTCACGCGTTCGACTATGATAAGTTTGTTAAAGTTGGCGGAACTGAAACCCCAAAGATTGTTGTGCGTGCAGCAAAGAAGGGTGAAAAACTCGTTCTTCTTGATGGTAAGGAAATCGAACTTGTTCCTGGCGATGATATTGTTATTTGTTCAAATGAAACTCCTGTTGCACTCGCTGGCGCGATGGGTGGTCAGTCAACTGAAATTGATGAAAATACCAAGAAAGTTATTCTCGAATCTGCAACTTTCAGTCTTTATAACGAACGCAAAATGCAAATGGCTCACGGTATCTTCTCGGAAGCAATCACTCGTTTCACAAAAGGTCAACCAGCTGCTGGTACAACCGCAGCAATTGCTAAATGTACTTCAATGCTCCTTAAGAGTAAGGATGAAATTATCGAATATAGCGATGAATTTAGTGGTACTATCGGAAACGATATGATTAATGTTACTGTCTCTGATATTAATGCATTACTCGGTACAAAATATACTTACAATGAAATTAAAGAAACTCTTACTAATGTTTCATTTGTTGTAGAAAGTGATGATAAAGAAAACTTAAAAGTTGTTGCTCCAATCTGGAGAACTGATATTCACATCAAAGAAGATGTAATTGAAGAGGTTGGTCGTCTTCGTGGTTATGATAATATTCCACACAACCTTCCACTTCGTCCATTCATCGGTGCAGATAAGAACCCAATGTTTGAACTCAAGCGTGAACTTCGCGGTATTCTTTCAGATAGACTTAACGCAAATGAAGTTTTGACTTATTCATTCGTTTCAAAAGATCTCCAAGAAAAAGTTGGTGAAGATTTTGCTGAATCTTATGAAATCGTAAACTCAATTTCCCCAGAACTCCAATGTTTCCGCCAGTCAATTACTCCATCTCTCATCGATAAGATGTATGAGAACATTCGTGCTGGCCACAAAGAATTCGCACTCTATGAATTCAACCAAGTTACAAATAAAAAACTTGGTCTTACTGAAGAAAAAGTTCCTGAAATTGAAAATCACGTAGCATTTGTTTCAACTGCTGATTTCTACTACGCTAAAGCGGTATTGCTCGAGATGGGTAAACGTCTCCACGTCGAGTTTAAACTTGAAGAAAATAATGTGGCTGAATTTCCATATTTCGAAAAAGTCCGCTCTGCAAAAGTCACCCTTAATGGTGAAACTGTAGGCGTGGTTGGTGAAATCAAACAGCGCGTACTCAAGAACTTCAAGGTAAAGACGGCTGCAGGTTTTGAGCTTAACCTCGATGAAATCGTAAATGCTCCAAGAAATATCCACGCAAATCTCAAGCTTTCAAAGTTCCCATTCGTAGAACGCGATTTAACTCTTAAAGTTGCAAGCGATAAGAAATACGCTGAACTCGAAGAGGCAATCTTCTCAGTATTTGAAGCTCAAGAAAACTTTGTTTATGAAATTAAGCCAGTTTCAATTTACCAAGGCGAAGATAAAACTACGAAGAATGTTTCATTCCACATTTCATTCTCAAGTACAGAAAAAACATTAGAGGCGAACGAAATCTCTGATATAATGGAGAAAGTAGAGAAAAAAGCTTCTGAAGTAGGTGCAGAAACAGTTTAATAACAGAAGAATCCAAGGAGGTAATAATAATGGATCAGAAACAGCTTAAAACATCTTGGCAAACCAGAATCGTAATCGGAATTATTGCATTCTTGATGCTTTTCTCAACTGTTGCAGTTTATGCTTTGATCGTTTTATCAAGTGAGAATAAGAAAAAGGAAGATACTGTTGCAAACGAAGAGCTCAAGAAAGTTGAAGAAGAGCTTAACGTTAAGCGTAACGAAGTCGAAACTATGGCAACTGAGCTTTCAGCAAAGTACTATGGTGATTTCTCAAATGTTCGTTCAAGAGTAAAATCATACAATGCAGCATCTGTTGACAATGCTGGTCTTAAGACTGAAGATGTTAAAGCTGGTGACGGCGCAGAAATTACAAGCGAATCATCATACTACGCATACTATGTAGGTTGGTGTGCAGACGAATCTGTCTTTGATTCATCATTTGATTCATGGGATAGTCCAAAAGAACTTAATGCTCCAATCCAATTCACTGCTGGCTCATCATCATTTGTCGCTGGTTGGGAAGAGGGTGTGATCGGTATGCGTACTGGCGGTATTCGCCAAATTGATATTCCTGGCAACCTTGCTTATGGTGAAACTCGTGAAATCTGTGGCGGTACAAATTCACCACTTAAATTCTTGGTCTACGTCGTTGATCCAGGAGAAGAGTATGCAAAAGCTATTACTGAGTACAATAAATTAGTTGAACAATATTACATTCTTTATTACTCACAAAACCAAGACTTACTTGAAACTGAATAATAAATAGAGGGGATAAATGAAAATCGTTCAATGTAATATTTGGATGGGGAAGATTGAGGGGGCACTTGAAAGGTTTTTCAAGAATACTGATGCTGATGTGATCTGTATGCAAGAGGTCATTAATTCAAATGACACTACACTTCACGTCTCCAGACTTTGGTTTGATACTTCAAGAATTTTAAGAGCAAATCCAGAGTTTAAATACTATCAGTATTTTCCAAACTGGAGCTCAGATATCGCCGATGGTTCATTCCAGATGGGAAACTTTGTGATTTCAAAGATTCCAATTGTCGAGACCGATTCGGTGTTTATCAACGGACAATATACCGAGCATACAATCTTGACTCAAACTCCATCAAACAACTCTGCAGTTAATATCGTAAAACTTGAAAATGGTATTACGGTAGTTTGTCACCATGGTTTCTGGCGCAAAGATCCACTTGGTGATGAAGACTCTTTGAAAGCTTTTGCAAACGTCGAGAAAGTAGTAAGACCGCTTTTGGAGCAGGGACCACTAGTAATGTGTGGTGATTTGAATATTATTCATGAGTCACCATGCTTCAAACATCTTGATTATCTACGTGATTTGACGGATGAAAATAAGGTTGAAACCACTCTTTCTGGTGCAAGATTAGATCTTAAAGTTCCTTGCGATCACATTCTAGTAAACGACGAAATTGAAGTAAAAGATTTCAAAGTGCTTCCAGAAATCATTTCAGACCACTTTGCACTTGAAGCGGAGATTGAGATAAAGTAAATGCGAAAGAAGTTAACCGTTTTTGGTATCGTCATCGCTATGATAATAGCATCGCTTATTGCGGTGCTTATTATTTCGGGCGCTTTTAATAAGGTTGAGGTTTCTAAAACAAAAGATGTCGCTTTGGATGAAAACGCTAAGGCTGAGGAAGCGGAAGAGCTTTATGAAGTTCATGAAGGTGGTAACTGTACAGAGAAATATGGCAAACTAATGCTCGTGAATCCAAATTTCCGCGTTTCTACAGATTGGATTGATAATCGTAGAAATAGTTTAATCTCACTTTCGCAAATATATGGCATCCAGGAAGGACACAGCTGGAACGGCGACAACTTGATTGATGCCGAGGCGGCAGAACACTTAAACGAGATGGTAAAAGCTTATGAGGCGGCTAATGAGGGCCACACCATGGTAACTAATTCTTGTTATCGCGCACGCGGCATGGGCTGCGGTAGGATGTGTTCTGAGACTGGAACTTCTGATCATCATGCAGGATACACTTGTGATTTAATTGATCCGACTTATGGCGAAGAACTTGATACGGATTATTTAGCGCAGCACATTGAATGGCAATGGCTAAAGAGAAATTCTTATAGGTATGGCTTTATTGATCGCTTCCCAGAAGAATGGGCTGGTGGTTCAATGTTAGAACCACTAAACGTAAATGAAAACGGTACTACGGGATTATTTGAAACTTGGCATTATCGCTATGTGGGGGTGAAGGCGGCGACCGAGATTGCAGAAGGAAAGTATAATAATGGAAAATATGATTCATTGGAACATTATCTAAAGATGACAAATCGGGTGGAGGATTTAAAGAATGCCAAGTGTAAATAGAGTAAACTATGACCGTTATGGAGCTAATGGACGTAAGGTTCAAAGAAGGATAAAAGAACGTCGTTTTAAGCTGAAACATCCAGGATTACTAGTGGCACTCATGGTGCTTCTTCTGGTTGGTTTTCGCATGGCGACACTTGAAACTGATCTAAACTTGGTGACGACTATAAAAATTCCAGAAGGTGTTTCCTTAGAAGGGCTGGGAGCTGAGGTGTCAGGTGTAAAATGGGCAGCAGCGGTAGATGGAAAGGTCGTACGTGATGATTTAAAGGTTCAACCAACAGCATCAACAACCAAAATGATTTTGTCGTTAGCTGTGCTTGAAAAGAAACCGATTAGCGCAGGCGAAAAGGGTCCAAAAATCAAAATTACAAATGAAATGTATAACATTTGGGGTTGGTATCTAAATAATGATGGCTCAAATACTCAAGTTGAGATCAATGAAGAAATTACTGAGTATGACGCATTAGTTTCAGTGATGTTAGCTTCGTCTAATAACATGGCAGATAGCTTGGCGATCTGGGCTTTTGGCTCGATTGAAGAGTATCAGAAATATGCTACCGATATGTTGAAACGCATGGGTGTAACTAATACTATCATCGGAACTAAGGATGCGAGTGGATATGATCCGTCGACCACTTCTACTGCTTCGGATCTTGCGAGAATCGGATATTTCGTAATGAATCATCCGGTATTATCAGAGATTGTGGCGCTAGAAAAAGCAGAAGTGCCGGTGGCGGGGGAGATTAGAAATACTAATAAGTTGCTTGGTAAATCGTCAATTTCTGGTATTAAGACTGGCTTTATTGGAGACGAAAGTGGCTACTGCGTAGTAACTGGCTATAAAAAAGATGAACATATTATTACGGTAGCAGTATTAGGGGCGGCAACGCGTGACGGCTCGTTTGATAATAATTTGATTGCCGTAAAAGAACTACAATCCAAGTTGGTTGATCAGGAAATGTTTAAGCGTGGCGACACGGTTGGTTATTATGAATCGTGGTGGACTGGAAAAGTGCCAGTAACCGCTAATGAGAGCTTCTCGGAGCTAAATTATAAGGGCGCAGAGCATAAAGCTGAGATCTTAGTAAATGACCTGAAATTAAAGGTAGGAGGGAAAGAATATGAAGTCTCTCTGACGGTTCCAGAATTTAGCAGAAGTCCAAGTCTGATCCAAAGATTTTTGCATATTTTTGGTTGGAAAAAATAACCAAAATCGATTTAAGTATGATAGAATGAAAGTAGCTAGAGGTTTTTAATATTAATTAATACAGAGTGTGGGCGAAAGGAGAGAGGTAGCCCCAATGGTTAATGGTTCAAAAAATAAAAATTGTAAATATATCTTTGTAACAGGCGGTGTCCTATCAGGAGTCGGTAAGGGAATTACCGCGGCTTCAATGGGCGCAATCCTTAAGGCAAAGGGTTATAAGGTCACAATGCAAAAGTGTGATCCTTATCTAAACGTCGATGCTGGTCTTTTAAACCCAGTTGAGCACGGTGAATGTTATGTGACACATGACGGGGTGGAAACTGATCTCGATCTCGGACACTACGAAAGATTTCTTGATTTTGAAACCTCTAAATATTCTATTACTCTCTCTGGCTCAATCAACAAAGAGTTGATCGAAAAAGAACGCGCTGGTGGATTCCATGGTAAGACCGTTCAGCTAGTTCCACATTTTACAAATCTCGTACAAGAGAAAATTGAGAAGGCATCTGAAGATTCAGATATCCATATTGTTGAAATCGGTGGTACCGTTGGTGATTACGAGGGTCTTTCATTCCTTGAAGCAATCCGTTTGTTTGCTAACCGTGTTGGCCGCCGTAACTGTCTTTATATTGACGTAGTCTATGTCCCTTGGATTAATACTTCAAAGGAACTTAAGACTAAACCAGCACAGAACGCGCTTAAAGACCTTCGTGGCTTTGGTATTATTCCTGACATCGTATGTGTTCGTACCGAGAAGCCAGCTGGCCGTGAAATCTGTGAGAAGATCGCAAGATTTGCCGGTATTGCTGACGAAGCAGTCGTAAACCTTCCTGATATCGCATCAGTTTATGATGTACCATTTAATGTTCTTAAATCTGGTGTACTTTCAATCCTTAACGACTTCATTGGTGACGATAAAGCTCCAGATATGAGCCGTTGGGAAGATTTCTCAAAGCGTCGTGCAAAGAAATATGCAGAGACCGTAAAGGTTGGTTTGGTTGCTAAGTACGTTGGTAATGAAGATACTTACATCTGTGTTACTGAGGCTCTTAAGGCCGCTGCAGCATGGAATGAAGTTGAGATGGACATCCAATGGATCAACGCTGAAGCGCTTGGTGATGGTGACGAAGCGGCTAAGAAGCAACTCAAAGACGTTGATGGTCTTGTAGTTCCTGGTGGCTTTGGTGCCCGTGGAACCGAAGGAAAGATTGCAGCTGCAACTTATGCACTTGAGAAAGATAAACCATATCTTGGTCTCTGTCTTGGCCTTCAAATGGCATGTGTGGCCGCAGCTCGTCGTGCTGGACTTGAAGGTGCAAACTCAGAAGAGTTTGATACCGAAACTCCATATAACGTTGTTTACATTATGGAAGGACAGAAGGGCAAGGAATCAACTGGTGGTACAATGCGTCTTGGTGATTATCCTGCAGTACTTAAGGCCGGTTCAAAGGTTGCTGATATCTATGCCGAATCAATCGAGAATTTGAAGTCTGGTAAAACTTCTGGTACTAAAGACTGGTGGGGAACAGTTGAGAAAGATGGTACAGTCAATACAATTGAACGTCACCGCCATCGCTATGAAGTTAACCAGAAATTCCTTAAGGAAATCGAAAAAGGCGGCGTGGTTGTTTCCGGTACTTCACCAGATGGAAAATTGGTTGAATTCGTGGAAGCTCCTGCATGTAAGTTCTTCTGTGCAACCCAAGCACACCCAGAATTTAAGTCACGTCCTTTGACAGTTCATCCACTCTTTAACGCATTCGTTAAAAGCTTGAAGAAATAAATAATGAAAGCCACCTAGTACGGGTGGCTTTTTGATTTGCTAACAGGGGAGATTTGTATTATAATATAGAGCATGGAAGATATTAAATTAAAACTCAAAGCGGCGATTTCCGAGAAATTTGGAATTAATGTCGAGCCGAATGTGACTGAAGCACCAAAAGATTTTGATGCTGACTATTCGACGAACGTGGCAATGCAAATTTGTAAACAGGCCGGAAAGAATCCCCGTCAAGTCGCAGAAGAGATCGTAGAAGCTCTTAAAGGAGCAGGATATGACATCGAAATTGCTGGTCCTGGGTTTTTGAATTTTAAATCTTCAGATGACTATTTTAAGACAAAAATTGCTGATTTTAGTTCTAAATTTACCGAAAATATATCACATGATGAATATTCTGGTCAGACTGTAATTTGTGAATTTTCTGATCCAAACCCATTCAAGGTGCTTCACGTTGGTCACCTTTATACTTCGATTGTTGGTGATTCAATCTCAAGAATCGTTGAGTTTGCAGGAGGAAAAGTTGTACGCGCAAACTTCGGTGGCGACGTTGGTCTTCACGTAGCTAAGACACTTTATGCTGTACGTAAGAATGGCGTAGATACCTCAAACATTGAAACTATTGCAAAGTGTTATGTTGAAGGTACACGTGATTACGAAGAAGATGAAGCTGCGCACGAAGAAATCACAAAACTCAACAAAGAGATTTATGAGATCGCAGCTAATGGCCAAGATTTCAACTATGACGATGCTGAAAAAGCAGAAATCGCTGGACTTTATTGGACTGGCCGTGAAGTTTCCTATAACTACTTCAAAGATTTCTATGCTAGAATCGGCGTAAAGTTTGATAAGTATTATCCTGAATCAACAGTTGCTTCACGTGGCTTACATGAGGTTAAGGAGCACGTTGGTTCTGTTTATGAAGAATCAGATGGTGCAATCGTTTATAAAGGCGAGAAGGACGGTCTTCATACCCGTGTCTTCATTAATAAGAATGGTCTTCCAACTTATGAAGCAAAAGATGTCGGCTTAATTTTCACTAAGTATGATGATTATGAATTTGACAAATCAATTGTGATTACAGGTAACGATATCATTGACTACATGAAGGTGGTTCTTACTTCAATTTCAAAGTATGCACCAGAACTCGTCGAGAGAACACTTCATTTGACTCACGGCAACGTTCGTCTTCCAGGTAACGAGAAAATGAGCTCAAGAAAAGGTAACTTCCTTAAGGCAGTCGACGTTCTTCAAGCTGTTAATGAAGCTTTGAAGAAAGAGCATGATAGCTTAGATGAAAAGGTTTCACTTGGTGCAACCAAGTACGCCTTCCTTAAATATAAGGTCGGTGGCAACATCATCTTTGAGCCAGAAGAATCAGTAAAGATGACCGGTAACTCTGGTCCTTATCTTCAATATTCAGCTGTTCGTGCATCAAAGATTATTGGTAATCTCTTGAAAGACGGCGTCAAAGCTGCAAAAGATGAATGGAAACTTACGGATAGGGAACGTGAGTTGATTAAGAAAATTATCGCTTATCCAGATGAACTCTCAAACGTTATCCGTGAACTTTCACCAAATAAGCTTTGTACTTATCTCTATGAGCTCGCTCAAGAATTCTCAAGATTCTATGAAACTACAAAAGTTGCTGGTTCTGAATACGAATTTGAACGTGGACAAATCGTTCTTGCATATCTTAAAGTATTAACACACGGCTTGATGCTTCTCGGAATTGAAGTACCAGAAAGGATGTAATGAGTAAAAAAGCGAAATTACTTTGGATTGATCTTGAAATGACCGGACTTGATCCGAAAAAAGATCGTATTCTTGAAATTGCTGCAATTGCAACGGATTGGGATTTTAATGAAGTTGCAAGAATGACTGGTATCGTAAAAGTTCCAAAATCAATCATCAAGAAGCGTATGGTTGGCGAATTCTGGGACAAAAACTTCGAATCCTTCACTCAATTAGTATCTCAGAATAAGGATGGCAAAAAGACTAAAGAAGTCGAGCAAGACGTTCTTAAGTTTATTGATAAATACTTTGGTGACGAAGTAATCTTAGCTGGTAACTCAATCCACCAGGATAGAAGATTTATCCGTTCTGAATGGAAGGAGCTTGACAAGAGACTTCATTATCGCATGTTTGATGTTTCAGCTTGGAAGGTTTACTTCGAGAATGCAATGAAGATTAAATTCACTAAGCGTGATATGCACCGTGCAATGGATGATATCGAAGGCAGCATCGAAGAAATTTCGTATTATCTCGAAAAAGTTAAAGGCTCAAAATTTGAGAAAAAGAAAAGATAAAAAAGGAGTAAACATGGATTTTAAGATCGAAGAAGTATCTGGAATCGGGGAGTATATCATCGAAGATTTGGTGAAGAAAGAGAAGAAAGAAGGGAAGATTTTCCTCGCACCAAACAATAAAGCTTTCTGTGTGCTCCACGACGGTAAAACTGTCGAAATCAGAACCGATGGCAACCTTTCAAAGGTGTTGCGTGAGAAGTATGAGAGTGTAATGCAATCAAGATACTTTGGCCGTGGTGGTATTGAAATTGTACTTTCAGGTCAAATCTCTCAAGAAGAGCTCTATGATCTCGTACGTCTTAGCTATAATATGACAAACGAACAATAAAATTAAAAAATTTCCTTACGAAAAATTTAAAAATATGATATCTTAGGAATATTGTGTTTTTAAAAAAGTAAGGAATTTTTTATGAAAAAAGAACTAAATTTAGGGAAGGAGAAGATCAATAAATTATTGATTGCTTTTGCTGTCCCATGCGTGATTAGTTCGCTAATCAACTCTATATATAATATTGTTGACCAAATCTTTATTGGTCAGGGCGTAGGAACGCTCGGAAACGCTGCTACAAACGTTTTATTTCCACTCGTGATTATTCTTAGTGCCGTAGCAGGCTTGATTGGAAATGGTGGTGCAGCAAACTTTGCGCTTAAACTCGGTGGTAATAAGAAAGAAGAGGCAGCAAAGGGAATCGGTCAGACTATTACTGCTACTGTGATTGCTTCAGTCGTCTTATGTACGCTTTCAGCAATTTTCTTGCCAAAACTAATTTATCTTTTTGGCTGTACTGAAAATGTTTTCCCATATGCGCTTGATTATGGTCAGATCATTTTGATCGGCGCACCATTCATGATTTTCTATTCAGCAGTTGCTAATATTATTCGCACTGATGGTAGCCCAAAGTATTCAATGATGATGTTGCTTTCTGGCGCTATTATGAACATTATTCTCGACCCCATATTTATTTTTGGCCTAAATATGGGGGTAAAAGGTGGTGCACTCGCAACTATCATTGGCCAAATGATTTCATTTGTTTTTGCAGTTAGATATCTTTTTCATATTAAATCTGTCAAACTTTCAAAGAAACACTTCAAGCTCGATAAAAATATTTTCAAGATTTTATCACTTGGTCTTTCTTCATTCATCACTCAATCAACCGTCTTAGTACTCTTTATCTTCATGAATAACGTGATGACAAAACTCGGTGCAGAGTCAAAGTTTGGTAGTGATATTCCACTTTCAGTTTATGGCATCATCTCAAAGGTTAACAGCCTTTATATCTCAACTGTTATCGGTATTTCAATCGGTGCACAGCCAATTATTGGTTTCAATTACGGCGCAGGAAACAAGGATCGCGTAAAAGAAGTTTTAAAGAAAGTATTGATCGTAAACTTTGCTTTCGGTATCCTCTTTAACGTATTATTTGCATTTTTCCCAACTCAAATCATCAGTATCTTTATCTCAAAGGACGATGCAAGTTATGCAACATTCATGGAGTTTGCAGAACTTATGTGTCACTCATTTATCTTAGTTTGTGGCCTTAATGCACTTGAGATGACAACTTCAGTATTACTTCAGTCTCTTGGCAAAGTATTTAAAGCTACTATGCTTTCATTTACGCGTCAGATTATTTTACTCATCCCAATTTCACTCCTCTTTAGCCTTGGCTTTGGTTGGGGTATTTACGGTGTACTTTATGCCGGCCTTGTAGCAGATATTCTTACTTTCATCTTTGCGACAATCGTTTATCTTTCAGAATACAAATCACTCAGCAAAGATCGCGAGAGTGTTAGCTATAAAGACGAGGAGTCAAAACTCACTTACAAAGGCAAACAAATTATTGTTACTATTGCAAGAGAATACGGTTCTGGTGGTAGATTTGTTGGACAATTGCTTGCTAAGGATCTTGGCGTCAAATTCTATGACAAGGAGCTCATTAGCCTAGCAGCTAAAGAATCTGGCCTTTCTGAAACCTACGTTGGTGAGGAGGATGAAAGAAAAACTACTGACTACATTAATAACAACGATGACTTAATCTTCTTGGCTGAACAAAAGGTAATTAAGGATATCGCAAAGAAAGAATCTTGTGTGATTGTTGGTAGATTGGCCGGACATATCCTTAAATCAAAGAAGAATGTACTTAGAGTGTTTATCTATAACAGCGAAGAAAGCAAAGTTGAGCGTGCAGTAAAATACTTTGGTGTATCAAAGAAAGATGCGCTTAAAACTGTCCGTAAAATCAATAAGGACAGGAAAGAATATTATAAATACTATACTGAAACTGAGCTTAATGACATGAAAAACTATGATCTTTGTTTCAATTCAGATTTAATGTCAGTTGAAGAGATTGCTCAGTCTATTAAAGAAATCGCTTTAAAGAAAGCATAAAAAATAGCCCCTTAAGGGGCTATTTTGATTATTTTTTAGTTGTGTTTTTCTTAATGTCTTCAAGAAGAGCGATGATTTTATCATTATCTGAAGGAGCAGCTTCGCTAGCCTCTTCAATCTCTTTCTTGAAGTTAATCCTGAACTTGTTGATGAACTTTACGAATATGAATACACAGAAAGCAATGACGAGGAAGTCGACGACTGCTTGAAGGAAGTTGCCGTATTGGATAAGGACACCACGGCCATCACCGAGCCAGTTTGGAACTCTGATATAAAGATCTGAGAAGTCGACACCACCGAGCACCATACCTACGAGAGGCATAATGATGTAGTCAACGAGAGCGGTGACAATCTTTCCGAACGCACCACCAATGACGACACCTACGGCGAGATCAACGATGTTACCTTTATTGATGAATTCTGCGAATTCTTTAACGACCTTTGGTTGTTTCTTCCTTGCGCTTTCAGCAGCTTTTGAAGTTGCATCAGAAACACGCTCTTTTGCCGCTTTTGCAGCCTCTGTAACTTTGTTTCCCATAGTAATTTAATTATCTAATAGATAATGAAAAATTTCAATAGAAAGTCCCGCATGAGGAGAATTGCTACCATGGCGATGATTAAGAATGGTCCAAATGGGATTTGTTTTTTATCTTTCTTGAGAACCTGAGGAGCGCCAGCAAGGAGGGCGCCGAAGTTGCTGAGGAAGAGCTCGACAATGACGAATTCGATGCGGCCAAGGAAGATGGCAATAGAAATGCAAAGGATCCAGTCGCCGCCACCAACTAGCTTTTCTTTACTGAAGTAGTAGAGAAGATAGTAGATGCCAGTAAGGAAACCAGTACCAAGTAGAATTTGGAAAATGTTACCTTTTAGGAAGAACTGGAAAGCGATTGCGAAAGGAATAGCGCAGAACATGAGCACGACTGGGAGTTCACCCCATTTTGCATCATAAACTAGGAGTACCCAGTATAGTACGAGTGCGGCCATAAGAACGAATGCTTCTGGAGCAATGCCAAAGACATAAGCGATGGCGACGAAAAGCGCAGCAAGGCCAAGTTCGGAAAGAATTTCAGAAACGCCGATTTTTGCTTTACAATAACGACATTTGCCACGGAGTGTAACCCAAGAAATGACTGGGATATTATCGTACCATCTAAGTTGATGTTTACAGCTCATGCAGATTGAACGGGAACCGAATTTGCGACCTTTTTGTTTTTCGTGGATGCGCCAAGCTTGGCAGCAAGCGAATGAGCCAAGGATGGCACCAAATATGGCCGAAGCGATATAAAATAGTGGTAAATAATCTTCCATAACTACTCCTTTGTCTCCGAGTGAAAACGCTCATGTACCTCGCGGAGATGCGGATCGGTAACGTGAGTATAGATTTGGGTTGTCGAAATGTTTGCGTGACCTAATAAAGATTGGACAGAACGAATATCAGCACCGTTCATTAAAAGATCGGTTGCGAAAGAATGTCTGAGAGTGTGTGGGGTAACTTTCTTAGTAATGCCGGCAAGGCGAGCATATTTCTGAACGATGCGTTCGATTGAACGTGGAGTAAGACGACGGAAATCACCAGAAGTAGTTGGAGTCTGCTGGTTTTGAGAGTTGTTTAAGAAGAGAGCTGGAAGGGAATCAGTACGCATGTCGAGATAATCCTTTACGCAGTCAGCAGTGGACTGATCAATAAAGATTGGACGATCCTTTTTACCTTTACCACGAACTACGAATTCACGACGCTCGAGGTTGATGGAATCGCGGTTGAGATTGCAGAGTTCAGAAACACGTAGACCGCCAGAGAAGAGTAGTTCGATAATGGCACGATCACGGAGTCCAGTTTCGGTATCTTCTGGGATTTCATTTAGGAGACGTTCGACCTCATCAAAATGAAGGAAAGTGACCTGTTTTTTAGTGGCACGAGGAAGATCAACTAAGGTCGGATCGAGTGATTTAATCCCACGCTTAGAAAGATATTTCAAAAAGCCACGCAAAGCAATCAGATGGTAGCTTTGAGTAAGAACGGAAAGGCGTTCGTGATTTTGATTATCTTCGAAGCGATTCAATTTAAGGCGGAATTTACGGAGAAGCTCTGGGGTGATATCGGAAGGCTTGAGCTCGTCAGTCATATCTTCAGAACAGAGTTCGTAGAAACGGTTCAAATAAAGCTCATAATTGCGGGTAGTGTTGAGGCTGCGGCCCTTCTCGATTTCTAGGCTTTCTAGGAATTCCGGAATTAAATCAGAAACATACATATTTTCATTATACCATAAGTGTTATGTGTTATAATCATGGTATATGGAAAATAAAGAGCAGGGCATCGCTCCTAAGATTCAGCAAGCAGAGAATGTTTCTTATCAGCAAGAGGTAAAGGATTCACAAATCGATATGAATCCACTTCATGGTGCAGAAGCTGAGGCACATGACGCAGCAATCAAGAAAGACTCAATGGTAATTGAGCCTAATGTTGGTCAGATCGTCGAGCCTTTAACTGGCAGCTCAGTGATTGTTGAGAAAAAGCCAGAACCTGCTGTTCCGGATAATGGTTTTCCAATTGGATATGGTCCAAATGAGCATATGAAGAAGATTGAAAAACCAAAAGCTCCATCTTTTAGAGAGAGAATGAAGCATGCGCGGGGGAAAATGACGAAGAAGCAAAAAATTCTAGCGATTACGATTCCAAGTGCGCTTGTGGTCCTTGTTGGTGGCTTCGCAATTTTGGTAGCCGTCACGGGCATGTTTAAGGTAGATTATTCAGGAACCTATCTTGCGGCAAAGGACCTCAAGAGCGAACTTCAGGGTCTACGCTCAGATACGAACTGTGATAAGGTAATTGAATACGTCAGTATGCAGTATACCGCAATGGAAACTTACATGCGTTATATTGATGGCTGTAAGGTAGCAAGTGAAGGTGTTTCCGATCAAATCGTCCAGAAAGTTGGTGATACTGATGGCGTAAGAAGAGATGAAGAAGTGCGTCGTCGTTATGAAACTCTTAAAACTGCACTTGAAACCGCAAAACAGGGAAATGCAGAAGTAAATACTGTACTTGATGTTTATAAAACTTGGCACGAATGGATTTTGGCTGAGGCAGAAGGAAACAATAAACACCAGGAATGGGACTGGACTGAAGCAGATCTCGAATCAGCATCAGATATTTTAATTAAGTCAGACATTAAAGAGTTTAAAGACTACGGTAAAAAATGGCTCGAGCTTAAGAAAGCTGCAGCCGAAGCAACCAACGCTTACTTCCACCACGCTCTAAATACAGCAGAAGATTTGCAAATGCTTAGCCAGGTGATGTCTGAAAAACAGTCTGAATTTACAAAGTGGAAGAAAGAAAATGAACCAGACGTAACCGATCTTTATCCACTTGAACTAGTTGATACTGCAAAGCTTTATGCAAAGTTTGAAGAGTTCTATAACTACATTCGCGAAACCTATCAAAATAATTACAATACTACAGTCCGTGGATGTACTCAATTCGTAACATCCGTACAATGTGATTAGGAATAAAAAATAACTCCCGAGCGGGAGTTATTTTTTTGTTTTTGATTAGAAGTTACCGCGAGTATATTTCTCGTTAAGATCTTCATAATCGTAGGTCTCAGCTTCTGTGAACCAGAGTTTGACCTCTTCTTTTGCTTCTTCGACTGAGCCAGAAGCGTGAACAAGGTTAGGAACACCAATGCCTTTAGCGTCTGAGTAACCAAAGCTCATGTGGCTGTAGTCACCACGGATGGTGCCCATAGGAGCTGATTTAGGTTCGGTTGGGCCAACGATCTTGCGGACAAGCTCGACAGCTTCGATACCTTCAAGACAGATTGCAATTACTGGACCTGTAAGCATGTAGTTAAGGTTGTAGCGGAAGGTTTGTTCACCACGGCGAGTGATAAGTTTTCCGATTTCCTCGTAGTGTTTCTCATAGAGGTCTGCATCTGGAGCGACCATCTTGATGCCGACGATTTTGAGGCCGACACGTTCGAAACGTTGGATGATTTCGCCGACGATACCGCGTTGAACAGCATCAGGCTTACAGAGAACGAGAGTTCTTTGGACTAAATCGTTTGAATTGACTTTTTCTGCCATTTTTTCTCCTTTAAGTTTTCTTGATTATAGCACATGTTTTTGGGAATGATAGGGGGTATGTTATAATGAGCTCAAGGAGAAATGCTATGATTATTACAACTATTGATACAATTCCTGGTAAGACTATTAAGGAAGTGCTTGGAATCGCTAAAGGACAGGTCGTGCAGTCAAAACACATGGGTAGTGACTTTATGGCTGGACTTAAAACTATGGTCGGTGGTGAGATCAAAGGCTACACTGACATGCTTAATAAAGCTCGTACTATCGCAACCGATAGAATGGTTGAAGAAGCAGAAAAACTTGGCGCAGACGCTGTAGTCGGCGTACGTTATGGCTCGTCATCAGTGATGGCTGGGGCATCAGAAATGCTCTGTTATGGCACAGCAGTAAAGCTTAAATAAACTTCATTATTTCTTATTATTAAAATATAGAATAGTACCCGACGCGACTGCTATTGATGTAATAATTGAGGAAATAATAGATTTTTGTAATCCATCATATTGAACTTCATTAATAAGATTTCTTAGCTCTTGGGAGTTTATTTCTGAGCGAGATCCATTAGTGTCTTCATAGGTAGTACAGTTTGTAGTGTGTGGAGCAATGGTAATGTATGATGTGCTGCCAGTATATACTGGAATATATGATATAACTACGCTTAGCAACAAAGAAAGAATGATGCTCTCCTTTAATACAAGAGGAACCTTTTTGTTTTTAATAATTAATATACCAGTGTAACTGAGTAAAAAGCACAATAGTGCGAGAAAACCATACCAAACCAAATCAAGAACGCAATGAATCTCGTCTAGATGGGAGAGGTTAAATTCAATGATATTATTATCAAAGAAATGAATGACTACAGATGCGCCAGAAATAACACCAATTATAATGAGCCATATACCTAATGTTTTATTTTTGTTGTTTTGGATTTTTTTCATTTTTAATGCCCTTTGAATGATTTGCTTTTAGTTTAGATTATTTAAAAATAAAAGTCAATTATAGGGATTATGAAAGTGGATATAGTATAGTATAATAAGTGTATGAGC
>CAMZGX010000009.1 GCA_947306585.1 uncultured Candidatus Saccharibacteria bacterium
CGCAACATGGCTACCAAAAAATAAAAGTTTTCGTTGTCAGTACGTCGTAAGACAAATTGCCGTGAAATATAAATATGAGTTATGGGTTACTGAATCCGAAAAAGATGCAATGAATCGCATACTTTCAAATTGCCCAAACGAACGTGCGGTAGGAGTTAGTGAATGAGCGTAAAAGTTAAACTAATTGAAAAGAGTATTCATAATCATCCAGTTTTTTCTAATGTTTCATTTGATGTTGAGGATGGTGGAGTTTTACTAATTGATGGCGATGCAAAAAGTCCGGATACGACATTGACGATATGAGCGGACATGAAAAACAAAAGTTTTTCAGAAATACCGTTTCATGTCTTCGCGGCTATTTCTTGCAATCAAACTTAACAGTAAAAGACAATATTGCTTTGCCAAGTTTCTTCTCAGGCATCGGCAAGCGCGAAAGAGAAACTAGAATCGAGAGTATAGCAAAGAAATTCGACATCGTAGACATCCTTAAAATTAAGCCCACAAAAATTTCTGACGACATGCGCGAACGCGTCTGTCTTGCTCGTACACTTTTAATGAATCCAAAAGTTATTTTAGCAACTGAACCCAGCGAATGGACGACTGAAGTATTATTAAGATATATTGAAGCTAAAAATGCAGTCCTCATTATTTCTTCCAATAACCCAAATCTTAGAAAATATGCAGCAGACATTATTACAATAAATAGCAAGGAAAAAAATGATAATTTTTAATATCATCAAACTCGGTCATAAAAATTTTCTAATGCACAAAAAATCTTCATTTTGCTTTGTGGCATTTTTTAGTATTTTATTTAGTCTTGTAGTATTTATTTCAGCACTACTTGGTTTTTTCAAAGATACTGTTTCTGAAAAATTTGAGGCTGCAACTAATGGAAAAGTTATGGTTGAAATTTACTTATGTCAAGGATCTTACCAACCATCAATGAAAGGCGAAGAAAAGTGTGAAGATCCAGAAATTTACAACAAAGAAGCACGCGAAATTGCTGAAAAATATCACGGCGATTTGATTGGTGCAATTATCACTTACATGCCAAAGAATGGCGGCGAAACAATTTCAGTAGTTCCAGAAAGTGCAACAAAATTCATTAATGCTAAACCAACTTATTATGCACCGGACGGAAAAATTCCTGTAATCACCAGCATTGGCTATAATGATAAAATTTCAGAAAATAATGACTTTTATATTATCGGAAATTATCCAGGTGATGTTCGTAGTATTTACTTTGGTTCAGATCCAAATCATAAAGGATTTTTAGATAAGTTCATTTACGATAGCTATACATATACCAGCCATTATTTAGTTTTTGACGCGACTGATAAACTTGAAAATTATTTGGCTAAAAACGAATATTCAGTTTATCGCTATAACCCCCTACTTATTTTCGACAATAAAGATGACGCTTATAAACTATACAAAGACCGAGCTGGCGTTTGGGAAATTTTCACACAAACTCTCCGCGCAAATGATGACGATGGAAGAATGCATCTAGCTTCAAAATATATGTTTATGGCGTGTGTCGTGATTGCTATTATTACAATAGTAGTGGTTTTGTCATTAGCATATATGCGAGACGAAAAGATTATTATGCTTTATCGTTCACTTGGTGCTTCAAGAAAAGACATCGCCATGATCTACTTTGTTGATACACTAGAAACAATTATCTTAACAGCCGTGTTTGCTTACACTATTGGTTCAATCGCTAGCGCAATTGCTATTGCAATAAACAAAGATGCCATCGACGTAGCGATGGCAAGATTCTTTGGTAATTAGTTTTTCTCAGACATTTCTTTTTCAAGTTTTGCGCGAATTTCTTTTTCAATCATTTCGCGGCGAACTTTCTCTTCGATTTCAGCGCGAAGCTCTTCGTCGGTTTTTGGAGTATATGGCTGTTGCGCTTGTTGGGCTGCGATGTTTGCTGCAGCCTGCTCAAGAACTTGACGCTGCCTTTCATCAGACTCCGTTTTTTTCATTTCTAGAAATAACCAGTGCAATTAGGAATGTTACAAACCAGGCAAAACCTACAAAGCTAGCAAGAAGGTCAAGGCGACCCATAATTGAATCCGATGAAGAACGTGTTGAATATGACGTAAAAATACGAACTACCGAATGAAGTTCAGTATATGCGAGACAAGCAAAAGAAGCAATCTTTAATGGACGAATAATTGACACTTTCTTTCCTTCAAAGAGGTTAAGGGTGACTGAGCCAAAAAGACCAAGGCCGGAAAGAGAAGTCGACGCAAGAGTAAACATGCCAAAGACTGATAGGCCAATCGTAGGGCAATAGCTGCTGCCTAAAATACTTCTACATGCACCGCGTGACCAGATATCAAATGCTCCCCAAGTTGCAAGAATCCAGAGAATCGTCCATAAGATATTTAGTCCAACACCAAAAGTAGCTAATCGCTGAGCAGATGGAACACCTTTCTCAATTACGTTAAACTCGATAAAACTAATGAGTGCTGCAGCAGCTAAAAGGAAGAGGGTGCCCACAAATTTAGCAATAATTTCACCTGCTTCTGTACCGCCACAAAGAATAAACATGGCACCTAAAACAATGCCGCCCACCAATGTCCAGATTATTGTTTTTTGAATAATGTCTTTAATTTTGCTAATCGTAGCCATACTTTCACGCCTGAAAATACTGGCTTCTTGTTTGCTTGTAATATTCGCGTTTTCCATAAGCACATTATAACATAAGAATTTTAAGCAATAAAAAATCCCGCAGCTTGCGGGGATTTTTTAACCGTTGTGTTTTCTCTTTGCAGAGTGCTTGTGGTTGTTATTGCGACCAAGTTTTGCAACGACAACTTTAGCTTTTAAATTCTTTGATTTAGCCATAGTTTTCCTTTAACTTTTATATAGTATAACATATTTCTCTGTTATTTTGAAGACCCGTTATGAACTTCAAGTTGAGGATATGGAATTTTAATTTTATTAGCTTTGAAGGCCTTATATACTTCGTGACGAATTGCACGTTGAACGGCAAAGTGTTTATATGATTTACATTTACACTGAATAGTATATGTAATACCGTTAGATTCAAGTGCGGTCATTGGATAGATTTTAATTTCATCAGTCATCTCTTCCATTGATCCATCGAGTTCTTTCTTAACCATTTCCAAAACTTCAAGAACTTTGTCTGGATCATTTTCATAAGCTGCTGATACTTTTACTTCTGCCAAAGTATCGTGACGAGACCAGTTAATAAGTTCCGAGATATTACGGTTGCTAATGATTTTAACTTTGCCACGATAATCACGGATGCGAGTGGTTTTAAGACCAACACTCGTGACGCGACCTTTAAAGTCGCCGACTTCAATTAAGTCTCCAACTTCATATTGGTTTTCGGTAATGATCGAGAAACCAGCAATAATATCTTTTACAAAATCCTGGAAAGCGAGACCTAAAATTGCACCGGCGATACCAAGACCTGCAAGTAAGCTAGTGACATCAATACCAAAGTTGGCCATAGTTGCAAGAATAACTGCAAAGACTATGACGTATTTAATAATGCTCATCGTCATCGCTTTTAATGTAATAATGCGATTGAGCTGACGATCCATCAAAGCCTCTTTATGACGGTCAAAGAAAATTCCAGTGATCTTGTTTATGATCATGTAAAATACGACAGCAATAAAAATGTAGATGAGCGGCCTGATATATAACACGAGGTTTTCGTCGATTTTTATGTTTTTGAATATTTCTTCAAAGTTGATTTTCATGATGCCCTTTTATACGTTGAATTTGAATTCGACAATATCTCCTTCTTCCATTATATATGTTTTTCCAACAGTTGCTAGTTTTCCTGCTGCTTTAACATTTTGTTCGCTACCAAGTTCAACTAAATCACTATACTTCATAACTTCTGCTGCAATGAAGCCACGCTCAAAATCGGTGTGGATTGTACCAGCAGCTTCAGGTGCAGTTGCGCCTTTCTTGATAGTCCAAGCACGGCATTCTTTTTTACCTGCAGTTAAGAAGCTTTGGAGACCAAGAGTTGAATATGCAGCTTTAATTAATTCACCTAATGCATCATTCTTTACGCCATAACTTTCAAGGAACTCTTTCCTTTCAGCGCGATTCATATCGGACATTTCTTCTTCAAGTTTAGCGTTTACAAAAATTGCTTCATTTGGAGCGACAAGAGCTTTGAGTTTTTCTTTCAAACCATCGTCAGTAAGACCATTTTCGTCGACATTAAACATGTAAATAACTGGTTTTTCAGTCAAGAATGGAACGTTTTCGTCTGAAGGATCTTTCTTTCTTTTAGCGGCAATTTTTGCTTTGGTTTCTTCATCAGCAAGTTGAAGCTCAAGATTAATGATATCAATATCATCTTTAGCTTGAGCTAGAATGTCGGTTTCAACTTTTTGGTCAGCACGAACAATGTCATCATTTACGAATGCGCGTACAACGTGACAAATCGCCTGACATTCGCGAATGTGGGCGAGGAATTTATTACCAAGACCTTCGCCTTTACTTGCACCAGCTACGAGACCAGCAATGTCTACGAATTCAACTGTTGCAGGAACGATTTTTTCAGTTTCATACATTTTTGCAAGCACATCAAGACGTTCGTCTGGGACCGGAACGATACCGACGTTTGGCTCGATGGTTGCAAAAGGATAGTTGGCTGCAAGTGCGCCAGCATTTGTGAGTGCGTTAAAAAGTGTTGATTTTCCTACATTAGGAAGTCCGACAATTCCGATCTTTAAATTCATAACCAACCTGTGATATCTGTTATTATAGATATGATTATAACACATTCTGGCGTATAATAAATAGTATGGAAACGGAAAAATCTTACAACAGCCAAGCTGAACAACAACAAACTGAAGTGGAAAAAGTACTTGGTTCTATGCCTAGTTTTGAAGAACATATGAGAAAAGACATAGAAGGATGTCGAAAAAAGACAGTTGAAGAAAAAGCTAAAGAGAAAGGCTATTACAAAAAGGAAGATGGTACTTGGTGGCAAGCATATGATGACGGTTTCGATGAAAAAGTTGAGTGGTTTAAACTTGATGAAGAATACCCTGATTTGGCAGAAAGAACAGAAGAATTAGCCGAGAAATATCACATTAACTATAATGACTATTCTGGGTTTAAAAAATATGTATATAAAAATGCAGCTAATCTAGAAGAAGCAAGCGATGAGCATTTGACGAATATTTTCAGAGTTGCTGGAGCTATTTCATATTCGACTGGTGGGACTGAAGAATTGTTGGTTGGATATAATCCTGTTAAACTGGAGGCAATTTGTGATTCGATGAATAGTTTTTATAGTAGGGTGGCGGATTTGATGCCAGAACATAAACTCGATAGACGGATTATGGAAATCGGTGAGTGTTTTGTTAGGAACTATAACGAGAAGTTGGTCGAAGGTGATTTTATTGAGAGCTTAGCAAAATATTCAGCCAAGGCCTTTTTAGATAAAAGTAAAGAACATAAAATAATCCAAGGCCTAGAGAGTGGGATACAAGGTATTTCGAAAAACGAAGATAGTGGAAGATTATTTGATGACTATATGGATTATTATGATGAATTAGTAGAAAGTGATGACAAGATTACAAAATATGATACAAAAATCCAAGTGCTTAGCAGATATGTTCGTAGTCATGGGATTAAGCCTAGCACAATTAAAGGGTTTAAAGATATAGTTTTTCCGCTCATGGAGCAAAAAGATGATGAAGTGCTCCCGATTATAGAGGGCGGAAATGCTTATGGTACAACTATTGGTGAATACGGTGTTGCTGATTATACAGAAGAATGTCTTTTATCATCATATAATCCAGGCGAAATAGACAGATTGATAAGAATTTATCATGAAATTCCAACATCTGATTATGAAAAGTTTGAACAAAATCGTAAAGATGCTGCTAGATTGCAAGGTACAATCATTGGTGGTCGTGATTTTATTCACGATGAGAGACCCGGAACAAATGAGATGCTTGTCGCAATAAAAAATTATTATGAACATCGCGACAGCAACGATAGTGCAAATTATAAGTTTCGTTTGGCTGAGTTGGAAGATAAATATCATTTTGGGGTTTTGCCTAATGCCTTTAATATAGAAGCATACGAAAAGCCTATTGAATACATGTCCGAACATAATCGCGCCGAAGAAGGAAACAAGGATGAAACCGCACTGGATATTTTGAATAGACTAATTGAAAACACTCGACCAAATCTTCTGGAAGCACCAAAAACTAAAAACGAAGAACTAAATAAATTAATGGAGAGTATTTCGCCAACCATGAATGAACGTACTGGCGAAGTTTTGGTGGAATTTGATAAGGTCGGTACGGCAGTAGCAAAGATGAACGAAATACTCTTACAGAATAAAGGAAAGCAGGGAATCTACCCTTCCACGGTTTCTGCCATAGCGTTTCTAGATAAGATGTCTGCCCACGCTCTCAAGAATGCAAGTAGGAAAGATTTGCAGGAGTTACCTTTTGATCCAAAATTTAAGGAGATGGTGAGATTTTCGCAATTAACTTCTAGTATTGAATACAATGAGAATGATTTTGAGAATAAATATCGACAAATTGTTGATAAATTTAGCGAGGCTTATGGTGATGACGATGTAAAAACTATGCTTCAAGGTCTGTAACCGCGCGATTCAGTGATGCGGTGTGGTCTGGCAATCTGAGCGATGAATTGATTGGGCTTTTTGATAAAATACAATGACGATGTTTTGATTTTGGTAGAAAACGGAATAAAAGAACAGGTTGGTTTAGAAATGTAAGAACCTTGTCGGCCTTTTTGCGACTTGGCTTTTCTTCATTATCCTATGTGGAGTTTGAAGAAAGTTTAAAAGCAAAAAGTTATTTCTTTGAAATATCGCGAGTTATATACCAGGTAAATAATGAGCCTACAAAGTTTCCTAAAATACAGAGGAAAATTGTAATACTGAAAGTTCCAGCAACACCAAGCGTTACGATATTTGCAACGCAGTGTTGGAAGCCGCAGAAAATAAATAGTGGAACACCAAAGATGATTCCGAGTGGAGTACCCTTTTTATACATCAAAACTGCAAGATACATAATTGCACCACAGAAAATAGATTTTAAAAGAAATGCGATTGAAAAATCCCATGTTGCGACTTTCGCTGCTGCGGTTTCTACAATACTAGGATCCGTAGTCGCGTATATCAGGCCAATGATATAACCAGCAACCATATTGCCAAGTAAGATATAAAGTAAATCAAGCGGCTTGATTTTATCGGAGATTAAGAACCCACATTTTCCAGTAAAGAGGTTTTGGCCTAAATAACAAACTCCGAGTAACCCAAAGGCGAAGATGACTGGACCAATTGGATTCCCCAGTTTTAGTAGGGCAAAGTTTCCTAATGAAATTAGAAAAGCCGCACCAAAACTTTTCATAACAAGTTCTTTGATTCTTATTTCCTCTTTTTTCTTCATACTACCTCGCTTACCTTTATACTTTTATTATAGTGTATAATTAAGTTATGATAGTTAAAAATCCTTATAATATAACTTTGAAATCAACAAAAAGAAACATCATTACAATTCTTGCGACAGTAGTATTAATTATTTTCGGATTCGTTTTAATGATGAATGACGAGTTCGGCTTCAAGACTAATCTCGCTTTTCGACGCGATAATTTTACGGATGGATTTCAATTTGAATCATTCCTATATACAATCAATTTCATTCTTGCTATCATAGCATCCGTAACTGCAGTTTTAATGATTGCAATTAGACGAGACCTACTCGGTATCATTTGCGGATTTTTATTATTCGTCTTCGTATTATTCATTTTGCCAGTAGGCTATAAGCACACCACTGGCGGCATTGCTGGCGTGGACGAAAAAGAAAACTTAACTTTACCAAAAGTTTTGATAGAAAATATCAAAGACTAGTGTTTGCGATTTTTAATCGTTTCTTTGGTTGCACAATACTTATCAGCAAGAGTTAAAACTAATGCTTCACGGCTAGTTGGAAATCTAAGATTTAATGGGAACATATGTGAGCGAATTGCTTTGTACTCTTTTTCAGTAAGACCAAAATCACGCATTGCATTTTTTGCTGCAAAATTTGCATGACGAAATCCGTGCATTCTTGGATGATTTTTATCGTGCCAATCGTAAAGGAAATAGTCGTGCAAAAGCGCAACTTTAATCATTGATTCGGTGTTTACTTTAATATGTAGTTTTCTAGAAATTTTTAGACTTGCTTTAGCGACAGAAATTGAATGCTCGTAAACTGACACGGTTCCATGTTGAATGTAGTTTTTAGTACGTAGGAATTTTTTATCATGCGTAATTTTTTGGAAGCTTTCAGAATCATTAATTTCCCAAGCTTTGAGAACAGTACGGATTTTACGCCAAACCGCTTTCCAATCATCATAAGTAAGCGCATTTTCAACTTCGGACTGCTCCAACCATTTCATTTCCGCAATCTCTTCAACTTGCGCACTAAATCTTGAGTCATCAACTACTCTTGCAGTAAACAAGACTACTACTTTATGAATATTTTTATCTTTAATGTCATATGAAAATTCAAAGCGGTTTTGCTCGTTTAATTCCACCCATAAACCAGTTTCTTCAAAGGTTTCACGAACAGCCGTTTCCGCTTCGGTTTCACCAGCTTCAACGTGGCCTTTTGGAAATCCCCAAAAACCGTTTTGTTGGTAGACAACTAAAATTTTTCCGTTCTTTTCGATTACAGTGCCACAGGCTTTTTCGATTTTCATTACGGGCGCTCCAAATAATCTACGAGTTTTTCTACACCATAGCTAGCGCGTGGACCATCAAGTGGATAATAGAGTGACGGCGAAGCATTTACTCCAAGAATATAATCACCCACAAAATCGATACCAACTACCGGAAGATTTAATTCCCTTGCGATACGATCGGCTAGAGCTTTTTTCTCTTCTGAAAAATCATCCGTAATATCTTCGACAGTGCCACCACGTCCAATATTGCACATCTTTACGACTTGGACTTTTTCATTAGCAGCTGGAACATAATCAGCATTTCCCTTTTCTGCTAAATACTGGTCTGAATATTGTTTATCAATGAAGGCGAGATTTGATTTATATGGCTCGGTTCTAATAGTATTATTTTCTATTTCAATAAGTTCAGCAGCAGTATGAACACCATCACCAGTAACATGTGCTGGAATGCGATTTAGTGCTTCGATAAAACGATAATTAATACAAATTGCACGCGTTTCAAATCCAGTAAGTTCGAGTTGCTGTTGAGCAAGTACGTGGCTTGATGAAGTGAATTGTTTAGCGAATTCAATAGCTTCCATGGCATCTTCAAAAGTTGTAACGTTGGTTGTGATGCCATTGCCGTGAGCACTATCGATCGGTTTAATCACGACCTTTCCGTATTTGTCAAGAAGATATGAAACAGAAGCTGCGGTTGCGATTTCAGTTTCAGCTTGTTTGACGCCTTTAATATTTTTCAGAAGTTGGTAAGTAGCATATTTATCATCTGCAATATTACAAGCAAAAACATTTGTGGTTTCTGGAACTGTACCAACGATTTTAAAAAGTTTGCCGTCTGGTCTTTTTGCAAAAACATACTGGTGAGTACTGCGCAAAAAGTTAGCTGTCCAGCCGCGCTCTTTTAGAACTTTTTGAAGCGATTTTGTGGACATAGTAAGACTGTTTGGATCTACACTGAAGAAATCTTCCATAGCATCTATTATATCAAATTAGTCAACTTCAAACCAATCAATATTACCGTTCTCAACCGTACCAACCGCAAGCATATATTTTTGGTTCATTTTTTCAAATTTCATAAAGGAATTTGCAGCGAAAGTCATTTGCTCAAGTTTCTTTTTCGTGACCATTTCACGCGCAGAGCCATGGTCAGAATTTTTTCTAGTTTTTACTTCCGTAAAATAAATTTTTTCGTTCATTTTTGAAACGATATCAATTTCAAACATTTTTGTTTTGTAATTTCTAAAAAGAATTTCATGTCCCATTTTTTCTAGATATTCTGCAACTAAATTCTCGCCGCTATCGCCAATTTCTTTAGTTGTTTTTACCAGTTTTTTTACGGGAGCAAAACTACGTCTATGTTCCGGCGTTAGACCTAATTCCTCCATCGCTTTTTGATGTGCGGCTGTACCATAGCCAACATGTTTTTCAAAACCATACCCTGGATATTTTTTAGCTAAGTCTTTCATATAATTATCACGCTCAACTTTCGCAACAATTGACGCAGCTGAAACCTCCTTAATTAAAAAGTCAGCTTTTTTCATTGTGGTTGCATATTTTTCTAACTTTGTGCCAACCAAAAAATTTGAAATGCCATCAATAATTATTTCATTAAACGGAACTTTTTCGGACTGAATTTTTTCGACTGCACGACGAGTGGCAAGTCGCAAAGCTGCGCTCATACCAATTTCATCAAGTTCTTTTGATGTAACCCAACCAGTAGCAGAAGTAGCATTGGCTTTAATAATTTTATATAACTCTTCGCGTTTCTTTTCGGATAACTTTTTTGAATCATTTAATTCCTCAATCCATGGATTTTCTGAGCGATTTTCCGGCAAAATACAAGCGCCAATTACCAGTGGTCCAGCATATGGTCCACGACCAACTTCATCAATGCCAAGAATACGTTTTTGCATGGATTAATTATAGGTTATTTTATAGAATTTTTTAAGCGCTTATGCTATACTAAATGAAGTAATACTGGGCTAATTATGAACGAAGAAGACATACAACAAAAACGACGTGAAAACGAAGAGGCCGCAACCAAGAATCGCGCACGCATTCTAGGCCTACCATATCTTGATACTCGTTCATTTGAAGAAACCATTCCGCTTGTTCCAAATCTGCTCGATAAAGAGAAGATGCACACCGACTATATCATTCCACTTCAAAAAGGTGGCAATGATGAACATTATCAGTTCATGGTGACATCAAACACTCCTCGCTCGGTTATTGAAAAAATGGCGCGTGACTATGCAAACTATGGTGAGAAATGTGATTTCTTCTTGATTTCCCTTTCTGGTTATCGCGTCTTCATGTTGCGTTATGATCCACCACGTGAAATTCACTACGATGACATTAAAATCGCTTCCGAAGGCGACTCTGAAACACTTGCCCAGGTTTCAAAAACCTTGAATGAAGTAGGTACTGATAAAGTCTTCGATTTCTTGCTCGATCAAGCAGATCGACTTGGCGCATCCGACATCCACATCGAAAACCTTCGTGATGCAATTCGTATTCGTATGCGTGTTGATGGTATGCTTCACCCAGTCGCAAATATTGAACGCGATCGTTATCGTATTTTCATGGGCGAACTTTCAAGCCGTGCTGGTATTTCAACCGCTGCTACCACGCCACAGTCTGGCCACATGCAAAAAGACGTTTTTGTCGATGGCGTTTCACATTTGCTTAACATTCGTGTTGAGACTATTCCAACCATGTATGGTCAAGATGCTGTGCTTCGTCTTTTCAACTTTGATGAAAGCCTTCTTAACCTCGACTTGCTCGGCTTAACACAAGCAGAACTTAGCGCAATTCGTGAAGTTGTTTCTCACCCAAGAGGACTGGTCTTGATGGTAGGTCCTACTGGTTCTGGTAAGTCTACTACCCTTTATTCAATTATCAATGCGCTTAACTCTACTGAACGTAAGATTATTACACTTGAGGATCCAATCGAGTATGGCATTACCGGTATTTCTCAAATTCCAATTGACACCACTAATGGTGGTTCATTTGCCGATGGTCTTCGTTCTGTACTTCGTCTCGACCCTGACGTCGTGATGGTTGGTGAGATTCGTGATGGTGATACCGCAAAGACTGCAATCCAGGCTTCGATTACTGGTCACCTGGTGCTTTCATCATTCCACGCTAACACTACAGCTGCGGCATTTTCACGTATGATTGATCTCATTGGTACTAACCCAATTTTCTCAAGCTCAATTCGTATGGTAATTGCACAGCGCCTCGTCCGCCGTCTTTCTGATTCGAAAGAAGAATATGAACCAGATGAGGCTACAAGAAAATATGTACTTCGCGTACTTGATGGCTTAACTAAAGAACAAATCGAAACTGAACTTAGACATGAATGGGATCCAAATAATTTCAAACTTTACAAAGCTCATCCAAACGGCGAAGCTGATCCATTTGGATATAAGGGCCGTGTTTGTATTATGGAACAACTTTCAGTTACTGAAGATATTCAGAAATTCATCCGCGGCGATGTAGAAGATGTAAATACTGATTTGATTGAAAAAACCGCTAAAGGATTAGGCATGATTACGCTTGAACAAAAAGGCGTACTTGCTGCGCTTCGTGGTGACACTACGCTCGAAGAAATTGGCCGCGTGATCTAAAACTAAAAAGTTATTGCTTTTTTAGGAAAATGTTTTTATAATGGTGCCAGAAATAGGTCATATTAGATCATAATATAAAAAGGCATTTAAAATGAAACTAAACCACACTCCTTTAGGTACAGTAGTTTCCAAGAAAAAGCTACTGCTTGGTGCACTCGCACTCGCTTTAGTTGGTGGTATCGCTCCAACATCAATCAATAATACATATGCGACTTTTGACCCAGGTGTTCCAGACACGGTATATACCGTTGTCGGCCCAGATTATTTTACCTATGTTGATTATTGGGTAGAAGAAGGTGAAACTTTCCGCATTGCGGATACAAGTGTAGCTGATTTTTATCAATATGATGGGCCATCACCAAAGGCTTCAGGTAAGTCGGCTCCTTCATTAAAAGTTGGCTATGGTGGTCCAATTTCACCATTTTACTGTTATGGTAAATATGAATGCATCCAAGGCAAAAAAATCGGAACCACAGAAATTATTCATGAAAAAGATGGTGTAGAAATTGAACGAATGCCACTAACCAGTGTAAAACTAAATCCTGGCGCTAATATTATGATTAATAGGGGTGAGACAATTACCGGAACCGGCGCAATCGAAGGCGCCGATAATAACTTACTTCACCTAGAAGAAGTTGGTGCGCGAGACGGTTCAGCAGCAGTTAAAACTGGCGAAAGAAGCTATACCGTTATTTCAGCTAATGATACTTATATGTTCAGGGACGTAGCTCATCTTGTATGGATGATTGGTGATCAAGAAGTTGGCGGCGGTACTTTCTTTAGGTCGCTCAATACTAGTGCGGTCGACAATGTTTATCATTCTGCTGAAAACGAGGCTCTGCTCTCAGAAATTTTGAAGGATATTTATCTTCAGATTAATACAAACCATGATATATATTATGGACAGACTTTTACCATTGTAGCTAGCGATGGTACGGTTGCACATTTTAATAACGTACGCTATGACGAAGAACCAAACAGCGTAAGAATCAGCCTTGATATTGATGAAACTAAGCCAGCTGAAGTTACTAAGGATCAGCTTACATCAGAACTTCCAAACGGAACAAAAGGAGTTAAATTCACAAACATTAAAGCAAATATCTGTGAATGTTTTAAAGAATCAGGTGAAATAATCCGGGTACAATCCAATAACGTAGGTTACGGTGGCGAAGCAGTAGAAGACGATGAAGAGTGTGAAAAAGCTGCTGAGATCACTCAACTCGGACAAGATCTTGATATGGCTATATCCGTAGAGAATGTAGCTGGAGTCAAAGCAGGCTATGCTAGAAAATGGTATGTAACTAGAGATAATAATGGAGTAATTGAAAGAATTGAAACTACATACGATGAAGAAACAAAAACTATTCACTTTAAGTCTAATGGTTTAGGTTTCTATGCATACGGATATGTTGATGAGAAGATTAACAATGTTCCTGGTGTACCAAATACGGGTATCGCACCACAAAAAATTATTGCTACCGCAGCAGTAACAATTACACCACTTATCGTCATTGCATTCGTTTCATTTACGGTGCGCGAGAAAAATCGTAAAGCAAATAAACTTGCAAAGAAACACAATCATTTCGAATAAGCTTAAAGCCCTCCGTAAAGAGGGCTTTTTGGTGTTTTAAAAAAGTATTTGCATTTTTAAAAATGCTAGTGTATAATTTTAAACAGAAAAGGTCAATATAAAAACTAAAAAATAAAGGCATTTTTAGATGAGACTAAACCACACTCCTTTGGCTGCGGTAGCATCCAAGAAAAAATATATTTTCAGTGCATTAGCGCTAGCCCTAGTTGGAGGCGTAGCTCCAGCATTAATTAATAACACTCACGCAGGGCACGGTCCATATGATCCTAATGAAGAGCTAGAATCAATTGGCACCATGTACACCACCGTTGGTCCAGAATACTTTACGGTTACTAACTTTTTAAACAATAGTGACGTCACCTTCCGTATTGCCGATACATCGGTAGCAGATTTCTATTATGGCCGAGGCGGATCCATTGAAAAATCGGCAGGCGCAGCAGCAATCGCAAAAGATGGACCATCTCGTCCAATTGATAGCAATATGTGCCGCTATAATAATTACGGCTGTATTCAAGGTAAAAAGATCGGTTCAACTGAAATTATTGTCGAAGCAGATGGCGAAGAAATCACACGTATTCCACTTGTTAGCGTTAAGCTCTCTCCTGATGCCTATGGTAATATTAAACCTGGCAATACGATTACCGGTACCGGTACAATTGAAGGTGCAGACAATAACCTCTTAAAACTTTATAAAGCTGGTACAAACAATGAAGAATATATTTCTGCAGTAAAAACTGGAGATAGAGGTTTTACTATTGCCACAACTTCTGACAGTATCTGGGAAAGCGCATGGCTAATCTGGCAAATTGGCGATCAATACGTTGGTGGTGGCACTTATTATAGTATTCTCCCAATTAATGCAACTGATAATTTATATCATTCCACAGAAAATGAAGCTAAGCTTGAGTCCGCACTCTTTAATATCATATATCAACTCGAAATGAATAGCGCTAATCCAGGAACAGTCGTTCATGGAGATGATGGCAGTGAATTACTCTTCGAGCCAGAGTCAGATACATCAGGAATTGCGTCATCCTTTGGAGTAACACTAGACTCAGAAAGAGCAAAGCTCGCAGAAGCTACTAAAGACGACCTCGCTTCTGGACTCCCAGAAGGCGCAAAAGGCATTAAGTTCGAAGATATAAAAGCCGATTTCACATTATGCTTCGACAGCTCTGAAGAAGCAGCACGTCTTGTTCCAAGCGAAGTAGTTGATAATAATACCAACTGTTATTACATGGGTAAATTTACCAAGTTCGGACAAGATCTTGATATGGCTATATCCGTAGAGAATGTAGCTGGAGTCAAAGCAGGCTATGCTAGAAAATGGTATGTAACTAGAGATAATAATGGAGTAATTGAAAGAATTGAAACTACATACGATGAAGAAACAAAAACTATTCACTTTAAGTCTAATGGTTTAGGTTTCTATGCATACGGATATGTTGATGAGAAGATTAACAATGTTCCTGGCGTGCCAAATACGGGTGCTAAACCAATGCAGCAAATCACAACTGCAGTTGCAACAATCATGCCAATTACCACTACAATAATCTTTGGTTCTGTACTTGCAGTTAAGAAACGCACCGCAAAGAAAATGGCTAAGAAATTTAACCATTTCAACTAAAAACTTAGATTCCTTTGTTTTGCCCTCCCCGACCAGGAGGGCTTTTGTTCTGTAGTTAAAATGCTATTGCTTTTATATAAAAACGATTTTATAATCAAGATATATATAGGTCATATATAAAAATATTAATCAAAGGCCAATAAAATGAAGAAAAGTAAATTCATACTTGGATTGGCAACGGCAGCAATTACAACTGGCGTCACAATGATTTCAAACGCTAGTGCAATTGATTTTGGTGCTCCGATTTCGGAGTTGCCAGACTCAGTCTATACCGTTGTTGGTCCTACCTATTTCACGGTCTCCGACATAGATATCGACGCACTTTATGAAGATAACATAACGGTGACTGTGGCAGATCCAACAGTCGCAGATTTCATCTCAGCAGATGGCAACCCCCGTAAGGGCAGTTCCTCAGTTGAGCCAATGAATATCATGGATTGCTACTACAAATACCAATGTCTTCAAGGTAAGAAAAATGGTACAACCGATATCATCATCAAAGAAGATGGCGTAGAGACTAAACGCGTGCACGTCACGAGTGTCACATTAAATGTGAATCCAATTAATTACGTGTCTTCTGGCGAGACTTTTAACTTAACCGGCTCAATCACTGGCGCAGATAATAATCTACTTGGAATTAAGGCCGTTGCCACTCCTTCCAGTAAAGTTCAAATTAATCAAACTGGACCAAGGAGTATTAACATCACCTCGATTAAAAATATCGATCAAGGTAAAGTCGCCTACACGATTTGGAAGGTCGGCGATCAAGAAGTTGGCGGTGGTACAAATTTCAACATTATGGTGATCGATGCTTATGACGATGTAGATCCAAACGGTTCCAACAAACAACTTCTAACCGATACCGTAAAAGCATTATTTGATACGCTACATAATGATGGTTGGAATTATGGTCAGAAGTTAATGAACGGTGAAGATTTACCAGGACTCGTAGTGATGAATGGTGTAAAAATGAACGTTTATCATCCGGGTGACAATTACATGGCATTTTTACCAGGTCCAGCAGGCTCAAAACACACCATTTATCTCAATAAAAACGATAATGCTGAATATACCGATGAACAGGATTCAGATTTAAAAGGTAAATTACCGGAAGGTTCAAAGGCAATCTCAGCAATTAACGGTGTCTATGCGAATGTATTTTCAGTCACGCCAGACCAAACCACTTTAATTGCCACAGTTTATGATTTCGGCGAGAACGTAATTAATGTACCAGTAGCGGCTCCTAAAAATCTTAAGCCTCTGATGGAAGGTTATAAACGAACTTGGTATGTATCGTTCAAGAGCATGGATGGAACTTACGAAATCTTAGAAGCTAAATACAATGCAGAAACTGGTATGATTGATTTCGACACCACCAAGGCTGGTGACTATGTCATTGGTTACGTGGATGAGCCGATCAATGAAACCCCGAAAGTTCCAAACACCGGTGTCGCACTAATGCAAAAAACTGCAACAGCAATCGCAACCATTACTCCACTAGTAGTAATAACCTTTGTCGCAACTTCAGTAGCTGCAAAGAAACGCGAAGGCAATAAACTCGCAAAGAAACATAACCACTTCGAATAATACTAAAACCACAAAAAAGACCTCCGATTGGAGGTCTTTTAATTGCTAAATTAAGCTTCTTCTTTAACTTCTTCTGCAGGAGCTTCGACAACTTCTTCTTTTGGAAGTTCGTTGACTGCTGCGCGGTCAAAGTCTTTGCCAGTAAGGCGAGCTGATTTACCTGAGCGTTCGCGGAGGTAAGTAAGGTTCTTGCGGCGAACCTTAGCACGCTTTGTAACTTCAATTTTTTCGACTAATGGGCTGTGGATGAGGAATGATTTCTCAACACCAACACCAGAAGCGATCTTGCGGACGGTAATACGAGCCGTATGTGAGTCTTTGCGGTCAGTGCGGATTACGACACCTTCGAAAACCTGTGAACGGAACTTATTGCCTTCCTTAATCTTTTGGGTAACCTTGACGGTATCACCAGAACGAACATCGACAACGGCGTTCTTTTTCTGGGCATCGCCAATCTTCTTTAAGATAGAAAAACTCATTATATTAAACCTTTATTATTAAAACTTATCCTATTTTAGCATATTTTAGATAATCTGACAAGGGTTCTTCCCTATTATTTATCTAAGTGACGCATTGAGAGGCTGAGACGGCCCTTATCATCAATTGCTTCAAGGCGAACTTTGACCTCTTGGCCAACTTTTAATGCATCTTCGACCTTTTCGAGGCGTTTCTCTGAGATTTGTGAGATATGAAGCATACCATCGATGCCAGGAAGAATGTTTACGAATGCGCCGAAGTCTTTGATTGAGACGACAGTACCGTTATAGATCTTGCCTACTTCTGGTTCTTCAACGAGGCCTTTGATCCAGTTAAGAGCCTTATCGATTGATTCAGAGTTGCTGCTTGAGATAGTAACGAGACCTGAATCATCAATGTCGACAGTTGCGCCGGTTTCGGTTGTGATCTTATTAATCATTTCACCACCTTTACCGATGATTGCGCCGATTTTATCTTGCTTAACTTGGAGTTTCTCGATGCGTGGAGCATATGGAGAAAGATGATCTTTAGGACCTGGAATGACTGAAAGCATGTGGTTCAAGATGAACATACGTCCATCGTGAGATTGCTTGATTGCCTTCTCGAGGATGTCTACTGGGAGACCGTGAACCTTCATATCCATCTGGAGAGCGGTAATACCTTCGGTTGTACCAGTAACCTTGAAGTCCATATCACCAGCGAAGTCTTCTGCATCCATAAGGTCAGTAAGAACATAGGCTTTATCAATGTCTTTCTCGGTGATATTAGTGCCAGCAGGAACATCTACCATGAGACCCATAGCGACACCTGAAACTGGGCGCTTCAAAGGAACACCTGCATCCATGAGAGCCATACAGCTTGAACAAGTTGCAGCCATTGAAGTTGAACCGTTCTGAGACATAATTTCAGTAACTGAACGAATTGCGTATGGGAAGTCTTCTTTTGAAGGAAGGACAGGGGTAAGTGCGCGTTCTGCGAGATATCCGTGACCAACCTCACGACGTCCTGGGCTGCCTAAGCGTGAACATTCACCAACTGTGTAACCTGGAGCGTTGTAGTGATGCATGTAACGGCGTTCACCATCGGTAACTTCCATAGTATCGACAACCTGTGCGAATGAAAGTGGTGCGAGGGTAACGATATTCATAGCTTGAGTCAAACCACGAGTAAAGAGGCTTGAACCATGAACACGTGGAAGAATGCCGGTTTGTGATGAAAGTGGACGAACCTCATTAGTCTTACGACCATCTGGACGGACACCATCTTCAACGATTGCACGGCGAACTTCGTGATGAACTGCGAGTTCAAATGCTGCATCATATTCACCTTTAAGGCGTGCTTCGTAGTCAGCGATTTTTTCTTCGTCAGTTTCGCCTTCACCGAGCTTAAGAGCGAATTCCTCATCCATTTTCTTCATGAGTTCATCGCAGATCTTCTTGCGTTCGAGAACATTACCGCGAACCTTAGTGCCGAGCTTGCCGTCTTCACCCTTGAACTCTTCTTTAGTCCAAGCGTCAACAGCTTCTTGAATTGCTGGATCTGGGAGAATAAGTTCGTATTCTTTTTCTTCAACGCCAATTTTCTCACGAAGTTCTTTCTGGAGTTCAAGAGCAGGTTGAACATTTTCAACTGCCCAACGCATTGCATCAATAATAACTTCTTCTGGAACTTCGTTCGCACCAGCTTCGACCATCACAACTTTGTGATCCTTAACGGCTACAACGAGGTCGAGATCAGAAGCTTCGCGTTCTTCTGGAGTTAAGAAAGCCTTGAACTCACCATTGACGCGGCCGATACGGAGACCAGCAACAGGACCGTCAAATGGAACACCTGCGTTCATAAGAGCTGAAGATGCTGCGAGCATACCAATTACGTCTGGGCGGAAGCTTGGGTCCATTGAGAGGACAGTTGCAACAACCTGAACTTCTTGGCGATAGCCTTTAGGGAAGAGCGGACGAATTGGGCGATCGATGAGACGACCAATAAGGATAGCTTCATCAGCTGGCTTACCTTCACGTTTAATAAATTTGCTGCCCGAAATCTTACCGGCTGCATAGAATTTCTCTTCGTAATCGATAGAGAGTGGGAAAAAATCCTGTTGAACTGGTTTATCAGATACAACAACAGAACCGAGGACAACAGTGTCGCCATAAGTTACGAGAACTGAGCTTGTAGTTCTGAAACCAACACGGTTTACTTCAAGTGTGAGCTTTTTGCCACAAAAATCAGTAGAAACCGACATGGTTTTAAGACCCTTCGGGTTGATAATTTCCATGAAAATACCTTTCTTGGGAAAACACCAGATATTTGATGCCGAGCGGAGAATCCTGCCTTTTGGCTCGGAATCGGCGTCAAGTATCCGCCGTCTTCCCACTTAATTTATGGTTATATTATAGCACAATCTTTAAGATATTAAAAGCGTGTATAAGGTACAGACATTGCAAAAATGGCCATTTTATGCTATAATTATAGATGGATGGTTGGTGGTACAAACATCTGTTCCCTATCCGCCTAAACGGCTTTTTTATAGGGATGGCACAAAAGAGTGAGGCATACCAAGCCTCAAGTACATAGTCCAAAGGGGGAAATCAATATGGACTTTAAAAGCATAGAGATGGAAGAAACTTACGAACAGTTGGCAATGGAGAGAGAATGCGGCATGAGCAACGTTCTTTCGAGGCTCAACAACCTACGCAGAGAGTACGAGCTGAAGTTCAAAAAGGACGAAACAACTCGAAATCTCATCGACAAAATCGAATACAGGATTAAGTCCTACGATTCTGCGATTGAGAAAATCAAGCGTAAAGGTTGGCCAATGGAACCGAGTTCACTTGACCAGATGCATGACATCGCGGGTATTCGAATTATCGTTCCCTACCTCGATGACATCGATGAGCTCAAGGAAATCGTCAAAAAACAACGCTCGATGAAAGTAGTTGAGGAACGTGATTATATTAACAATCCAAAAGACAATGGATATCGTTCCCTTCACTTAATCGTAAAAATGATGGTTGTTTTTTCCGAAAAAACCAAGTGGGTTCCTGTCGAAATCCAGTTCCGCACCAGAGCGATGGATCTATGGGCAAGCTATGAGCATACGCTCAAATATAAAAACCCAAATCCTTCACCTGACACAGTGCAGCAATTCTCCGAAATTGCAAAACAGCTAGCAATCTTTGAAAACAGTTTAATGATGCTCCGCGATTTTAATGCAGAGGATATGATTGCAGCTGAATCAGACAACAAATAAGTTAAAACTTCCAATGCTCAAAAACCCCGCTAGATTCTAGCGGGGCTTTTTCTTGCAACCGAGTTTGAAATTAGATTCAGAACCAAGTTGAAGTCTATTAATTCGAGATTACTTACGAAGGCCGAGTTTTGCAACAGTTTCCTTGTAGAGCTCGAAGTTAGTTTTTTCGAGATACTTAAGGAGCTTTTTGCGGCGTCCGACCATCTGCATAAGTCCGCGACGTGCCATGAAATCATGTTTGTTGTTCTTGACGTGCTCAGTGACTTCTTTAATTCTCTCGGTGAGAATTGAAACCTGAACCTCTGGAGAACCAACATCTTTCTTTGAGCGAGCGGTCTTTGCGATAGCTTTCTCTTTGTTCTCTTTTGTAATCATGTT
>CAMZGX010000010.1 GCA_947306585.1 uncultured Candidatus Saccharibacteria bacterium
CACCATCACCGATTTCAAGGATAGAGACATCGAAAGTACCACCACCAAGGTCGAAGACTACGATTTGTTCTTCGTTCTTCTTGTCGAGACCATAAGCAAGTGCAGCTGCGGTTGGCTCGTTAATGATACGCTTAACTTCGAGGCCAGCGATTTTACCAGCATCTTTAGTTGCTTGACGTTGTGAATCGTCGAAGTATGCAGGAACGGTAATAATAGCTTCAGTAACTTTTTCGCCAAGGAAAGCTTCGGCATCAGCTTTGATCTTCGAAAGGACCATTGCTGAGATTTCTTCTGGAGTATATTCCTTGCCGTCCATTTTTACAGCAACACCGTTGCCTTTTTTGACGATTTCATATGGCATGATGTCGAGGTCGTTTTTAACTTCATCGTCTGTAAATTTACGGCCGATAAGACGCTTAATACCATAGATAGTATTCTTAGGGTTGGTTACGCGCTGACGTTGAGCAACTTTACCAACAAGGCGTTCGCCTTTCTTTGTAACTGCGATAACGGAAGGGGTTGTTCTGTCGCCTTCTGCGTTTGTGATAACTTCAGGTTTGCCGGCAACCATGTAAGCAAATGCTGAGTTGGTTGTACCGAGGTCAATACCAATAATTTTTCCCATTATATTTTCCTTTCTTTTTAGCACTCATGAATCATGTCTGCTAATTCTTAGCTATATTATAGACCATTAGCACTCATAATGCAAGAGTGCTAATACAGGGGTGGAGACAAAAAATCTGCCATTTTTCGGGCAGATTTTCACGTTTTCAAAGGTTTTTACTTTTTACTAAGCGGAAATGCGGATATAATACCACAAATCAAAGCACCAAGTATATCCCACATCGTATCATCAAGACCGGAGCTAATTAGTTCCTGCATAGTGCCGCCAGTGATTTGGTCATAGAGAAATTCAAAACATTCCCAGCCAGCAGCAGTAAGAGCGACGAATGAGACAATAAAAATCCAGGAGAAGCATGAGCTGTAGCGCTTAATGCGAGCATTGCTGCCTGTTTTTACTTCCTTGCCTTCATAATTCTGGTCAAGAATTTCCTTTGCAACAAAAGCCGCCATTACACCAGAAACAGCATGTGCAATCTTGTCAAAACATGGGTTGCCGAAGATGTACCAGTTTTTATAAAGATCAAAGTCGATGCCCATGATCATAGACAATACAAGGAAAAGCGAGAAAGCAATCTGAAGACGAGTTGAGGTCTTAAAGCCAAGTTTACCAAAGAAATCAGGAATGAATGGCAAGACGATGGTGACTAAATAACTATAAGTTTTTGGCCAGGCTACAGGGTCGATAAAATGCGCAATCGTAAAGCCGACTCCAGACAGTGCAATGAGAATTTTTAGAATAAGGTTTATTTTATCTTGTGATTTTTTCATACATACCCAATATTATTTCCTTAATTATAGCATAAATTTTAAGGTTTCTTATGGGGAATGATTCGTTTTATGAGATTGAATAACTCTTTTCGATACTGGAATGTGACAATTAAAATCCCAACCGAAGCAATCAAGATTACCGACATGGTCGCTATAAAATCAGCTTTCGCTTCCCCGCCTAGCTCCGGAACGTCTAGTTCATAATCCTCACCCTCATTAATTTTTACCTTTTTACAACGATTCGTTTCACTATCTAAAGAGTAGCCATCATTACAGATTTTTTCGGTAGTTTCTTCACCAGTTTCGGGATCAAAAGTCGTAACGGTCTTTCCGGTCGTAGTCTCTTTGATAGAAACAGCGGTTTTGCAGCGATTAGTTTTGGGATTTAAAACTTTTCCTTCGGGACAAGTCTTAGTTTCATTTTCTTTTACGATACTAGAAGTTGAAGAGCTGCTAGACGTTTCTTCTTTAACCTTGTTACAACGATTGGTTTCTGTATTTAAAACATAGCCCTCGTTACAGATTTTTTCGGTCGTCGCTTCACCGGTTTCAGGATCGTAAGTCGTGATGGTTTTTCCGGTTGAGGTCTCTTTAACTTCTTGGAGATTCTTACAACGATTAGTCTTAGGATTCAGAAATTTTCCTTCCCCACAATCTTTCGTTTCACTGTCGGTCTTCACGATGCTCGCAAAAGTTTTCAGTTGATACTGCTTTGCAACATTCTGGGATTTTTTTGATCTAGGATCATCCGAGCCTTTTGTACCAACCTTAGCACATTTCAAGGTTCTCAAATCCAGAGTCCAGCCATCCTCACAGGTTTTATATTTGCCGTGCGTATTCTTCACACAGTTACCGGTTTTCTGATTAATAATGTGCCCCCTCTCACAAACTAAGCGTTTGCAAATATTCGAGGCATCCTGAACTTTAAAGCCGATTTCACAAATGATCTTTTCACAGGTATTATTCCAACTCAGCCAACGATAGCCAATATTACAAACTTTCTTTTTATTGCAGCGACTAGTTTTAGCATTCCACCAATAGCCAGCTTTACAGACTTTCGTAACATTCGGAATTCCAGTTTGGGGATTATATACAGTCGTAGTAATCGTTGATGTGGTTTCAGAAACTGTCACCAATTTTTTGCATCGATTTGTCAAAGGACTTCTAAAATAGCCATCCTGACAGGGTTTAGGTGCCGACTTCGCTTCCACGTCAACCGGCGTCAATGCCACAGTCAAGGCTGGCGTAAACGCTAGGACTATGGCTATTAATGTTGTCATGAGTCTTCTCATAGTATTTCCTCCGTTTAATTAATATCGAGCGCATACTAATAAACGTGGCTTCTAAGCTCAAGCATAAGCATAATTTTTCATAGGTTTTACAGATATAATGTTGTAAAATCTACAACAACTTGGTCGGTTCAAAAATAAGCTTAAGTGTGATAGAATAAAGGTATGGATGGTCTTTTATCCGTTAATCCTGTGCAATTCGGTGTAATTTTGTTGGCCGGAATTGTTCATGCTTCCCTGCAATTGGAGCTGGGTGCTTTGCTTTTGCTGTATCACGCAAGCCTCGGAAAGCACATTAAGCAAAAGACCAAAGACCTAGTATCAAATTACATTCTAGGTTCAGCTATGCTAGTTATCCTATTTGTCTCGACAATCATTTTCTTAATTTCGTCAGTCTCTTATACTTCACTTTCAACCGAAAGCATTGCCGTACTAGCTGCCGTTTTACTTATGCTCGCAGTTTTAATCTGGCTATTTTACTACCGTTCAAGACAAACTACTGAACTATGGCTACCAAAATCGATTGCTCGCTATATTAACAAGCGTGCAAAGTTGACCGATAGTAATATCGAAGCGTTCAGCCTTGGCATGTTGACTGCGTTTTCAGAAATGCCGTTTTCATTCGTCTTAATGGTGCTCGCAGCAGATTCAATTGTGCTAATGCCATTTGAGATTCAATTCTTAGTAGTGCTACTCTACGCTTTCATTTCAGTATTACCACTCTTCATTCTCCGCTTCTTTATTAAACGCGGTAGCACAGTTGTAGATATTCAAAAGTGGCGCATGAGAAACCGCAATTTCTTCAAAGTTTTGTCAGGCACACTTTTCTTAACCTTAGCAATTTTTGTGATTGCATTTAGAGTTTTAGGAGCTTAGGATGGCAACAAAATTATCAAAGAAAAAAATTCATGATGATATTAAATGCGAAGCAAAAGTTTTAGGTTTGCACGCGGGATCAGCAGAAATCATCGCCGACAAAGTAACTGAAAAAGTTATTAAGTGGAGCGAAAAGCGAGCAATGATTACGGAGGACGATTTGAACTTGCGACTAGCGAAAGAAATTAGACCGTATAACGAAGATTTAGCATATTTGTTTGAGAGTAAGGGTAAGATCATTTAGGTAAAAGGAGGTAAGATGAAAAAGTTAGATTATGATTTAGTAGTGATTGGTAGCGGTGCTGCAGGCGGAACTGCCGCAATGCTCGCAGCTGGCGCCGGACAAAAAGTTGCACTCGTGGAAGCTGGCGCATGGGGCGGCACAAACATTAATCGCCGTGACATTCCTTATGCAGCTGCATCACATTTTTCTCAGACTTTATTTGGCGCAATTGAAGCTTCAAAATTTGGTCTTTCATCAACCTCTCTTAAATATAATTACCCTTCAGTCTTAAACTGGAATCTAGTAGCAAGAAAACGCGCTGGCGCAAACTCAAAGAAACTTTACGAAGATGCTGGCGTTAAATGTATCTCCGGCTTTGCACAATTCATCTCTCCAAATGAAATCTCTGTTTCTGACGGTAAAAATATTACCGCAAAGAAATTCATTATCGCAACTGGTTCAACTCCAATTGATCCTGGAATTACTGGCGCAGCTGAAGCAGAATGCTTACTTCCAGAAGATGTCTTTTCTCTAAGAAGAATTCCAAAGGTCGTGATGGTAGTTGGTGGTGGCTCAACTGGCTGTGAGATTGCAGAATATCTTGCTGAAATGGGTTCAAAAGTTTTACTTGCAGAAATTTCAGAACGCTTACTTCCAAAGGAAGATCCAGAAGCTGGCGAGGTAATTGAAACTAGATTCACAAAAACTCTTGGCGTTAAAGTTTTAACTTCATCACGCGTAGTAGCCGTAGCAAAAGCTGGCAAAGAGACTCTACCATCAGGTAGAAAAACTGAAGTCACAAAAGTTCAGTTCCTACGTGGTGGACAAGAAAAGTCCGTAAAAGTTGAAGCAGTAGTACTTTGTACCGGTAGCGAACCTGCAGTGGATCTTGGGCTTTCAAATGCAGATGTTAAATTCTCAAACAAAGGCATCCGCGTTAATGGAATGATGCAAACTTCTGCAAAAAATATTTATGCTTGTGGCGACGTCGCAGATACAGTGCTTGAAAGACATGCTGACGTAGTTGAAATTTCATCAACCGAAAAAGCAACTCACGAAGCAGCAGTTGCAGCTTCAAACATCGTCAACCGTGCTAAAGGTACCGTCAATTATAAGGGCTTCGTCCGTATGACCGACACCTTCCCGAAAGTTGCTTCCGTTGGTCTTACTGAAGATGAATGTATTGCAAGAGATCTTCGTTACAAGCACACTCTTATGCCAATTTCAGGCGTTTCTGCGGCTAATACTAAAGATTACCAAGATGGTTTTGTCAAAATTATTGCAAACCGCGAAAACAAAATTATCGGCGCAACAATCGTAGCTCCAAACGCTGATATCTTAATTCAAGAAATCGTTCTCGCTATGAGAACTGATCTCAAACTCGTTGATCTCGCTTCAATTCCACATGTTTCATTATCACTTGGAGAAGCAGTTCGTGTCGCTGCACGCCGTGCTCAACAAGGTTAAAAAATATTGGACAAGAGAAAAGGTTTTTGATTCCCTTTTCCTGAGTTTTTTGTGTATTATTTATTTTGTTGTCGCGCTAATTAATCTTGGTGATTTGAATGCGCCGCAGACTTTCACGCGACTTGCTTATGATGAAGAAATCAAAATCACGTTACCGGAAACAACCAAAAATCCTGTAATTTATCTTTATTCTGGAATCACCGAAGATAGCTTTGAACTCTCCTACACTCTTTTAAACGACGAGCAAAATCAAAATACACACCATATTAGCGCGTACTTTGATAGTGCATTTACGTGGTATTCAATTAAGACTAAAGGCACAGCTAATAGTATTATTCTAAAAAATAAGAGCGGTCGCGATATTGATTTAGGGGAAATTGCAGTTTGTTCAAATGAAGATAAACAGCTAGATATTTCCATTTCTGGTGTAAATCTTGATCCCGAAGAAGAAAAATCACGACACTATACTTTTGCTATCGACGAACAAGATTTAATTCAAAAAGAATCAACTCATCTTAACTCGTTCTATTTTGACGAAATTTATTTTGCTCAAACCGCGTATCAATACGCCACCGAGCAACCAGGATACGAAGCCGTGCATCCGCCGCTTGGAAAAATTCTTCAATCCATTCCAATTAGACTAACTGGGCGCATGACTCCATTTACCTGGAGGATCATGGGAACAATCACGGGCGTATTTATTATCATTGCAGTTTATTTCTTAGCTAAAGAAATCTTTAATTCTGCAGCCTTTGCCCGGGTGGCAGCGATCCTAGTCTCACTTTCTGGCCTACATTTTGTACAAACAAGACTAGGAACCGTAGATTCATACCTTTGCTTATTCTCCGCTCTTACGTACCTCTTTATGGTGAAATTCATTAAGTCCGACAATAAACTTCGCTATTTCATTTTGTCGGGAGTCTTTTTCGGCTGCGCCTGTAGCGTAAAATGGTCTGGTGCTTTCTGCGGCTTTGGGCTCGCAATATTATTCTTTAGAAAATTCAAAACTACCATTTTCAAAAAAGGCCAGCGCAAATGGTTTATCTATGGCATATTATCATTTATACTTCTTCCACTTTTTATTTACTGTGCATCGTATTTAGGATTTTCAAAAACAACCAATGCATACTCACTTCAGGATGTTTATGATCAAGGTAGCTTCCTTTATAGTTACCACAGCACTGAAACGACACCGCATCCATATTCATCAAAGTGGTACACTTGGCCAGTTTCATTAAAGCCAATGCTTTACTCTTGGAATGGACAGACTAAAGGTAATCGTATTTACTTGGTCGAAAATTATGCGATTTCTTATGTTTCAGTATTAGGCCTACTTATTGCGGCATTTTATGCAATTAAGGCTAAACATAAACCAAGTATTATTATTTGTATTTCCTGGCTCAGTTTGTTTGTGCCATATATATTTATTACCCGCACAATGTTCCTCTATCACTATCTTCCTGCAAGCATTTTTGCGATACTATCTATTGTTAATATCTTCTTCTTATTCCCTAGGCTCAGAAAAATACTACCAGCATATCTCGTGGTAGTATTAATCACATTTATGATTCTTTATCCGATGTTAACCGGAATCTAATTATTTAACCTTGTAGACTTCGAGGATTGGTTCGACGCCTTCGAGATAGTAAGAGAAGCTATTGAGCTCGCCAACCTTCTCATATTTATCCATGATGTCAGCATATGGTCTTGTCTTTTCGCCACGACAGTTGTTCTTTGGCATACCGACATAGTAGATATGTTCAAAAGCTTTGTCGGCCGAATCAAGCAACATCTGCAACTCTTCGCTAGTAAGTCTAACGTAGTTCTGGTAAAGCTCATGATCTTTGCCATCATACTTAAGCTTCAAGTCGACATTATCGATGTCATTTAGTAGAACATTGAAGAAAGTAACATCTTTTTTAACTTGTTCATAGGTTGAAACCGTAAAGTTATAGACCGTAGTTGCATCGCCTTCAAGAATTAGTGCACCGTCTTCGATGTGTTCATTAATGAACTCGGCGATTTCATTTGAGCTTGCGTATGGTTCACGATAATCTGTAATCGCAACAGCAACAGCACGTGGAATTGTTAAGGCGACGAAAAGATAGATTAAAACAATTGCTGGACGCTTAGTTTTAGTCTTAGTTTTCAAGTATTTAATGAGCTCAATGTGGCTTAAGATTTTTCCTTTACCAACTTTAATATCTTCTAAGTTTAACATCCAGGCTGTTGAAAGCAGCAGAAGTGAGATAATAATCACCTTTTGATCAAATACATAATAGTTTTGATAGACATTTGCTAAGATAAAGCCCCAGAAGCCAACACCCACAGTAAGATAAGCACCGATCTTTGCTTTCTCAGACCAAATAGCGATAAGCATCACGACAAGATAGATGGAAACTAACCATTTTATGATTTCAGCATAAGCACCAAAGTAGCTGCCAATAGAATGAGTATAGAAGTCAGTTTGGACAACTTCCTTTCGAGTATCATTACCATTAATGATCGCATGATTATTAAGTGAGCCGATTGCCTCTGGAACAACTGATACGAGTGATAAACCAACTGGGATTAGTAGGATTACGATAGCAAGGATCTTTGGCTTAAGAGACCTTTTCTCAAAGATAGTTTCAATAATAAAACCAAGAATAAGTGCTGCTAAGAAGCCATACATCAAGAAGTGGGTTTGAGTAAGAAAGGCAAGCGTAAGACCATATAATAGAGGTTTTTCGTGACGTTTCTTATAGGCCATACAAATTAGACAGATTGCAAGTGGGATCAAAGAATAGTCTCTTGCGATGACCGGATTAAAGTAGAAGAAAGAGGAGGAGAGGATGAAGATCGTTTTTCCAATTACCCCAAATGGCGCAAACCTAGCAAATAGGAATACTGCTAAAGCAACAAAGAATAATGAAATAAAGTTCATAGTGAGAATTGGAGCACCCATTTGTGAGAATGGAGCTAGAATAACCTCCCATAATAATGGATGTGGTTCAACTGAGTTTACTTCATAGATATTAGAGAGATTGATCTGCTTTGAAAGACCCCATACGACACCTTCATCGTTTGATATTTCATGATTTAAAACCAATGGAACATGAACTATAGCAAACAAAATCGTAACGATTAATGCAGTTAAAGTTTTGTGTGTTTTCATCCAATCTTTAATAGAATTTAAAAAATCAGAAACCTTCTTCATGAACCTCCTAAACATAGGTTTATTATATCACACAAAAAGGACTAGCGTAAATCGAAAAAATATGGTATAATATAAAAGTAGATTCCCCATTGGGGGGAGAATAAGCACCTTAAGGAGGTAGATTATGAAGAAACAAGTTTTATTACTTATGTTTTGCGTTGTCTTAGCAACATTCACTGCTTGCGGCAAAACAGGAACAAACGACACTTCTGCACAGTCTCCTAAGGAGGAGACAGTCGCAAAGACTGAAGCTGTAACAGAAGAACCTGCAAAAGAGACCGCAAAAGAAGACAAGAAGGTTGAAGAGAAGAAGGTAGAGGAAAAAGTCGAGGAGAAATCCGAAGACAAAGCTGAAGCCGCAGCATCAACCGAGGCTTCAAAAGATACCGAAAAGAAAACCGAAGAAAAGACAGAAGCTGCAACTACTGAGTCAACAACTCAGGAAGTAACACAGGAGACCAACCAGGCTCAGAATACCGAGCAGGTTCAAAATACTGAGCAGACAGCTCAGACCGAAACTCCTCCTGCTACCCAGACTTATTCTACGGTTATTGAGAAATACATTGCCGACGGAGATTTCTCAGATTTCAAAGATTATGCACTTGAGATGGGAGCTTCCGCTGCTAAGCTTAGCAAAGATGAATGGAATTTCGATTTCTACTTTGACGGATATATTGTAACCGTTGGAACAAATGTTCAGGACCCTGATTATGCCTACATTGGAACCAAGTATACAGACCAGACTATGTCTTATGCATGCCTGTTCCCTTACAAGGGAGTTCCGACTGTAACAGTATCAGCATCTGGCACATTTATTCCAGTTGAAACCGCTTTGAAGCTGGAGCAGGTTATTAATTACTTGAAACAGAATCCAGATATTTCTCAGAAGCCAGATATTCCTGGAATGGAATGGCACACATGGGCAGAGCTTGTCGGATAACTAAAAATTCTTCAAATCAACCCGGCCCCCACTTTTAGGGGGCCTTTTTCTTGACAATTATCCGCATTAGTGTTAAGATAGATAGGTATTTTAATATCGCGGGGTAGAGCAGCCTGGTAGCTCGTTTGGCTCATAACCAAAAGGTCGTTGGTTCAAATCCAACCCCCGCCACCATACATGAATTTATAACAAGCTTCAACGCTTGTTTTTTGTTTTACATCAAAAAGCGACCATTTAGGTCGCTTTTATTATTAGAAGCTAGCGTAGCCGTCGTCGGCAGCAGCGTTTGCACAGTTACCGTCTCTATAGCCATTTTCAGCTGACCAACAGTTGAAGGTAACGTCAAAGCTCTTCTTTAGAATCGAGTTTTCGTCACCACGCATAGTGATTTCAAATTCTGGATAAGCAAAGTAAGTATCTACGAGCTCGACGCGAGTTTCAACACGGCGCCAGAGATCATTTGCACGACCAGTTGAATCGATACGAGCTTGAACGCCAGTGAAATCATAGTGGGAATATGATGATTTCTGAGTTTTGCTTAAACCGCCACCTTTATATTTCAAAGCTTCGACCGAAATGTCGGTTTCAGGTGAGCCGTAAGGAATAGATACGAGAAGGTAAGTGTTTGCAGCACTTCTCTTGCCACCTCTAAAGGTGCCAGGAAGTCCGATGTATGCAGAACAGAACCAAGTGCCTTGTTTACAATTTACTTCGATTGGAAGGTTTTCACCTTTATTAGCGGATTCACCCCACTTGCTACTATCGATATAGTTGATATTATCGCCAGCTGATTTTGGAAGAAGATAGATTTGTCCGGTATCAGTGTTATTAGAACCACTTGCTACTGATAGTTCAGAAAGATCAAATTGTTCATCGGTTTGGATTAAGCGAGCAGAAAGGGTTGTAGGAGCTTGTCTACCACCTGCACAGTTACCAAGTGAGTACATTTTATCAATGCCACTTATTTTGTTACCGTCACCGCCAACACAATAGTGGTTACTGCCATTTTTTACATAGTTGGTAGATGAATACCATTGGACGAGAATATGATCAACCGTGTCGATATCAGCTGAGCGAATTGGGATGATGCGGAGACGGTTTGAGGAATCCAAAGTCGTACGATAGTCATTAAGATCCTCTTTAATGGTCACACAGGTATAAGCCTGCATCATATCCTTGTTGTTACCAGCCTTATCAGAAGTTGAAGTTTCCTGAACGACTACGGAGTTTTCAGTTCCTTCGTTTGATTCACGACGTAAGACCTTCGCGACAGTTGAACAGTCTTGTTTCTTAATTCCCTCTTGCATGTTATAGATTAGTTTTTCACAAGTATTACCACCAGCAGCAGCACGGTAACCTTGGTCAAGACAAGAGTGATATTTTAAGAGAGCAATCTTTGCATCTTCTACGCCAGCAAGAGCTGAATCGTACGCTGACTGCGAAAGGTCAGTATTACTGGTCTTGGTTGCCTCAGAAATAATTAAGTTAGTAAAACCAAGCACAATGATCGAAAGGATGAGAATAGTGAACATCACTACGAACATTGATGCTCCACCGCGTTTAGTTTTTTGTATTAATTGTTTCATATATTCTCCTTACCTTTCCGATGCCGCTTTTTCGCCAGCTGCTCTCATAGCGAAGTTAAATTTATTAATTGCACAGTATGCGAAATCCGTATTCAGATTATCTGGAGGTTCCGAACAGAAGTCTCCATTCGTATTAATATTTATGCTGCCACGAAGCGTTGCTAGGACAAAGGTTCCCGAATAGAAGGCTGCACTAGTAGTTTTATGGACAGCCGGGCTGAAAACTGTAAATTCATAGATCGCAAGGTTGTTTTCACTGTTATCCAACATATCTGAATTTACTTCTGGTGAATAGCTAATTTTATATTCGTTGTTTGCATCATAGGCATAGGCATCACTTCTCATATGTTGAGAACAGAGCGCTTTATTGTAGTCTGATACCTTAATTAGTCTGAAGTCACTTTTATCAGATTTAGCTAGCTTATTGAAGCTTGCTCTGTAATCAAGTTTCATAGTGTAGTCATCACTATTTAATACATATGCTGTATTCCAAATATAGGAGTAGCGGCCGGTACAGAAGACACCGTTAGTTGGAAGAAGCTCTTCTTTAGTGCCGTTCTTTTTGATTACGATGCTACCGTAGCGTTGCTGATACGAGAACTTACGTGCGCTATCATTGACACAGTCAATATAAGCCTGAGATGGCTTTACGGCATCATATTTTGCACTACAGATGCTTTCAACTGTTCTTGCTGGTGAAGTAGAAATTGCGCGAGAGAAATCATCAATCAATTCCTTGGCCGTTGAGTTAACCGCTTTCATAGCAAGACCTTTTTCATAGACTGAGGAAATGTGAATAGTCAGCCATGCAATCGAAATCAAAATGATCGATATAAAGACCATCGCAAGTGTAACTTCGACGATCGTGAATCCTTTTTTAATACTATTCTTCTTCATTATCTTTGATCCTCAATGTATTCAGGGTTATAGAGACGGATAGTAGTAGCAATAGTAGATGGTAAATCGTGACCAGGCGCGAACCAGCAAGTTCTAATATGGAAGTCATAGAATTCTGGCGTGCCACCTTTTGCAGCTTCGCTAGATTGTTTTGCGGCAATTACCCAAATACCTTCAGCTCTTACAACCTTGTCATAGACTTGTTGCTTTTGTGCTGATTCAGTTGGCTTATCAGCTTCGGTTGGGAAGATTTCAGAAAGAACAACTTCATCATTTGTGGTCATTGCAGGATCAGAGCCTTTAGTAAAGAGGACTCTTGGATAAAGTTCAGCTTTTGTGAATAACTTCGTCTGAGGAACATTATTTACATTTGATTGAACAATAGTTGCATCGACATCATTAGGATTAATTTTTCTAGTATTAATCACGAATGCGCGGTCCTCGTAAATACTGTGATGAGCACCGGTTTTTGCTCTTGTAGCAGTTGAATCATGATACTTTTCACACTGCAAGGCAGAATACTGAGAAACATTTGCTGGTTCGTTTGCAAGACCATTACCACCGTTTTCAAGAATTGTTGAATTGCCACGTGAGAGTTTGAGCCAAAGTTTCATGTATTGGCGTTCGTTTTGGGCTAATTCACGTTCAGAAAGATATGAGTTTTGAATAAAGCGCAAAGCTTCAGCTTGAGCATCAATCTCATTTCTTGCCATTTCTGATTCAAGTGTGCCTTGGATTGCAGCAAGGTCTCTATCCATAATTTGGATCGAGATAACTGATACAAGCGAAAAGACTGCGATTGCGAAAGCAACCTCAATGAGCGTATCACCGCGCTTGGTTCTTTTTTCAGATTTTCTTCTTAAAAACTTCATCATTATACGACCCCATTCTTGCTACATACTTTTACAGAATCTCTTTCAGTAAGGACTTCAACCGAAGATTCGGTCGAGCCATCACCGTGAATTCTAATTGCACGGCGTTTGTCACCTACGGCTGGAAGATCATCTGAGCCAATACATAGATCTAAGTTACCATCTTTGACCATTCTGCCATCATTAATAACTTTTTCCAGGAAATAACCATCACTCTTGTAATAGCCAGCACAAGTGGTTGGACCAGCCGCAGAGAGCCATTCTTGGATAGCAAAAGTATCATCACTGAAGTTGTCATTATATGAACGATTTGCAATACCGCTGGCATTATAAGCGGTTGAATCCTCAATGCTAATTTCCTCAAAGTTGAGGGCGCCACCCTTGTTATAGAAATAAGTATGGACAGTACCAGACAAAGGTGAGCGTGTAATCATAATTGCGCCTTTATAGAGTTCACGGTTACTCTTTTGCTCAATTTTTGCACCATACTGAGGCTGGTAAGAAGAGAATGTACCAGCAATACTTTTGCTACATTTTGAAATATTATTTCCCTGTTGCTTAATTGTAACAACGTTTGCACCTACGCCAGTTTTGCCGAGTGCAACGAGAATATCGTCATCCGTTCCAGCTTCAGTACCATCACCTGGTTCGATGTTATCGGTTTTTGCAACACCTATAATATCGTAGCGATAGATATTTGAGCTACCTTTTTTACTATCTTCACCAAAAGTAATGAGTTGGCCATAGATAGCACAACGAGTTCTGCCTGGATAGTTGTCGGTAGTAGTACTAGTATCAACACTGGATGAGTTAACCTTCAATTTGTTTCCTTCAAAAGCTGAAGTGATTGAACAGAAGAAGCTAGCATCTTCATTCTTGCGACGATAATTTTCAACGTTAATAGTAGACGAATATGCGTTTCTAAGAGTTTCAGCAAGTTCATTAACTGCATCAAAATAGCGACGGCTCGCAACACGGTTTGCCGTATTTGACATCACAATTGCAAAAATCAAACCTGTTATACCAAGAACGAGAGCTACTTCAATGAGCGTGAAGCCTCGCTTCTGCCTTCCCTTTTTCATACTCTTATTATAACCCATTATTCTGCCTCTTTTGCCATTTTTCTTTCACAAAGAACTCTGCGCTTTTCTGTTTCCAAAGTTTCTTTTTCATCATCAAGCGCGTTTCCTTCGAGCCAGTTGAAGGCTTCGATTGCAGTATTGTAATAACCGATATTACAATAATAGATACCACTAGCTAATGCGTAGAAATAGGCTTCGTTGTCTGAAGTCGTCTGCTCGTAACCTTTATCAAGCTTTTCTTCAAGCTCAAGGTTGCGACCTTTCGAATAGTCATAATTATCGACTTCTTCAATGATTGGACGGTATTCCGCATATTTGTCGCGATCGAACGCACCTTTATCCTTCAAAAATGGATAAAGGACGATAAGTGCAACTACGAAGACTACCGCGAGGACAGCCATTAATTCAAAGAATAGCTTCTTATAATTAATGCTGTCTTCGCTTGTATTTTTTAATACTTCTTTCTTTGGCATTCTAGTACCTCGGCGCAAGTTCACGCATATATGTTACAACTGCTTCTGAATAACGTTGAGCTTGGTTGTATGCCCAAATGTAGGCATCCGCACGAAGGTTAAAGATTTCACCTGGAGTCTGTGAACCGAGGTCGCCATCTGCTAAACCGATAAAGGTACCGTCAGCACCGTACTTACGGCTGAGCAAGTCGCTGGATCCTGGAGCAAGACCGTGGGTTGCACCAGCAGTACGCATAAGCTCAAGATTCTTAGCATAGATTGGACCATTTACCATTAAGGTCTTGTAACAGTTACCACCGTAACCAGAATAACGACCATAAGCATCACGTGCTACGAGGTTGCCAACACTATAACCATTACAGGTGTTAATTGTGCCCTCAGGAGCAACCAACCACGCATCAACACGAGTGACGTTTTCGTTAATGATAATATTCTTAGCAAAGATCAGAATCTGTGGTAATTTTGCACCAGCCTTTTCAGTCTTGTTGAAGAAGATTAAGGTTGAGTTCTTGTAATCATTAAGTCTCATACCAGTAAGAACGTTACCACCAGTAATCAAACAGCTGTTACCAAGACAGATATTACCATCAATAATAAAGGTACCAGTTACGGAAATTACCAAGGTGTTATCGTTAATACCATCACCAATGTCCTTATAAAGACCATTACCAAAGGCGCCACCAAGGATGCTACGATGGGTTGTTTGGTTAGGGCGATCAGCATACCATTGAATATTGTTTGCAAGATCCGATAACTTTACAGCGCCACTTTTTGCGTTATCAACATAGGCAAACTGCATACCAGTATCTGCGGTGTAGATGCGTACACTTGAGTTGCCTTTATTCGCATCCTTATCCGAGGTCTTTCCAGCCTCTTTTGCAGACAAGGTTCTAGCCTTATCACTATAGCGAGCTTTAAGACGAGTCAAGTTAATATCAATTGCTGATGAAGCATTCACATTACCCTTACCAGCTTTATTTTGATTTTCATTTGCAATCGTCAACGGACTGAGACGGTTCATATTCATACCAGAAATCTTTCTACCGCCGCCAGATAAGTTGTAGCTACCATTATTATAACCAATGACTGCACCTGATGACATACCCTTTACTTCGCCACTAGCGATGATTGAATAGTCTGTCCATGAGCCAAAGATGTGATTTGCGTTTGCATCATAGTTTGCGCCTTTACTGATGCCTGGAACCTTTCTAGAAATTGAAGTTGCGATTCCGCCTTCTGTATAGGTTGAGCCGTTCCAAACTTGGAAGTTTGGCTTCTTAGCGATGGTGCGGCAAGATGCGCCAGAAATATTCCAATATTCACCACCATCGAGTGCGCCACCAAAGCCGCCATTATACTCACGTGAGATTGACTGATCATTCTGATAATCGTGTGAATCTGATGGGTAAAAGCCCATAGCTACACAATATTTGTAGCCAATATATTCGCTATCATCTGGGACAACACGGGTATAACCCGAAGATTTACTCTTTCCAGCATAGAAACCTTCTTCGTTTTGGTTACCTGAGCGATCATCGATAGTAACACACTTAATACCGCCACGGCTGCTGTAGTATGAGCATGGGTCAGAATAAGACATCTGGTTACCACTAACATCGCGATCACCTGGAGCGTAGAGGAATTCGACAAATCGAACTTGTGTGCCTGGAGGGGTCACAGTTGCGTAAGCGAAGTTTGCTAAGTTTGCGTTTGAGCGTGGCAAGACTGCCCAGCTAAAGCTTGAGCTGATCGCGCTACCCTGGAAGATTGTATCGCCAGCATTGAGGTGAGAAGTTGTATTAGTGACAAAGTTATATGGAACATAGACAGTTGCAGTTTTAGTCTGATTACCATAATCCTTGGACTTGGACTGATAACTCATGTCGTGGTTAGTTGTATATTCCGGCCAATCAGTGCCATGGTTAGAACCACCCAAACAATGACCATATTTATCATAGCCATCATCACATTGCCAGTCACAGCAGTGATAACATGCACCATGACATTTCCAGGTATGCCTCTTGCCCCATTCACCATTTGAACCATATTCAGAAGCGAAGTAGTTACCATGAAGAACTGCAGTACCACCAGAGTAACAACCACAGCCACCGGATTTTTGATGCGTCCATTGCTCCCAAGCCTTAACGCTATTGAAGGTATGAGATTGTTGGATAATACCCTGAGCACCAACTAAGTTTGACCTAGTTTTACTTGCTGAGTTACAGCTCCAGCCAGAGTCGAAGCCAGGAATCTGGAATGAACCGCCACCGTTATAACCTACACCGTAAGCGGCATACATTGATACACCATTACAGTCATAGCTAGTATTATTATTGGTTGGTGAAGTTACACCGACACCAAATCTATCGGTTGTAACCCAAGTACCGTTATAAATACTGCTTGGTGGATCATTCGGGAATGGTGGGTTGCCATCTGGGCTACCATAAGCTGTGATATTTTGAGTTCTAGCATTTACCCATGAAATACCATCACCAAAGAGGAAGTAATCATGGTTAGCTTTTATTTCAAAGTGGTTAGTTGGGATGTCAAAACGAACGTTGTGGCTCTCCCATCCAGTCCACTCAACGCTTTGATGCTGAGTTCTACGAACAAAGCGAGCACCGGCACAGAAAGAATGCAGGAACTGTATACTATCTCCCGGTTTCGCGATCGTCATCACCGACGCCCCTCCGTCAGAAGATCCTGAGTCATGACTGAGAGCTTTTCTACGGCCACTCTTTGGATTCCAGTTTGAGTTATAGTCAACTGGAGTATCAAGAGTACGGTTTCTAACTGCAATACGAGTTACAGTATTTCCGATTTCACGAGTTCTAGTCGCTTTACAGCCTTCATAAATTCTTGGTGTAGTCGTAGTTGAAGGAGGAGGAGTAGTTTCCTCTGGATCCGCACAGAACCAACCCATGTTTGTACCATAATATTGCTGATTATATGGTGGTGAGTTGTAGAAATCTTGGTTTTCAGCAAATTTACTTTCCGCTTCAGCGTTAGTACGGAATGATGCACCGCTAGGAATCCAGCCACCATCACCGTCATTAATGTTTGTTGCATAGCCACCTTCGCCTGGGTTTCCAGAACCAGAGCTTACCTGGTTAATATCGATTGGGCCAGCAAGACCACCGTTACCAAGACGGGCTACAAGAATATAAACTGTGGTTGGACAACCAGAGAAGACAGTACTATTTGTGTCATAAGCTGCGGCGCCAGCAAACAATTGCGAGAAGGTTTTAGTTTGACCATTTAGTGGGACTTCAACCCAGAAAGCACCATTCTTTTTAACACTATAACAGTTACCTGAAGTACATCTACGGCCGCCGGCACCATCATCTGTATTACCACCAGTATCTTGGTTTCCAAGTGCAAATACTTCAAAAGTAAGCGCAAAGATAGATACTGCAATTAAAAGGACACCAAAAAGGCTCGAGAGCCTACGCTTGGTGTCATATTTTCTAAATCTTGGGGTGATGCTCTTCATTATTTCACCTCCGTGTTTTGGTTAAACGATTCGTCAATACGTTTTTTCTCTTCGGGGTCAGTGATTTCTTCGCCGGTATCAGTCTCGACGTAACCTTCGTCGTATGGATATTCTTCATCTATTTGCTTAAAGATACCCTTTGATTCTTCAATGTTGCCAGCAGCGGTAGCCTTTTCAGCTTGAACCATGAGATAGAAATATCTTTGAGTGCGATTGAGTTCGTGGCCTTCTTCGTCAAATTGCTCAACAAGAATACCAGCGCGTTCAGCAGCCATGCCACCAAGGCGATACATTGTATAGATAGTTGCAAGGCGATAACAGATCTTTTCATCTTCACTTTCGATTTTCTTCAAGAAGACTGCAAAGTTATCCTCTAGCTTAGTATAGTCAATGCCGATTTCGCTATTATAAATACCTTCAGTGAGGATTGGTTTCAAAGTACCGGTTGCATATTCAAAAGCGTTTGCAGGTGATGATTTGTCAAGAGAAAGGAGTTGTAAATATTCTTCTTCTGAAATACCAATTCTATTAGACTCATCAACAGGCTGAGTTTCGTCGCTCTTCTTATTTAATAAAATGAAGCCGACAACAACACCAGCAATCACTGCAACGATAGCGCAAGCAATACCGGCCGTGAGTAATTTATGCGTTTTTACCCATTTAAGTTTTTTATTTTCTTTACGTTTCTTCCTACCCTTTTCGGCAGAAGTCTCATCGCCTGGAAAAAGTTCCCAAGGATGCTTTTGTTCTTCGCGCGCGACGTCTCGCGGGCTATCCTGACCTTCATTACCCATATTGCTTATGATTATATCACAAGTTAAAAAGAAATGACAACCACTGATCCAGGTTAGATTTTTCGTTTTTTATGCGGTTTTCTTCGTTTGTTGCAGCACGATGCTTAGTTCTTGCGCGTTCAGAATTTTTGGGAAGATAAACCAAAACTTCGTCCTTAATTTTTTTATTTTGAAGGCGACGTGCAGCCAACTCCTGATACTCCTCAGAAGCATAATACTGGTTTTCAAGTTCATAGTTTTCGACTTCGAGGTTTAAATATGAAAGCTCAACTTCACGCTCAATGACTTCCTGTTGGAGGCCCCAGTTTTTTGACATATTCGTAACCGAGTTAATCATCCAAAAGACTAGAATAATCGGAATCACTGCAAGCACAATTCTCTCAGGCACCAAAATCTCTTGAAGGATTTTGGCCTTCAAGCGACGACTTTTTACCTCGAGTCTTTCCTTGCGACTCCTCATTTCTACCATAAGCATATTATAACACGAAAAAAGTATCGGCTTTAGTGCCCCCTAATTACTTACGGTTTTTATTTTTTATTACATTGTGGTTGTTTTAATAGTTTAGTCTTGAGTTTTCCATAGCCCAGCACTAACACTGCAAATAAGATAGAGAATGTTAATTTAAATAAAGTTTCTAGAATTTTCAACATCTTCATGCTAACCGCTGGATATTTTGGTGATATAAGTAGCACTTCCTCCACACAATGTCCATATAAGATATATAACGAGTTCTTACCGGCCCATGCCAAAACTTTAGCAGAGTATTTTAGGTACTTTTCGATTAGCATAGAAATCCTTAAAACCGTTATCGAGCCAGCAATAGCCACAATAATACACCAAAAACCACATGGGTAAGAACGTATTGCTAGCTCGATTGGAGCATATTTAATCCCCACCACCCAAATAACAAGTAATAGCAGAAGCGATATTTTACTGCTACAAATTTTTTTCAGGATATTATATTTATTCAAAATATAACCTGCAAAATAAAACACTATTCCAACTAAAGCAATATCAACTACCCAGGCCATCCAATAACCATTAGTACCTAACAAATACCCGGCTAGCGTCTCGACCAAAACAATCAATCCAAGCAGGAGATCATTATCTTTGGCAATCTTCTTATTAATATTAAAAAGCAGTCTAACCCCGACAAGTAAATAGATAAACCAGCACACCCCAACTGAACCAAAGTCAAACACAATCTTCGTGGAATGAGTACTGCCACCTAATATCACTTTTACGGCATTAAAGAATGCTGTAAAAAGATCCTTTGTGTTAAGTCCAGAAATTAGATTTACTACAAAAAGAACTACAAACGTCGGTGATAATAGTCGCAAGAATACATTTTTTAATTCATCTTTAAACGTACGATTTTTATAGAAAAAACCGCTCGTAATCAAAAAGAGTGGCATATGAAATGAAAAAATAGCATTGCGAACGACGCCATGCTCCACGACGTGACCAAGAATCATCAAAATAATAGCGATACCTTTTGCAATATCTACAAAAAGTATGCGTTTCTTTCCTCTCTTTACCTCCTGTTTCATACACCCATGATACATTATTACTTAATTATCGTCTACC
>CAMZGX010000011.1 GCA_947306585.1 uncultured Candidatus Saccharibacteria bacterium
ACATAAAGGAGAATCAAGACGCAGATGAACTTGAAGATGAAAAGGCTCGCGCTCTGAGTAGAGACGGCGAGAAAGATGATGAGATAGATGATGAACTCATAGAATACGAGATGGAACAAAGAAAGAAGTTCTATGATCGTTTAATCTGTGTAGTTACAGCTATTCTTATCATCATTGTAATACTGGTGCTCGCATGGCTGGAGGCAAAATATAACATCCTTCCGCCATACGGAGATTAAGAAAGGGGGCTTCATTATGTTAAAGAAGCTTTTAATCGGAATCCTTATTGGTCTTCTCGTCTTATCCGCAATTATCGGAGCGACTTATGGAGTACATAAACACAATTCCAAGAAGGCAGCAGAAGAGGAAATGACAACTGAATATGAGGCTGAGGTTATACCCGAAGCCGAAACTGACAGCTATGGTATTGATGCTAATGATCCTTTAAGAGATCTTAAGCTCAGCCTGGTTGTAGACCTCGACCGCCAAACGCTTGAAGAGATATACTCAGGATACTCGAAAGAGTTCCTCGACTCATCAATGCCTAACCGCAACGATGAACGTACATCTGCAGCAAGTTATGTTGGATGGGGAAAAGAAGGCTACAAAATGTATGACGCCGTATCATTCCCATTCAGAGTAGTCGAGAAAGGAAAAACTAAATATAGTGATGATGACATTCAAGTAATGCTAAGTGATGTCAGAGAAGAGATTATGAGAAATCCTGTATTCCTCGACATGTTCCTTCAGGGCATGCAGGAAATGGCGCTTACTGATAATACAACAGTAGCAGAACTCAATGAAGATTGGGTAAAGGATTATCTCGCAATCTACGAAGAAAACGGCTGTGGCGCATTCGTAACCTATCATACTCGTTACTGGGAAAAATATGGTTATGAATTACCACACGACGGTGAAGATGTTGACGCATGGAGAGCTGAACATCCAAACGCTCCTACTCCTACCGAGGAAGAGCTTGAACTCATCCCTCTGGATGACGATGAACAGTTAACTCCTACCACAACTATCGTTGGTGCTAAATATGGCCGCGAAGGTGAAACTGCAAAGCCAGTTGGTGTATATAAGTTATTCGTAACCGACTATCACATCAGAACAGCTAAGCGTGCAATGAGCTGGTTAGATAGATGTGCAGTTATCGGTGTTGAAACATACGCTACAACAAAGCACTATCCACTTAACTCAACTCAGAATGCTAACAATGTTAGAACTTACCTCAATCAGGATAAGAACTACGTTGATCAGCAGCCTGCATTGGTGTTCTCAGTTATGACTAAGGATCAGAAGAAACAGATCCTCTTTGGTTTCAATATCTACGATATGCGTCTCGAAATTTTCGAACGTACAGCAAAGCCTGTTCAGCCAAAGAAGATTTCTACTCCTCAGCCTACACCTACACCAAATCCTACACCTACACCAAATCCTACACCTACACCTACACCTGTACCAGTTCCTGATCCGGATAATCCTACGCCTACACCAGGTCCGGATCCTGGACCTACACCTACTCCTAATCCTCCTGGACCTACACCAGATCCAACCCCTCAGAAAGATCCTTATGACGATCCTGTTCATAATGGAAACGCTGATAAGGGTGGCGGAGAAGGACAGGGTGAAACACCTGACAAGCCAGTTCCTGATCCATCTCAGAATGATATGCAGGACGCTAACGGTGGTGAAGACAAGAACGGTGGTCATTCTGACCCTAGTACGGTACAGCCTTCAACCCCTGCAACTGATCCTGGACATTCTAGTAACGAAGGTGGTAAGGATGACAATGATCCTTCTACTGTAGAACATACAGATGAACAGAAGCAGGATTATGGTGAAGAGAACCACGATCAGCATGACAGTGTTACTGACGATTCTGGTAATACCAGCAATCCTGATGACAAGCCTGCTGGCGGAGAGTTTGAAGAACCTGGTTTATAAATCTGCTAAAACCAATATAGTACCTTAAGTTTGGGGGGAGCCCATTCGCTCCCCCTAAATTTCCTAGATTATGATATGTGTTTGAGATGATTCGGTTTTAGGTGGTTAAGACGAAAATTAACAATTCGGCTAGCAAAAAACAAAAGTTTTTGAATAATAATTTTAGTTTTAACCCAAAATAATGAAAGGAGCTTTTCATGAAAAAAGCTATTAAACTCGCTGCTCTTTCTACAGCTATCGTAGCTGCAGGTGCAGTATCCACTGCTGTCGTTTCCGCTTGGGGCGATAACACTGGTGGTCGTAAAACTTACACCGTTGAGGAAATCAACAAAGGTGTTCTCGGAGACACAATTGTCTTCAACTCAATCAAAGATGACACCCTTCCAAAGGGTAACATCAAAGACGAACGTAACTTCGTCGCTGCTCGTGACGCTTCAACCGGTAACCACGGTATTGACAACGTCTGGCAAAATAATGAAATTACTGTAGAGGAAGGCAAAACTTATATTGTCCGCCTCTATGCTCACAACAACAACCCTAAAGGTGAAGCAGCTACAGCTAAAGATACAGCTGTAAACTTCAGCCTTGGTACAGTTGTTTCTACAGAGCAACGTGTTGATGGTTATATTAACTCATCAAACGCAACTCCATCAAAGTACTGGGACGATGTCGTCTTCAAGTCAGCTGATGGTCGTAAATTCTACCTCGACTATGTCGAAGGTTCAGCACTTCTTGAAAACAACGGTGTTGGTAAAAACCCTGGCGTCAAACTTAACGACGAAGTCGTTACCTCAGGCGTAAAAATTGGTTACAACTCACTTAATGGTGAAGTTCCTGGCTGTTATGGCTTCGCAAACTACATCACTATTGAAGTTAAACCAGTTTTCGAAAACACTTCAATCGAGAAGAAAGTTCGCAAACTTGATGACAAGGAATTCAGCGAACAAGTAAACGCAGAAGTTGGTGAAACTGTTGAATATCAAATTCACTACAAGAACCTCAACTCTGCTGAAGTTAAAGATGTGATCATTAAAGATTCACTTCCAAAGAACATGGAATTCGTTAAGGGTTCAACAAAGCTTTACAACACTAACTATCCAAAAGGTGCTACTGTTAACAACGATTCAATCGTAACTGACGGTATCAACATTGGTAACTATGCAGTCAATGGTTCTGCATACATCCGCTTCCAGGCTAAGGTTGTTGACAAGGAACTCGCTTGTGGTACAAACCGCCTTATCAACTGGGCAAAGGCAGATGCTCTCGTTGGTGTATCAACTAACGTTAAAGCTTTCGCAGTTCAAGACAACGCAGATGTCTACGTTGAAAAGAAATGTAAGGAAGAACCAAAACCAGAACCAACACCAGAACAAGAACATAAGTGTGAAGTCGTAAAAGGCACATACTATGGTGTTAACGGTAACGAGGTAGATTATGCTACCTACAAAGCAGAATGTGAAAAGAAAGAACTCCCAACTACTGGTGCAACCGAAATTGCAACTGGTGCACTCGGACTTGGTGGCGTTATCACAGCTGCTGGTTACTTCATTGCTAGCCGTAAACAATTACGCTAATTATTGACCGCTCTTGTAAGAGATTTCACTTACTAGCGCGAATTGGCGCAAAAGTGCTCCCTGGGAAACTAGGGAGCACTTTTTTGTTGCAAAAATCAAAAAGCTTATGCTATAATTTAACTATCTATGGGTCATGACGAAGATAAAAAATATTTTAATGCTCGGGTAGGGATGCGCCCAGGGAGAGATATCTCTGCTGCACAAGCGGAGCTTGATCGCATTTCAGCCGATTCAAATCCAAATAAAGTCGAAGGAACTGGCGACATTGTTTTGAATGTCCCTGCTGCTAAATCTAAAAAGAACCCTAAAGTGATCGTGCTTGGGGTTTTGTTGATTTTGGCGATTGTGGCAGTAGTAGTCAGCATTATTTTGACTAAAGGAAACCTCTTTAAAAACAATTCAGAAGACGCAATTGGATCTTCAAATCTAAGTATTATTTTCGATGAAAAGGCTTATTTACCATACGAAGATCAATCAAGCGGACTCTTTGGATTTTACGACCCAGAAAAGAACGAAAAAGTAATCGACGCAAAATATAATCGTGCAGACCGTTTTTATGGTGAATATGCAAGTGTATCATACGAAAAAGCCGGCGTTCTAGTTTCTGCAATTATCGATAAAAAGGGAAATGTAAAAGTCGAACAGGATGCAGATATTGAAGATAATCCAAGCTATGACGTTGATAGAAATTTATGGTATATCAACCGTAGCGTCTATGACAACACTATGAAGAAGATCACTCCAGATGGCGTGAGAAGTACTTATATTGGCAATGGTTACTTCTATAACATCAACGTAGAGGAAGTAAAAGAAGAAACGACCGAAGTGAGTGGCGAAGACCAAATTATCAAGCCAAATACTTCCACGGCTGGTTCAAGTGACGGTAGTGCGGCAGCTGCAGGAACTAGTAAAAAAGTTGGCGATGCTTATATAACAGATAAAGATCAGAATAAAAAGTATGAATGTAAAGGTGCTTGCTCTGCTTATACTGTTAAAGCTGGCGACGATGTTTATGTTGTTGTAAAAAACTGGGGAGAACCAGCAAAAGTTATTAACGCTAATACTAGCGAAGAAATTTATACCGCAGCTAACACAGCCGCAATCGAATTTATTGATGACGGTGTTCTTAAAGAAGGAAAGACTTATCTTGTTATAGAAAATGGAGCAATTTCAAAATCTGAAAAATATGTTTCAAAACAGGTATCGGATTCTATCTCAAATGCTGGTGATTATACTGTCTTAGCATGCGATAGCGGCAATGTAAGAATTGTCGACGCATCAAATAATGAAGTTATTGGTTGCGAATACTATAATGCAGTTGAGCTCTCAAGCAATGCTTATAAATACATGTTTGAAAAGAAAAAGATTAAACCAGTTATCTTAGTAAAGGATAATAAAGCTGTTCTCTATGATTTAGCAAATAAAAAAGAAGTGGTTGAGCTTCCAGCTGGTGAATATGCTACTTACGAAAATAACCTTCTCGTCTATGTTGAAACTAACGACGGTAAGGAAAAAGTTTGTAGTGTAAATTTGACAGAAGATCCTTGTAAAGATCTTAATAATATGTCCGTTGATTTCTTTGATAACTATGCAGTTGCAGAAAAAGTTAATGGCGGGACCGTATATTATAATATGAATTTGAAAGAGTTCGGTGCATGAAAATTAAAAGATCCAACAAAAACATTATAAAAAGAATATCAGTCGCATTGGCCGCTGTAGTACTTACAGTGTCAGCATTTTTTGCATCGAACCAACAAACCTATGCAGCTACTCTTGCAAAAACTACAGACGGTCTTAAGAAAGCGCTTTATGCTACAGCTGCATACAACTGTATCAGTAGCGGTTATATCATGCCAGAGCTTGCAACTGGTTCTCAAAAATATTCAGTATTGGATGCATCTGAAAGTACAAAAACTTTCATTGGTGCTTGGCTTGGTGATACAAATGGACAGATCACTTGTAAGGAGGCATTCGAAAAGTTTGATAAATTAAATGGTAAAATTACCGACAATGATATTAAGAGTGGTGGTATCCTCAATGGTGTCTATGGTTATTCAACCAAGGCCGAGAGACGTATCAAATGTACATATGCGATTATTAACTCTGAAGCTACAGGCTATATCAATGGTGGCCATGAATATACTTGGCCACAGGGTTATTATGAAGATGGAAATGGTAATAAGGTAAGTAATCTTGATGCCCCTGCAATTTGGGTCTACTATAACGAAGATGGCTGGATTGGTAAGGTCTCTGGTGGTCCAGCGGGCATGAACCCTAACTTGGGTGAAGAGACAAAAAACTGGGTATTTAACAAAAACGAAGCTTACCTTTGTAATACGATTGTTCAATATCTTCAAGTCTATCCAATCGATGGCCAGGATATTTATGGAAATCCAGTCCAGGGATACGCTGAAGTGATTTCAAGTACTGATCCAGCTCCATTTGGTGAATGGGGATGGCACGTAGACGACAGTTTTGCTGCGCATCTAGACAATACTAATGGACATTATAAATATTATGCAGAAGATGTAGAAGATAAGTCTAAATTAGTTCTAAAAGATGGCGGCAAAGATCAACTCTTAACAAACATTAAAAATAACTACTTTGGTGGAAAGAGTCCAGAAGAATACATTAAGTCTAGTGGTGACTACATGTATGCACTTACCGGTAGATACCTCTTCAACGGAGACGGTGCATTTGCCGCTGGTTGTGGTGGCGTAACTGTCGCTAAAAGCGATGAAAACTTTGATAAACTAGATCCTGCATATTGGGATACTAGCTTGTCATACGTAACGGATGTTAAGGCTTATAAGAAAAGTGAATCTACAAAGAAAGATTTTCGTACTAAATTTGGTGGTGGTTTGAAGACTGCCGGAACTGCAAAATCTGTCCAATATGCTCCATGGTATGAATCGAATGTCGATTGTAAAGCACTCGCTAGTACTTTTAATAACCAGTCAACTTCAGCTGCATCGATTAAGCAAGATGTATGGGCATGGATGAACCCTACAGAAATTGAAAAAATGCCAGATACTCCTTCTCCAACTCCTGGAAATCCTGGTGGCGGTGAAGATGATCCTGGTACGAATACTGATCAGCGCGAAGCAGCTTGTTATTCTGAGGCTAAATCACTTGGCTGGATTATTTGTCCAATGATCTTTGGTCTTGAAGAGGTATCTAGTAATATCTACGCAACAATTGAGCCAATGATTCGAGTCGATAAAAGCATCGTTAGCGAACTTGGCAATAACCAGAGCAATCTATATAAAGCTTGGGGAACCTTCCGCGGTTTTGCGAATATTCTCTTTGTGATTATTTTCATGTTCATTATCTTCTCTCAGCTTACTGGCTTTGGCATTGATAACTACGGTATTAAGAAAGCTCTTCCAAAAGTTATTGTTACGGCAATTATGGTAAACCTTTCGTTCTATATTTGTGCAATTGCGGTTGACCTTTCGAACTTAATTGGTGCCGGTATTCATTCACTCTTCGAATCTCTCCATACGGGAATTCTTGGTGCGGATTCTGTAAGTGCTGTTAAAACAGGTGTAGCATCAGTTGTTGACTTCCTCCTAGTGGCTGGTTCTTTTACTGGTGTAGGTGCTTTAATGTTTGCACTTGAAGGTTGGGCAATTATCATTCCAATCTTACTCTTCTTGCTTGTGATGATTATTTCAATCATCTTTGCATTCCTAGTTCTTGGTATGCGCCAAGCGGCAGTTATCCTTTGTATTGTCTTCTCTCCAATTGCCTTTGCTTGTAATATGCTTCCAAACACTGAAAAGGTCTTTAAACGCTGGTTTGAAATCTTTAAGGGTGTATTGTTGGTTTATCCAATTATCGGTGGTTTAATTGGTGCTGGCTACTTTGCTTCAAGTATTATCTTAACTGACGAACATGATTTCTTGATGACTATTATTGCATGTCTACTTTGTGTACTTCCTTACTTTATGATTCCATCGCTTCTTAAGAAATCGCTTGCTGCTGCCGGAAACATTGGTGAAAGAATCTCTGGTGCAGGCAGAGGCATTGGCAGTAGTGTCAGGAGAGGTGTTAACAATGCTGAGGGTGTTAAGCTTGCAAGAGAAAGCTCGGCGCTTGATGCAAAGTATATGCGCAAAAACTCTCGTCCAAGTCGCTGGCTTGATAATAAAACCATGGAAGCTGAAAAGAAGTATCGTGGCAAAACCGGTGCTCGCGCTTGGATCGCAAATCATACTATTGCAAGCAACGGCCGCTTACGTGCTGCTGCAAGAAATAGTAATGCGCGCGTAGAGAATGCTCGTGAAACAGTTGCTCAATCTGCACAAGCAGCAATGGCTCGTACTCATCGTATGGAAAATGGTGGATTTGCTGCACGTGACGCAAACCTCGAAAACCAAGCACTCGAAGGAGCAATCGCAGACCAGACCTCACTCTGGGAGAACGACGGTACATTCAGCAACAATGCTAGATTCGAAAACGAAGTTTACTCAGCTGCCGTAAACGGCGACACTGCTAAGCTTGAAGCGCTTATGCGAAAAGCAACCGGTGGTTCCGATAAGCAACGCGAACTTTTGCGTAAAGGCATGAACAGGGCCTTTGACTCTGGTGAAGTTGATGCTGCTACTGCTGGACGTTATGCTGCACATATTACCGGAAATAGTATTTACAAGAATCAAAACCGCTCAATGCACGATCAAGGTACTGCTCTCATGAATGCTGTTGGTAATGGTACATATGGTACTAAATTTACTGATAAAAATGGTAATGAAGTTGATCATACAGTTGAAGCATTCAATAACGATAACTTCGTCTCGAAAGCAATGGCTAAAGGTAAACAATCTGCAGCTGGTGCATTTAATTATGACGACGGCGAGTTTGAAGCTATCTTAAGAAAAGCGCAGAGTGGTACGGTTGAAGAACGTAAAGCTATCGCAGCCTTCATGGATCAAGCTCAGTACTACAAAGATAACGATACAACTGGCCAATACAATGGTGTAAAGAGAGAAGCTCTCGATCATATTAGTGAAATTAAAGCAGCAGCTCTTGCTGGTGGCGGATTTAGTGAAGCCGATATTAAGTATTCTCCAAACTCATTGAATATCGACCACTCAAATAGTAGTGCTCCTGCTCCAAGTGCTCCTGCTTCAAACACTCCTACTCAAGTAGAGCCAATCTCTGACACAACTCGTCAGCAGATCGCGCAACACGCACCTGTAGACAGAGATGTTGAACGTGCAATTGACCAGCATAACAATGGTGGCGGACACACTACAGATTCAGGTATCTGGCTACCTAGCTAATAAGGAGAACCTATGGAAATATTACTTCAAATCCTTATTCTCATCGTCGGATTTGTTATCCTCATTAAAGGCGCTGACATCTTCGTCGATGGGGCAAGCGCCACAGCAGAGAACTTCAAAGTTCCAAAAATGCTGATTGGCTTAACTATCGTTGCATTCGGAACTAGCGCTCCAGAATTTGCAGTTTCCGTAAAATCTTTACTTTCCGGAAATACCGACATGTTGCTTGGTAACGTGATTGGTTCCAACATCTTGAATATTTTACTCATTCTTGGTATTGCTTCAATGGTCAGACCACTTGTGGTTCATAGTAATACCGTCAAAAAAGAGTTACCAATTGTCATTTTGATGACAGTTATGTTTGCAACTTTGATGCTTGATAATTTGTTTGATAAAACCATGACTCCTGCCTTCACTCGTCAGGATGGCGTAGTGATTGTCTTAGCCTTCGGCATCTTTATCTACTATCTCATCGGTATGAACCGTGCTAGAAAAACTGCCGAAGAACTTAAAAAAGTTGATGCAGCCTTAGAATTACTTGAAGGAACTAAGAAGCAGGAAAAAGCTAAAAAGGCGATCGAGCAAGATCCACCAATGAAGCTTTGGAAAGCTGTCCTTTGTACGATTTTTGGTATTGTTGGCATTGTGATTGGTTCAAACTTTGTCGTTGATTCTGCATCTAGCATCGCTACTATTCTTGGTGTACCGGCTAAAATGATCGCTCTTACTATTGTGGCGCTTGGTACTTCACTTCCAGAACTGGTGACATCAGTTGTTGCAACTAAGAAGGGTGAGGCTGATATTGCAATCGGTAACGTGGTTGGTTCAAATATCTTCAATATTGGTATCGTTACGGGTCTTCCGGTCGCCATTCTTGGCGGTATTCCTGAGATTAGCTTTAGTTATGTTGATTTAGCGATTATGGTAGCTTCGGCTATTGCACTATACATCTTCGCTCGCGACGATCGCCGCATCTCACGTCTTGAGGGTTCAATCCTTCTTACGACATTTGTCGTTTACTACTCATATGTCGTTATATCAGGCCTCGGCGTGATATAATAGATATACAGATATGATTATTAGAGAAAATATTCCAATTTCAGAACTTGTTACTATGCGCATTGGTGGCAACGCCCGCTATGTTTTTGAACTAGAAGATAAAGAGGATATTAAAAATCTCATTTCTGAACTTAAAAATCATAATATTGATAAATGGTATTTCTTAGGCGCAGGTGCAAATACTTTTGCAACCGACGCTGGCTTTGATGGTGCAATTATTGTGAATAAAATCGCTAACATTATTTTTAAGGGCGATGGTGATAAAATTCATTTCAAAGTTTCAGCTGGCATGGACTGGGATTTCTTTGTTGAGAGAACTACTAAAGAAGGCTGTACTGGTATTGAATGTCTTGCTGGTATTCCTGGCACGGTTGGTGCTGCTCCAGTTCAAAATATTGGTGCTTACGGACAGGAAGTTGCAACTACAATCACTAAAATTCATGCACTCGACATGGAAAAAGATGAGCTTATCGAACTTGATCCAAGTGAGTGTGATTTCTCATATCGCCACTCCATCTTCAATTCAACCGCACGCGGTAAATACTATATATATGAAGTTGACTTTACTTTAGAAAAAGGTGAAATCAAAGGCGAACTTTATGGTAGTCTTCAGAAATATTTGGACGACAATAATATCACTTCACGTGAGCCAAAAGTGCTTGCTGAAGCTGTTAGAAATGTTCGTGATTCAAAACTTCCAGATCCAAAAGAAATCGCTAGCTCCGGTAGTTTCTTTAAAAATGTTTATGTCGATGAATCAAAAGTTGCTGAGCTTGATGAAAAGGGAATTCCTCATCATGGTACCAAAGTTAACACTGGATGGTTGATCGAAAACGCTGGGTTAAAAGGCAAAGTATTCTATGGATTCAAAGTTTCCGATAAAGCTGCTCTAGTATTAATCAATGAATCTGGCAAAAGCTATGAAGATATGCAAAAAGCGGTTAAAGAAATTTCTGATACCGTAGAAGCAAAGTTTGGATTTAAGCTCGAACAAGAGCCAAATGTGATAGGAAAATAATGACAAGAATTTTAGATGGAAAAGAACTAGCTGGTTTTGTTAAAGAACGACAAGCTCATGTCGTTAAAATGTTGCGCTCTCAGAAAAAATATCCATGTCTTGTGATTATTCGTGATTCTGACAATCCAGTCATTACTAAATATGTAAACCTCAAAATCCAATATGGCGAAGATATTGGCATAAAAGTAATTGATGCTAAAGTTAATTCTACTGAAGAAGCAATTGAAGCGGTTAAAAAATACAATGCCGACGAAACTGTTTCAGGTATTATTGTTCAATTACCTTTGATTGAAAAAGAACGTACTGAAGAAGTTGTGGACTTAATTGCACCAGAAAAAGATGTTGATGGCTTAGCAAATTATGACGAGCGTGAAAGTGAACGTATTTTTGATTCTGCAACCGCAACTGCAATTAACTGGTTGCTTGCTGGACACAATATCGAACTAAAGGATAAGAAAATTGCTATCGTCGGACGTGGTAAATTAGTTGGCGCTCCACTCATTCGTATGTGGCGCAATTCTGGCTTTGATATTGAAGTTTTCCATCGCGGTTCTGATTTTTCAATTCTCAAGAACTATGACGTAGTTGTTACTGCAACTGGCAATCCACATCTCATTGAAAGTGACATGATTAAAACCGACGCTGTTGTGGTTGACGCCGGCACAGCTAGTGAAGGTGGCCATCTCGTTGGTGATATCAACGAAGAAATTAGAAAACGTGAAGATCTAAAAGCTATCACTCCAAAGTTTGGTGGCGTTGGCCCACTCACTGTTTCTGTCTTGTTTGACGATGTTTTGCGTGCCTGTGAAAATAACGCTAAAGCTTAAAAACTGTAGTATAATATAGATATGTTAGCAACAGGTCTAATTTCTTGGTGGTATTGTGACGGCTATAAACTTTTTGCCGCAAAACTCTGGACTAAACTAGGTGATACTGCAGATCTATTTTCAATTGGATCATTACTTAGAACTTTGTTTGCTCCATATCGTCAAATCTCAGCTAACGCTGGCGGTAAATCAATCGACGATAAAATCTTAGGTTTGATTGACCGCATGGTTTCACGTTTTGTCGGTGGCACAGTTCGTCTTGGTATTGTTATCTTTGGTATTATTACACTTGTATTGCAGTCGATTGGTTCGATTATTTCACTAATTGTCTGGCCAGTTCTACCACTCACGCCAATCCTTTTTATTGCGTTAGCAGTCATGGGGGTTGCACTATGAACGAATTCAAATATAACTCACTTCGCGCAAAGTATGCGCGCCTAGGTCATGCTCTAGATTCGAACGTCTTTGTTACGTTCTTGTGGTTGGGTATTTTTGCGCCGATTGTATTTGGTAGTATTATGCTGTTTTATGGCAGCTCGTTTGGTTGGTTAATGTTTATCATTTCAATCGTCTGTATTATTTCGCTCACCATTATTAAACTTTTGCTTACAAAAGTTCCAGTCGGAAAAACCGACGACATTAATGATATTTTGTCGGCTAACGCGCTTGCAATCATGGACAAAAATCCAACACCAAAATCGATTGCGCCAAAGTTGATTAATACTCGTTCTGGTCGTTTCTTGGCTCTACGTTTTGGCTTGATTCCAAATCTAATGATTGGCGTTGCTAATGATCTTCCTGATGATATGACGGCAGTTTTTGAGAATGCAAGAAAGATTAAGACTCAAATTAATGCGCCGCAAATTTCTGGCGGTATTCTATCAATCGCAATTATTTTAACTCATCCAAATCATGAAGAAATTCTTTCACGTATGCGTTTGTCTCGTGAGGATTTGATTGAGGGAATTACATGGTATAACTATCTTCATGGTTTAGTAAAAGCATCACAGAAAAAACGTCATGATGGCGGCATCGCACGTGACTTTACTTTTGGTTTTACTCCACTACTTTCTCGCTATGGCCAAAATCTTTCATCAACTCGTAGTCTCACTATGAAGACTCAGTTATTTAGAGCAGAGCATAAAGAAGCCATCAAGCAAATGACAGACATTTTTAGTAATGCTGGTCGTCAAAACGTAGCTTTGATTGGCCCAGAAGGTTCTGGCCGTTCAGCTGTAGTAAATGCGTTTGCAGAACAATTACTCGATGCAAACTCACCAATTCCACGCAACCTCAAATTCCGTCAGATCTTTAAACTAGATGCCGGAGCATTGATTGGTGGCACGTCTGGCCAAGGCGATATCGAACGCTTAGTAGCGGGCCTGATTAATGAAGCTTATTCTGCTAAAAATGTGATTTTATATCTCAATGATGCTCACCTTTTCTTTGAAAATGCAGTCGGTTCAGTTGATATTTCGAACTTGCTTTTGCCAGTACTAGAAGCTGGACGTTTACGTATTATTATGAGCATGGACGAGCAAAGATATCTCGAAATTTCTAATCGCAAACCAGCTCTCACGAATGCGCTAAATAAAATCATGATTTCTCCAGCGAACGAAGAAGAAACTATGAAAATCATGGAAGATCAAGTTCCAAGTTTGGAATGGAAGTATCGCGTTTCTTATACATACTGGGCGCTTAAAGAAGCTTACCGTCTTGGCGACCGCTATATTAAAGATGTCGAAATGCCTGGTCGTGCAATGCGCGTACTGGAAGATGCAGCAAGGTATGCTCACGATGGATTAGTGTTTGCCGAATCAGTTCAGGAAGCAATCGAAAAATCTCAGGGCGTAAAACTCCAAGCTTCAACTTCAACCGAAGAAGCTCGTGATCGTTTATTGAATCTCGAGGCTTTGATCCACGAACATATGATCGATCAAGAGCCAGCAGTGCATGCAGTTTCAGATGCGCTTCGCCGTGCTGCAGCTGGTGTGCGTAATGAAAATAAACCAATCGGTACTTACTTATTCTTAGGTCCAACTGGTGTTGGTAAAACCGAGCTAGCTAAAGCCCTTTCTGAGGTTTACTTTAATGGTGAATCGGAAATTATTCGTATCGATATGAACGAATACGTTGAAGCTTCCGACGTAAATCGTCTCATTGCAGAAGGCTCAGTTGACGCAATGTCACTCACCGCTCAAGTTTCAAAACATCCATTCTCGGTCGTGTTGCTTGATGAAATTGAAAAAGCTAGCCCACAAGTTTTGACAACCTTACTCCAGATGCTAGACGAGGGAATCTTGCGTGATACCAAAAACCACGAAGTCTCATTCCGCGATGCAATTGTGATTTGTACTTCAAATGCTGGCGCCGATATGATTCGTGAAAATATCGGATCAAGCGATTATGAAAAAATCAAAGACGAACTTACGAACCATCTTATTCAAACTCGTGAGTTCAAACCAGAATTCCTGAACCGTTTTGATGAAATCTGTTTGTTCAAACCGCTCAGTAAGGAAGACTTAAGAAAGATTACCACGCTTTTAATCAAGAATGTAAATAAAACTCTTGCACCACAAAAGATTGAAGTCAGACTTGATGAATCCGCAGTTGATGCTTTGATTGAAGCGGGCTATGATCCGATGCTTGGTGCCCGCCCACTTCGTCGCGTGGTTTCAAAAACCGTCGAAAATATTGTCGCAAAAGCAAGTTTGCGCGGCGATATCAAATCCGGCGACATCCTCACAATTAATGAAAATGATATTAAAGCGGAGTTAAATTGATGCGTAAAAAAGTCTATTATTCTATAGTTGCATTTTGGGCAGTATTTATTGCGATTCTGCTCACACACATCATTACCGGCACTGCTGATTTTTGTATTAATTACTCAATCTCAAAATACGTCGGTTTGTCATTCCCATCAGCAATCGCATTTCTTTTAGTAAACGTTTTTGTTTCAGTTATGATGTGGCAATATTTAAAGCCAAAACTAAAATCAGAGTGGCTAAAATTATTGCTAAAAATTATTGTTGTCACTTTAGTTTTGCTAAGCGTCTTTCCAATTGGCTTGTTTGATAATATCATTCCGGAACCAGTGCTTTTTGGTCGCACGCCAATCTCGTTCTTGCATGTCATCACATCTCGCACTATGTTTATTGCAATGGCCGCATTTAGTGCCATGGCTTTCTATGAAGGTAAAGTAAAAAACTTGCATGACGCAAACGTGCGAAAAGTTGCACTTTTGTTCTTTATCTATGCTGTGATTTGTACTTTTGCATTCATTTTCTTCTCAGAAATCTTCTGGCAAATCGATCTTATTTTCGAGTCTCTCTACATTGCTTTCTTCTTCATCCTTGTTATGGTCTTTTAATTTTAAACAGTTTATGCTTATTTTGTGATAAAATATAGCAATGGGATTTTTTAATAAGATAAGAGGTAGACAAGAATCAGAAGCTCCTGTAACGACTGAATGGGATAATTTATCAATTCCTGAATCAAGAGTAACAGATTTAGAGCAGCTTAGAAATCGTGAAAAGAATCAACATGATAAGCTTATTGCTGCGCTATGTTCGGGAAAAGGTATTTTGCCTAACGAGCCAAGGCTTGGTGACCACGATGAACTTGCCGTGATGGCAAACATTAATACCGGTAAAATTACATACAATGATTTTGCAAGAGTTATTAATAACATTAAGAGTCCATTGGAGGACGAACGCGGTATCTTTAATGAAGCAAATGCGAACGCTGTTCTGGAGAAAATGTCTTCGGATAAACAACAGCTAAAGATGCTATGTTTTGCGAATGGTATTAATACAAATGACTATGGTAGAACAACGGTTGCTGACTTGCAAAGAGCTAATAATATTTACCAAAACCCAATGGAGTTTGAAGCCACGATGGTTCCGTTCTTTGACTTTTTAGCTGCTAATAATCCGCCTCAAAAAGTTCATGAATACCAAGTGGCACTAGGCAAGATGGAGCAAAATCTCTTTGGTAAGCAGTACGATTATTACCTACGCGCAAAAGAGCTAGTTGCTGATATTCCGAAGGCTACGGGCCGTCCGCTTGCAAATAACCCATTAGAACTGCCTCAAGCATAAAAATAGCGCCAACCGAAAGGTTGACGCTTTTTAGACTAATTTTAGCAACATTTTTTCATATCCAGCTTATTAAACCAAGCTCTATAGTTTCTAGTGTGTTGTGGAATGACTCCAGATTCCCAATCTGACTTGATGTAAAAAGTGTTATTAATGGCATCTCTTACGCTGCATTCAAGTTCAGCTAAATGATCTTTCCATTCTTCGCGAGAAGCATAGCTTGAATCAACTTGATGCATGATGCGATTCTTTTCAATTGAAACAATACGCAATAAATTGCCATTATTTGGACACTTATTCTCAAAGAAACAAAGTGTGGCATATGCTAAGTCGTGCTCTAAATCTTTTGCAAGGCAAAGCGCGTGCCAATTCTCGTCTGTCGGATCATCGCATTCTGGTGGAATGACGTCGATCTTAATGTAGAATGTGTCACCATCATCAGTACTGAGTCTAAGACCTTCGTGATGAAAATTTTCTTCACTTGGATCGTCCCCAGCAAACTTAAATGAAGCGACTACTTTCTTCTCGTCACCATCTTCTTCTTTTAATGCCATGCTGAAGCGACCGCGAGAAACTGTTGGCCAGTCATATTTTTCATCTTCATTTGCATGTACTACTGCATGTAAAATTGAAACTAGACTGATTTCGTTTTCGATAGATAAATATCTACCAGCTCTTGATAGGCATACATCCTTGGGGGGATGTACTTTTGATAAATCTGCTTTTGGATAAATCATATATAACCACCTCTTTCTAAAATATAGTCTCTTAAGGAACAATTGGGCCCCATAACCCGCTAATGGCATTATATCATAAGTGTTTAAAATTAAACAAATTTAAATCTAAAAAATAAAAAATACCGCGAAGGTATTTTTTGGTACACCCGGAGGGACTCGAACCCACGACCCTCTGTTCCGAAGACAGATGCTC
>CAMZGX010000012.1 GCA_947306585.1 uncultured Candidatus Saccharibacteria bacterium
CTAACGGTCAGGAAGTTTGGGCTTACATCGGTGGTGAAGGCCACAACCTCCAGGAGCACGCAGTTGTGCTCGTCCGTGGTGGTCGTGTTCCAGATCTTCCAGGTGTCCGTTATCACATCGTCCGTGGTACCCTCGATCTTCAAGGTGTCCAAGGTCGTAAACAAGGCCGTTCAAAGTACGGTGCTAAGAAGGAGGATAAGTAATGCCACGTAAAACTACTACCTCTCTCGAGAGAAAAGTAAATCCAGATCGTAAGTATCAATCAATCATGGTTCAACGCCTTATCAACAAGTCAATGCTTGATGGTAAGAAACAAGCTGCTGAACGTGCAGTTTACGAAGCTATCGAAGGTGCTGCAAAGACTCTTAAATCAGAGAACCCAGTAGAAGTCCTCGAAAAAGCAATCGCAAACGTTTCACCAGATTTTGAAGTTAAGTCACGCCGTGTCGGTGGTGCTAACTACCAGATTCCATTCCCAATCTCTGGTCACCGCCAAATGCACTTCGCATTTAGCTGGCTCGTTCAATCTGCTCGTACTCGTTCAGGCATGCCATATGCAAAACGCCTCGAAGCAGAAATCGTTGACGCTTACAACGAAACCGGTGCAGCATTCAAGAAGAAAGAAGATTGTCACCGTATGGCAGAAGCAAACCGTGCATTCGCACACTTTGCTCGCGCTTAATCAAAGCAATAAAAAGACTCCCCAGTGTTCTGGGGAGTTTTTTGAGGGTAGGATTAATAATTACTGGTCGAAACTATCTTGCTGCTCGAAGTGTTTTTCTTCGGCCTCATTTTTAAGTTCTTTGAAACGGTTATAGATGAGCTTTGTGGCATTTCCCAGACCTGGTTCAAAGAGATAAATACCATCGAAGACTGCCTGGAATCTGACGCTATCATAGTACCAATCGGTACGCTTAATGAAAGTCATCAAACGCTGCTGTGAAACGAGGTTGCCACCATAACCCTTAATAAAGGTGGTGATCGGTGTGCGTTCGTTATACTGCAGGCAATGCTCGAAGTATTCGATCAGGGTTCTGAAGCAGGCGAGATCGTTTACGGTGTTAATCTGTGAAATATCGAAAATCTTGCCGATATTTGACCTTACTACGAAACGATCGATGTCTTTTTCAAACTTACCCAGCTCCATAATCAGAGCTGCAACTGAGCGGTAGATTAAAACCTCAGGCTCGAGAATTTCTGGTGGATCGTACTCTCCGAGATAAAAGCTATGTGCAATCTGGATCGTATCCTTAATCTCGCGTCTCATGACCTGACGGTCGAGTTTTGGGTAATCACCTTCGTCTGGAACACCTTCGAGTTTTCTGCGATCTTTCTCGGCAGTTTCGAGCATAATGTCAATCTGTTCGCAAACATCGTCAAGCCTTAAGACGAAATCGTTCAGTCCATTCTCGATGATTGTATCGACGAGCAGGTTTATCTCGATAAAACCAGGTTCTGCGGCAGGATAGATCTCTTCAGGTATCTCCCTCATCTTGAATACATAATGAGTCAGCATCAGTTGAATATTTTGGTCGTTCTTCTCAATTTTCATATATAATCCTCCTTTTTAACGTGCGACCAGGGGAACTACCCCTAATTTGTAGTAACTGGGCGTATAGCCCCAATGCCTATATTATACCATATTTACCCCTATTTTTCAAGATATGGCATTTTGATAGTGGTTGTGCTAAAATGAATGCAATAACTAGGAGGCAAAATGATTAAAGTTGCAATTAACGGTTTTGGCCGCATTGGTAGAAATGCGTTCAAAATCGCATTTGAGAGACGTGATCTTGAAGTTGTCGCAGTAAATGACCTTACAGATACAAAAACTCTCGCACATCTATTAAAGTATGATTCATCATACGGTACTTATGACCGTGATGTTGATTTTGACGACGAAAATATTATCGTCGACGGCACTAAAATTCGTGTCCTTTCAGAGAAAGATCCAGCAGCATTACCATGGAAAGATATGGGTGTTGATGTTGTGATTGAATCAACTGGTCTCTTCACTGATCCAGAGAAAGCACATGCCCACATCGATGCTGGTGCAAGAAAAGTTGTTATCTCTGCTCCCGCTAAGGGCGAGGGCGCTAAGACCGTCGTTCTCGGCGTAAACGAAGAAGTTGTTGAAGATGATGATGAAATCATCTCAAACGCTTCATGTACTACTAACTGTATCGCTCCAGTTATGCGCGTACTCGAAGATAACTTTGGTATCGAAAAAGCTATGATGACCACTGTTCACAGCTATACTGCATCACAGCGTCTTCAAGATGCTCCTGCAAAAGATCTCCGTGAAGCTCGTGCTGCTGCTGAGAATATTGTCCCAACCACTACTGGTGCAAGTAAAGCAGCTGCTCTTACTATCCCAAGCTTGAAGGGCAAGTTCAATGGTCTTTCAGTCCGTGTTCCAACCCCAGTAGTTTCACTTTCTGATATTACCGCTGTTGTTAAAAGAGATGTTACCGTTGAAGAAATTAACGCTGTCTTTGAAAAAGCTGCCAAAGAACCTTACTATGAAGGTATTCTTGGTATTTCAAAAGAAGAGCTCGTTTCATGTGACTTCAGAGGAAACTCACACTCATGTATTGTCGACCTTCCACTTACTGACGTGGTTGGCGGAAACCTTATCAAGGTTGTTGCTTGGTATGACAATGAATGGGGTTACTCAAACCGTCTCGTCGAACTTACAGCTGATTTTGGTAAGAGAGGATAATTAACATGCCACGCCTCTTCATTGCATCAGATCATCGCGGATTCGCTGACAAACAGCGTTTACTTGGTATGCTCGGTAACTCAAACGTCAAAGACGTTTATGAGATTGTTGATCTCGGTCCAACTACCTTAAAACCAGAGGATGATTTCAATGATGCAGCGATCGCGGTCGCAAGAAGCGTGCAAACTAATCCATCTTCACGCGGAATCCTTATCTGTGGTTCTGCTCACGGTATCGCAATTCAAGCTAATCGTTTTAAAGGTATCCGTGCTATCTGCGGATACACCCCTGAGCTGGTTCATCTCGGCCGTCTCCATAATGACGCCAACGTTCTTTGCCTCTCGTCGGACTTTATGGATGATGCAACAATGGACCGCTCAGTTTCTATGTTCCTTTCAGCAGAATTTCTTCCTGAGGAGCGCTATATCAGACGAAACGCTCGTCTTGATGAGGAAAATATTTATTAAAAAGGAGAAAAATGCAACGCGCTGCTGTTGACCCTATAGATGTAATCATTGCGCCAACCGTGCTTACGGCTGACCCAAATGAGTTTACAAAATTGATTGGACTCTATCCAACTTTTGCAAAACGCATGCAAATTGATGTTGTTGATGGTAGTTTTGTTGCTACGACGACGATTCCGGAATCAGCTATTACGGCTCTTCCAACTAATATACCAGTCGATCTCCATATGATGGTTGCTCGTCCATCTGAACATTTACCACATATTTTGAGATTAAAACCAAATCTCTGTATCTTCCATGCTGAAGCGACTGAAGATTTGTTGCCAATCTTTGCACAACTCAAACAGGCGGGAATTAAAGCTGGCGTCGCAATCTTGCCACGCACCTATCCAGGTTCAGTTGAACACTACATCAAAGCTGCCGATCACGTTTTGATCTTCGCTGGCGAACTTGGTAAAAACGGCGGCACGGCCGATCTGCTTCAAGTTGAAAAGGTTAAACTTGTACGCAAAATCAATCCTGACGTTGAAATCGGTTGGGATGGCGGAGTTAGCATGGATAATGTCAGAACTCTCGCACACTCAGATATTAATATTCTAAATGCCGGTTCATCACTTAGAACCGAAGACCCTAAAGCGGCGTGGGAAGCCTTAATGAAAGAGCGTGAAGCTCGCGGAGTAAAAATTTAATGGCAAGAATTCTATCTTTAGGCTCAGCCTTGCAAGACATCTATCTTATCGATCATGATGATTTTGTGAGCACTAAGGAAGGTGAAGTTGAAAAACTTGGCCAGATTGTTGTTGGCTCAAAGGTAGATATCGATAAAATCTCATTCGAGGTCGGCGGTGGCGGTACTAACTCAGCTGTTACTTTTGCTCGCCATGGCCATGAAACGATTTTTCTCGGTAATATTGGTAATGACCCAGCTGGTCAAGCCATAGAAGATTTGCTTGACGACGAGGGAATTGATACTAGCTATATTACTCACCTCACTAAGCAGAAAACTGGTGTTTCAGTAGTTTTACTCGATACTAAATCCGGTGAACGTACAATTTTGACCTATCGTGGCGCATCAGCAAAGTTCAATAACCTTTCTGAAGACGATCTCGATACAATCAACCCAGATTACATGTATGTCTCAAGCCTTCGTGGTGATATGGATACTCTTCTTCGCTTCTTTGAAAAGGCTCATGACATGGGCTGTAAGATTATGTTTAATCCAGGCAAACTTGAGATTAAAGAGAAGAAAAAATTACTCGGCTTGCTCGATCTCGTTGATATCTTGCTAGTAAATAAATCTGAGGCAGCGGAAATTGTTCCAGGTAAAATCCTCGAAGAATTAATCGCTCACCTTGGCGCATATTGTAAAACGGTCATTATTACGACTGGCTCAATGGGTGCAATCGCAACCGATGGCAAAGAAACTTATCGCTTCGGCATTTATGAGGATGTTCCGGTAAAAGATACAACCGGTGCTGGTGACTCATTTGGTTCCGGCTTCTTGGCTCACTTAGCTGCTGGAAATAGCTTCAAAGATTCATTGATCTTTGGCTCAGCAAACTCAACTTCAGTCGTGACAAAACTTGGCGCAAAGGCCGGAATTCTCTATGGTGACGAGGATTTACACCCAATGCCAATCCAAAAAATCTAAGAAAGCTTAAAAAACTTAAAAAACAGCCCAAAAACGGGTTGTTTTTTATTTTAGTTTATGCTAATATTCAAACTATGATTGCCATTGGCAGTTATCACGATGTTTAAAAAGGTGGCTTGACAAAATGTCGGGAGGAGGTGTGAAAAATGATTCTATTAGTAGCGGCGAGCGAAATTAGGATGGGCAGCACCAGGTCTTATTTCATGGATAGAAATACGGATGACACAAACACACCAAACTTTAATCGACAGCTTGAAGAGCAACAAAGAAAACTCCAACAAAAGGAGAGAGGGTTGCGCGAAATGCGCACTTCAGAAGACTTGCAGCTCGTTCTCGAGCAAAATGTGTGTTTTAGAAACCGTCAACCTTTTAGCAGCGAGCATTGACCGAGTTGATGCTGGCAACGAGTGGGAAGGGCTCGAAGGCTAAAAAAGAGTATTATTCACAAAACCGACTAATGCAATGCAGTATAAACCCACAGACAAGTTACAAAAACTCCCCTCAATAATTATAAAACCGAAGCATTCCCCATTGCTTCAAATGTAGCTGTCAAACTTAGCTTGTACTTTGAAAACTGAATAACATGCACCTTTATTAAACATCGTCGCACTTTTTCTACACTTTTCCTACCATTAAAAAGGAAAAGAAAAGCCCCGGCTCATTTGCCGGGGTATTTTCTTGGTTTAATTAAGCTTTTTACTTACGAAGTAATCATCGTAGATATTTTCGTCGACTTTGACGTGACCTTGCTTGTTAGCTGCTTTGACGATTTCATTAATATCGTCAGTAATAGTAACAAGTTTGAGGTCTTTTTTCTTGATCATACCTTCAGCGAGAAGTTTCTTCTCCCAAACCTTATAAAGTGGCTTCCAGTAGCTCTTGCCGACGAGGAAGATTGGCTGCTTTGGCATTTTGTCTTCCTGCTCCAAAATCATAACTTCTGAAAGTTCATCCAAGGTGCCGAAACCGCCTGGGAAGAAAGCGAAAACCTTTGATGCCATGACGAGCATAACTTTTCTTGAGAAGAAGTAATGGAATTCCATGGTATCGGTAAGATATGGGTTAGGGAATTGTTCATGATCGAGAGTAATGTTAAGACCAACTGAACGGCCGCCGTATTCAAATGCACCGCGGTTAGCAGCTTCCATGATGCCGGGGCCACCACCGGTAATTACGGCATGTCCGTTTGCAGCGAGCTGCTGTCCGAGTTCGCGAGCTTTCTTGTAATATTTATGATCTTCAGGAACACGTGCGGAACCAAAAACGGTTACACCTTGTGAGAATGTGCGAAGGATTTTTAGTCCACGACCAAGGTCGTTAGCATATTTAAGGGAACGTTTGACGTCTTCTTTAACGAGTCCATAATTTTCTAGATTTTCAGTAAATGCTTCAATATTTTTATCCATAAGCTTATTGTAGCACATTTAAGGGGTGCAGCTCAAGAGAAAATATGGTATAATAAGTACCAATGAAGACAATTGTAGTGGTTCACAATATTCGTTCACTTTACAATGTCGGCGCCATCCTTCGTACCGCCGAAGGCTTTGGGGTGCAAAAAGTTATTATGTCTGGCTATACGCCATGTGCAGATAACCCAACTTATCTCCCGCATATCAGGGAAAAAATCAAAGAATCAATCCATAAAACCGCGCTCGGCGCTGAAGAAATGCTGGAAATCGAATATACCACTAACATTCGCGAAACCCTAGAAGAGCTAAAGAAAGATAAATACAAGATCCTGGGACTGGAAAACAATATCAAAGATAGGCGACTAAAAAAGCTAAACTCTCCAGAACTACAATCACCTCTAGGACGCGCAGCAACCTTTGGTAATAAAACCGTACTAGTGCTAGGAGAAGAAGTCCACGGAATCGACGAAGAGCTATATGACCTAATGGACGTCTTCCTGGAAATACCGATGAAGGGTAAGAAAGAAAGCTTTAACGTATCAGTTGCAACTGGAATAACATTATACAAACTATTATGCGAGGAAAACTAAATGAAAAAATATGATCCAATAAAAATCGAAGAAAAATGGCAAAAAATCTGGGATGAAACAGAGGCCTTTAAAGCAAAAACCTCAAAGGAAGCTAAAGCTGATGGCGAAAACGTTCAAAAAATGTTCCTCGCCGAGATGTTCCCATATCCATCTGGCGCCGGTCTCCACGTTGGTCACGTCCGTAACTTCTCAATTGTTGATGCAATGGCACGTTTCTATACCCAACAGAGATTGAATGTCCTTCGCCCATTCGGCTATGATACTTTTGGTCTCCCAGCAGAAAACTACGCTATTAAAACTGGTATTTCTCCAGAAGTTGCAACTAAACAAAACATCGACAATTTCCGCAAACAAGCAAAACGCCTCGGTTTTGCAATCGACTGGTCTCGTGAAATCAACACCTCAGATCCAAAGTACTACAAGTGGACTCAGTGGTGTTTCTTGAAACTCTTCGAAAAAGGTCTCGCATATCAAAAAGAAAGCTACCAATGGTGGTGTCCAGTTGACCAAACTGTCCTCGCAAACGAACAGGTTGAAAACGGTCACTGTTGGCGCTGTGGTACCGAAGTTGAAAAGAAGAAGATGAAACAATGGTTCTTCAAGATTACTGCCTATGCTGATGAATTGCTCGACGAAGTCGATTCGCTCGACTGGCCAGAGAAGATTAAAGTTGCTCAAAAGAACTGGATCGGAAGGAGCGAAGGCGCTGAAATTTCCTTCAAGGTTGATAATGATGATAATCAATTCATCAAGGTCTTCACCACTCGTCCAGATACTATCTTTGGCGCAACCTTCCTCGTACTTGCTCCTGAGCATCCAATGATTGCTAAGATTATGACCGAGAATGCTAAAGAGAAAGTTCTCGACTATTGTAAAGAAGCCATCAAGAAATCTGAAATTGAACGTCAAGAAAACAAGGAAAAGACAGGTGTCTTTACTGGCGCTTACGCTATCAACCCAGCAACTGGCAAGCAAATCCCAATTTGGGTTTCTGACTACGTTCTTATGGGTTATGGTGAAGGCGCAATTATGGCAGTCCCAGCTCACGATGAGCGCGACTTCGACTTCGCTAATAAATTCGATCTTCCAGTTATCGAAGTTATTGAAAAACCTGAAGATGAAACTGAAAAATGCTACCACGGCGAAGGTAAACTTATCAACTCAGACCGCTTTAATGGCGTAGAGTCAGCTGACGCTCGTGATGGCATCATTAAATGGCTTGAAGACGCTGGTATTGGTAAATCTCGTGTTACTTACAAGATGCGTGACTGGTTGATTTCACGTCAGCGCTACTGGGGTTGTCCAATCCCTATTGCTTATGACAAAGACGGTAATCCACACGCAATTCCAGAAGATCAACTCCCAGTTATTCACCCAGAAGTTGAAGATTATAAACCGGATTCAACTGGTCGTTCAGCTCTTGCTAAAGCTAAAGATTGGCTCAAAGTTACTATCGACGGCGAAGAGATGACTCGTGAAACTGATACACTCGATGGTTATGCATGTTCAAGCTGGTACCTCTGGCGCTATGTCTCTCCAGATTGCGAAACTGCTGCTTGGGATCCAGAAGAAATTAAGTACTGGGCTCCAACTGATGTTTACTGTGGTGGTGATCACGCTGTAGCTCACCTCCTCTACGTCCGCTTCTGGTGTAAATTCTTCGCTGATCTCGGCTACCTCCCATTCAGAGAACCAGTTAAACGCTTGCTCTATAATGGTTATATTAACGCTCCAGATGGCAAGAAGATGTCAAAGTCTAAGGGTAATGTGATCGATCCACTCGACGTCATTAACTCTGGCTATGGTGCTGATACTCTCCGTACCTACGAACTCTTCATTGGCCCATACAACGAAGATGCGGCTTGGAGTACAAAGGCAATTGGTGGCGTTTACCGCTTCCTTAACCGCTGTTATAACCTCGTATTCAACCCAGAAAACACTGTTGATGAGAAAGTTAACATCGTTGCTCGCAATAAGACTGCTAAGAAAGTCACTGAAGACTTCCACCGCGCTGGTTTCAACACTGCAGTTGCTGCTCTGATGGAATTCGTTAATGAACTCTATAAGAATGGCGCCAGCGAAGCTGATCTCGTTGTACTCGCAAAGCTCTTGAAGCCATTTGCACCACATCTCGCATCAGAAATGCTCGAAGAGTTGAAGTCTGATGACGAATGGCCAACTTGGGATGAAAAAGCTCTCGTGGCAGACGTCGTTGAAGTAGTTGTTCAGGTTAATGGTAAGCTCCGCGCTAAGATCCAGGTCCCAGCTGAAGAGCTTAACGATACCGACAAGCTCACTGCACTTGCACTTGCTGAAGAAAACGTTAAGAAATACGTTGAAGGCGAGCCAAAACGTGTTATTGCTCTTCCAAAGGCAAAACTCGTTAACATTGTCGCTTAAGTTTAAAGAAGCCGTGAAAACGGCTTCTTTTTTGTGCTATAATAATGATAATGGTTAACTATGAACAGAATCAATCTGATAGAGGTGAAAACCCGGCTGCAGATGCCTGGGATATGTCTGACGTGCAGTTTAATGGTTCTGATACTTTTAAAATCCCAGAACAAGGTTATGACTCTAGGGACGCTCATGAATACGAAAAAGGTGAACGAGCTTTAATGGAAGAGTTATTTAGAATTTCAGAAAGACGCGCTGGAATTTTAAGTGGTACTGGTGAAGAATTTATTGATCTAGTTAAAAAAAGCGGTAATCCTGAAGCGAGAAGCTTGGAAACTAGTGTTGATGATATTGTTGGTGGCAAAAAGGCAACCGGCAAAGCTACGCTTGAATCTTTCTTTGGCTATATCGATGCGATGTATCCATCACCATATACTAAAGAAGATCTGACTAAAAACCAGGTTGCTGCCGCGGAAGATAAATTCAGAAATATGTCTTATCGTGAAAGCTCAAATACGGCCGACACAATCGAAAACCTCGCTGAAGTATTCACTAGAGATGGTTCCGATAATGACCTCTATATTGCCAATAATTTAAAACATATTGGCACTGGTTCTTATAACTATCATAAAGAGTTGGCGCGCACAATTATTGCCTATGCAGAGGATCCATCTAAAGAAAATCGTGCCAGTATCAATTCTGTCCAAGCTGAGCATGAAAAAACTCTTTCCAATTCTCTTTTTGAAATTGCTGAGGTATTTAATAACTCACGTACTGAAGTTGGCAAAAAAATGTTCGATCCAACTATCACTTTGATGACTAATCTCGCCGTAAACGACGAAGATTACATTGAAGGTATCATGAATTACATGAAGTTTAAGATCGGTAGTACCGATATTAACTATAGTCCTGATTCTGAAAAAGAAAGGGATGATCTCAAACCAGACGTCTTTCTATCCTAAAATGCCCCTTGAAAAACGTATCAAAAAGTGATATTATAGTCTAAATTACGTATTAATAAAAGGAGCATCTAATGCCTGAACCTAAAAAACAGAGCAGTGCAAGAAAGACCGGCCTTCGCCGTTCACATCTTCGTTTGAAACTCGCTCGTATGGTTAACAAGAAATCACCGGTCAAAGCTTTTGAAACAGCTAAGAAGACCCCTAACGTCAAGGTTAAGACGAACAAATGCAAAGCTTGTGATTGTGACTGCAACAAGTGTGATTGCAAAGATTGCAAATGTAAAAATTGTAAGAAAAGCGGTAAATAATGGCTAGTAATCGGCACTTAGGTAGAATTATATCGTTGCAGAGCTTGTATGAATACGAGTTCCGCTTAAAGGCGGGCGATGCCACAGCCGATATTGACACAATTGTCGCAAAAAATATTGAACCCTATTCTAAGGCTCTTGGTGACACCGAGTTTGTTTATGCACTCTCGAAGGGTGTTGTTGATAACATCAAAAAGCTTGACGAGGAACTTCGTCCTCTAGCACCAGAATGGCCAATTGACACTATTGCTGCGATCGACCGCAACGTCCTTCGTATTGGTCTTTTTGAACTTGAATCCAGAAATGTCCCACCAAAGGTAGCAATCAACGAAGCTGTTGAGCTTGCTAAGGCTTTTGGTTCTGATAACTCATCAAAATTCATCAATGGTGTTCTTGGTACAGCATTTAAGGAGCTTGGATTAGGCGAAACTGAAGGAAAGAAAGATGCAAAATCAGACTCCAAGGCGTCCAAAGACGACGAGAAGGTCGACGCGTAAGGTTCCTGAAGCGTTGCCTGAAAACTCCGAAGAGTCATCACTTTCTAAAAATCATTCAAAAGTTTTTCGCAAAAAACCTGCCATTCAAGAAATTGTTCGCGAACCAACCTCTGGTGGAATCGTATTTAGATTAACTCCAGATCAGAAGGATATCGAAATTCTTCTCATTCAAGACAGTAAAAACCGCTGGACTATCCCTAAAGGACATATCGAACAGGGCGAGACCGCAAAGCAGACTGCAATTCGTGAAATCGGTGAAGAAGCAGGTCTTCAGCACATTCAAGTGTTAACGTGGCTAGGTAAGATTCACTTTAAATACCGCCGCCTCGATAAGCTCGTCCTGATGACGACACAAGTTTATCTTGTGCGAGCCGTTGATAAAAGCGAAACTCCTACAAAAGAAAAATGGATGAACGGAATTAAATGGTTCAAATTCAATGACGCCCTTGATGCCATTGAATATGAAGACATTGAGAAATTGATGCTCATCGCTAAGAAGAAGATTCGCTCTGGCGAATTTAACAAATAATTCGGGAAATCCGAGGGTGTCTAACTAGGGCAAGTTAGATGCCATAACGAATTCCGGAAAGGACAATATGAACGAAGGACTTGATCCAAAAGACTTCGGCATCTCTATCGAAGAGATCCAAAAGCAAATTAATATCCTTGGCACTCGCGGCGAAGATAAACGCCCAAAAGAGCAATATACAAAGGATATAATTGAGCAATATCAGAGCTTTGCAAGAGAGCATCTTGGTTTTGAATTCAACGATGTTTCGCTTTTCATTGCTGCTCTTACCCATAAAAGCTATGTAAATGAGCACAGAAATATTAACGTCACTCATAATGAACGCCTTGAGTTCTTGGGTGATGCGATTTTGGAGCTCGTAACCTCCGATTTTCTTTATCGTAACTTCGACGAACATGAGGGAATTATGACCGCTTGGCGCTCAGCTCTCGTTCGTACCGAGTCAATTTATGCTGCTAGTGAAGAAATCGGCTATATCGATCTTATTCGCGTTTCTAAAGGCGAAAGAAAAAATACTGATAATTTGTCACGTGCACACGTTTCGATCGTTGCAGACTGCTTTGAGGCCGTCACAGGGGCAATTTATATGGACCAAGGATATGAAGCTGCAAAACGCCATATCTATAAGTACATTCTCTCAAAGATGCAAAAGATGGTTGAAGCTGAGGATTGGCGCGACGCTAAATCTTACCTCCAGGAGTTAACTCAAAAGGCTGAAGGTGTAATCCCAGTTTACCAGACCGTTAAAGAAGATGGTCCTGATCATGATCGTTACTTCGACGTCGTAGTTCGTGTCGGTAATACCGTCCGTGGCAAGGGCTCTGGCCATTCTAAACAAGACGCTCAAATTGCCGCTGCTAAAGAGGCAATTCGTTACTACAAAAGCCAGGTAATCGACACTGGCCGCCTCAGTCCAAGCTCTCTATAAATATGTTGTCGTAATTGACATAAATAAGCATATGTGATATAATATAGATGTGATTTGGCACTTATTGAAAGCGGGGTGGCATCAATGTCAAATGAGGCACATTACTACAATAGAAAAAATGAATATGGCAAAAAACCGTCCAGGAAAAAGGACAAAGATCATTTTCCTGGACAGATGAGTCTGGAAATAGATCACGATCTGTTGCTTATAACTGAGGACAAAAATTCTCACCGGAATTATACCGAGTCTGAGAAAAAAGCCCTAAGGTCATATTGGATTGCTTTTAAAGATTTTTTATTAGCATCCGGCGTAGTTGCGCGAACATATAACCTTTATAAGCAAGCAAAAATAGACCAAACGGTAGACGTCGAAGCTATCAAACAAGAACTTGTAAGTGGCAATCTATCACCTGATGATTATAAGAAGAAACGAGATCAACTACGCGGAATCGAAAAACGTCAGAATGTTATGATAGACTACTACAATAGCCTGGATGTCTCTGTTGTGGCAGTAAAAGCAGAAAAGGATTGGGAAGACTATAAGAAAGCATTCAATACTCTTATTGAATGTGCTGCAAAAGCAAACATAGCCTTTTCCTTTACTGAGAAGCAAAAAACCACATGGATGTATAAATTTGCTTTTTACAAGTATGCATACCCAGGTCTAAGCTCTAAGAAGCAAGTCTATAATGGTCCAAAACGGCGCGAATTTTATCGCACAAAATACGTCAATAAGGCGCTCAAGGAAATTAGTGAAAAAGGTTATTCTGAACCAATTTCGCTATTAGATATTGAGCAAGAATTTAAAAAATGGCTTAAACAGAACAATGCCGATAAAAAGAAGCGCAATCACAAAACAGATTCTAGTTAAACCCGCCAAATCACACAACCCTCGGGATCTCCCGGGGGTTTTCTCTTGAAAAAAACTAAAAGTTATGATAAAATAGGTGAAGTTATTAATTTAAGGAGATAAAATGCTCGCAATTCGCTTACAGCGTAATGGTCGTACACACCTTCCTGTGTATAGAATAGTCGTCCAAGAATCGCAGCGTCATCCTCTTTCAGGACGCGTTGTTGCAGAGGTCGGCTCATTCGATCCAAAAACTAAGAAAACCGTCCTTAATAAGGAAAAGGTTGAATTCTATCTTAAGAATGGCGCACAGCCATCAACTCGCGTAGCACGCATCCTTACCCTCGAGGGAGTTAAACTTCCAGCTTGGGTTAAGGCAACCCCAGTCAAGCACGCAAAAGCAAAGCATGCTGACAAGCTTCGCAAGAATCAACCAAAAGAAGAACCAGTTGAAGAAGCTCCTGCAGAAGAAGCACCAGCTGAGGCTTAATGAAAAAGTTCCGCGATTGCGGAACTTTTTTAAATATTTACCGAAAAGTTTATGCTATAATTAATGTAACAAACATTAATAACTTGGAGAAAAATTCCTCATGGCAACTATTGACCAGCAATTCGTAGAATACATCGTAAAAACTCTCGTAAATAACCCTGATAAAGTAAATATTGAAAGACAAATTGACGAAAAAGGTGTTCTTCTCAGCCTCTCAGTCGATCCTGAAGACGTTGGACGCGTAATCGGTCGCCGTGGCGCAACCGCACAAAGCATCCGCACCCTTCTCCGTGCTCTTGGTACAAAGAATGATGCTCGTTACAATCTTAAGATTGTTAACACCGATGGCGAACGTGTCGGTACTATCTCAAGCGATGACGACGAAAACGATTACGAACACACTGAGCCAACTGAAGCTCGTACTGTCGGTGATATCGACGACGAACCAACTTCAGATCTCGCAGAAAAAACTCGTGCAGATCTCGCAGATCTCGATGATTTAGACATCTAACAAAAAGGCGCCCCAAACGGGGCGTTTTTTGTTGTCTAAATTACTGTTGTTAAAAATACATAACACTAATCCACAAGAATAACAGGGGTAAATAGTGCTAATGTTGTAAAAAATACATAAAAAATCTTCAAAAATGTTGTTGACGAAAGTGCTAGCTTTATGTATACTAAATATAAGTTCTAACGAACATAAGCTAAACTGCGAGTCTTAGCTTAAAAAACATTAAGTTGAGAGCTTATATGACTAAAAATCCGCCAGGTGAGAGAGGCGGTTTTTTGGTATGAAAAAGCCCCGGAGTGATCCGGGGCGTAGCACGTAGTCAACGTCTAGGAGTTTCAGGTATTCTAAGTACAGCGATAAAAAAGGCAAGTGCGATAACTGTCCAAGTACCAGTAAAGCTTGCTGTTTTCATCCAGCCGTCAACCATTTCGATGGCAAGTAACTCGCCAAAGAATAATAATCCGGCCACGATAGAAAAAGCGCCAAGATAATTACCTGTAATAAAGGTAGCTGCGGCTGCAAAGAGTCCAACTACGACAACTATAAATTCCGCAACGAAAAGCAGCAAAGCTGCAAGTAGAAGCGAACGGAAGCTGTCGAAATGGACGCAGCCTGGCGCAATCCACGACGCGATACCTAAAATAATAACTACGATAATAAAGTTCAATACCTCTTTCATATACTCACCCCCTTAGGTATGTGCTCATTGCATTATACAATAAAACATATAAAATTCAAGAGGAAAACGTGCAAATTCTCTCTTGAAAAAATTGGCGTTTTGTGCTAAAATGGACCGCAGAAGTAGTTTGTTTGGAATTTTTTGTGGAGCGGCACGCTCAAGGGGACGGCGTGTTCGTAAATTCTGAACAGTATCTTCAGCCCCTGAAGATAACAAACTAATAAATCTAATAGAGGTAAAAGTGAGTACAAAAACCACTGAAAAAGCGGGTAAGCGTATCTTTTTCACGGAAGGTGATGAGTTACCAATCCCTGATTTGACCGCTCATCAGAAGGATTCTTTTGAGGACTTTGTCAAATCTGGCCTCCGCGAGGTCTTTAATGAGCTCAACCCTATCGAGGATTACACCGGAAATAGGTTTAGCTTAAGCTTCCGCGACTACAAATTTGGCGAGCCAAAGATGTCTGTCGAGGATGCAAAATACAACATGTCGACCTATGAAGCACCACTTCATGTCACTGTTGAACTTCAAAACAAAGTAACTGGAGAGAAGAAGGAACAAGATGTTTACTTCGGCGATTATCCATGGATGACCGACCGTGCAACCTTCATTATCAACGGTACCGAACGCGTAGTTGTTTCACAGCTCATCCGTTCTGCTGGTGTCTTCTTCACCGCAGATAGCGTTGCAGGCAAGAACTTCTATGGCGCTAAGGTTATTCCAGGCCGTGGTGCATGGCTCGAATTTGAGACCGCAACTAACGGTTGTATCTCAGTTAAAATCGATCGCCGTCGTAAGATTCCAGTAACAACATTCCTTCGTGCTCTTGGCATGAAAGATGCTGAAATCAAGAAATCATTCGAAGGTATCGATAACGGACCAATCAAATACATCGACGCAACTCTCGATAAGGATACATCTTCATCACAAGCTGCAGCTCTTCTCGAGGTTTACCGCCGTCTTCGCCCAGGCGATCTCGCAACCGTTGAAAACGCTAAATCAATGATTGAGCGTACTTTCTTCGATTACAAGCGCTATGACTATAGCCGTGTTGGTCGTTTTAAGATGAACCAACGCCTCGGATTTGATACTCCAAATGATAGCGAACACCGCACTCTTCAAATGCAAGATGTAATCGCAATCATTTCTGAAATCATCCGTCTTAACAACACTCAAGAGCCAGCAGATGATATCGACTCTCTTGCAAACCGCCGCGTTAAACTCGTCGGTGAGCTCGTCCAACGTCAATTCCGTCTTGGTATGCTCCGCTTACAGCGTAATATTCTTGACCGTATGTCAAGCGCTAACCCAGAGCAAATCACTCCAAGCCAGCTCTTAAATTCACGTCCAGTTGTTGCTGCAGTTAAGGAATTCTTCTCAACTTCACAACTTTCACAGCTTATGGATGAAACCAACCCATTCTCAGAACTCGCTCACAAGCGTCGTTTGTCATCAATGGGTCCTGGTGGTCTTACTCGTGAACGCGCAGGCTTCGATGTCCGCGATGCTCACCCAACCCACTACGGTCGCATCTGTACCGTTGAAACCCCAGAAGGTGGTAACGTCGGTCTCGTGCTTAACC